>NZ_JAGGQC010000023.1:0-39116 GCF_018613455.1 Bacillus sp. ISL-78
AGTCTATTTTCATGGTAGTTCCATAAGATAAAGGCTGCCGCGGCAGCCTACCTAAATGATCTATTCTCCTTGAGTTCCCTCTTCACTTTTGTATTCCAAAAGATCTCCCGGCTGACAGTCCAAAGCCTTACAAATCGCTTCTAACGTGGATAGTCGAATCGCTTTTGCTTTTCCATTTTTCAATATAGAAAGGTTAGCCATCGTTATTCCAACCCTTTCCGAAAGTTCTGTTACGCTCATTTTCCTTTTAGCCAGCATCACATCAATATTGATTATTATTGCCATGTTATTCACCTCAGACTATTAAGTCATTCTCTGATTTTATATCGATGGCTTCTTGTAAAAGTCTTTGAAGGACAGCCGCAAAGACAGCAATCACCATGGGGGCAAAAACCATGACCACTCCGATTAGTACGAGACCCGGTGCGTCATCTACTTCCGCCATGATATAGACGAATGGTAGGGCCACCACATACAAGCCACTGATTATGATGGCACATTTTTTGATTTTCTTTAGAGCTCTTACAGATAATTCCGAGAAAGCTTGGTTATTGTCAATATAGCTTAATAGGTTAAACGATTGATACAAAGCGAAGTAAAAGGGGATTGCCGACACATACATAACCATTAATAGGCCATATACCATATAAGCCAAATCTGAACCTCTTTCTAATGCTTCATTTGCTTCATTCGCTATCTGAGGCAACAAAAATAGACACAAAGCAAGAACCGGAATGCCGATAAAAATAACAGCTACCTTTAAAAAGAGTGTTGAACTTCGTTTCATGAAAAGCACCTCATTTATTTATTGTCATTTTGAATTTAACACGTTTTTTACAATAAAATATTATTGAATTAAATTACATTATTATTGTTTATACATTTATAAGGCAAAAATAAAAAGCATTCCCCATTACAGCGAAATGCTTGATAGCTTGTGCAATCAACTTCCCTTTTAGAAACAAAAGGAGCTGCCAGATGGCAGCTGGATATTCAACGTTAGTCATAACGAAATCTACATCGCTAAATCGCAGTAAACGAATAACCAGTATAAAGTATGCTATTGCAACTCCTCCAATATGATAAACAAGGGCCTCGATTTTCAAATGGAAACCGGCAAAGATATATTCTAAACTAGGACTTGTTAATCCTCATTGGAAGAGAACGAAAACGCGGATGCTCAGCGAGTATGGAACTTCTCATCTGTTCAACGACAGGATGTTCTGATGAAAAAAACTGATCTTTAGAATTGAAATGCTCGATTAATTCCCCTTTTTCCAGTACACCCAAAGTATCAGAGATTGAATAAGCCGCCTTAATATCATGTGTAATAAAAAGATAAGATAAGCCGAAGTCTTTTTTTAACTCATTTAATAGTTCTAAAATCAGTGTTTGATTAACCATATCCAGACTGCTTACGGATTCATCCAAGACGATTAGCAGTGGCTTAAGAGAGATTGCTCTAGCAATATTAATTCTTTGCAATTGTCCACCGCTAAATTGGTGGGGGTATTTTTTTAAATCCTTTTCACTTAGGCCCACTCTTTCCAATAACTCGATCACCGTTCTTTTTTGTTCGGCTACGGTTAGTTTTTCATAGTTTTCCAATGGCTCGCCTATAATACTTTCCGCGGTCATTCGTGGATTGACAGCTGAATAGGAATCCTGAAAGACGACTTGTAGATCTCGGCGTATCTTTTGTCGGGTAAGCTTATCAGCAGTATAGATATCATGCCCTTGAAACAGAACCTGTCCTTGCTGTGGACGTTCTAAACCAAGGATCACTTTTCCTAAAGTACTTTTTCCAGCTCCACTCGTGCCAAGCAGCCCTAAACATGTTCCTTCGTCAATGGAGAGGGAAATGTCAGTGAGTACTTTTTTAGAAGGCTCTTTCCATTTTAAAAACGTATGAGAATTATAGCTATGAGTTACTGCTTTTACTTGTAATAAACTCATTTGTTCACCCCTCAAAAAAATGCAGTCCATTTATCACAACATATGGGTGATAGGCTCTTCATGTTTAATGCTAAGGCGGGCATTTAGCAGTTTCTTTGTGTATTCATGCTGCGGATTATCAAATAGTTCATACACATTTGCTGTTTCTACAATTCTGCCATGTTGCATAACGACTACATCATCTGCCATTTCAGAAATGACGCCAAGATCATGAGAAATGAGTAAAATGGATGTTCCATATTCAGAACGGATTTTATCCAAGTGGCGCAGTACCTGTAATTGGTTATGTACGTCGAGTGCAGTCGTCGGCTCATCAGCAATAATAACGGAAGGCTGTAAACATGCGGCCATCGCAATCATCACGCGTTGAAGCATACCTCCACTCAGTTGAAAAGGATAGCTTTTTAACAGTTTCGCGGGATTTGGCAGGTTTACATTTTGCATCGCCTCGATGGCAAGCTCTTTTGCTTGTTTTTTATTCAATGCGGTATGAGACCTAATCGTTTCGACAAATTGATTGCCAATTGTAAAAACAGGCGTAAATGAATTCATCGGATTTTGCATAATAAAGGCAATATCCTTGCCGCGAATTCCACGTATTTCTTTATCGCCCAAACCATTTAATTCTCGTCCTTGAAGGGTAATGCTCCCTTCAATTGTCGTTGTTTTCCGATCAAGAAGCTGTAGAATGGACATACTCGTAACGGTTTTGCCACTTCCACTTTCCCCAACAAGGCCCAATACCTTCCCTTTTTCCAGTTCAAAATTAATATCCTGAACGAGGGTGGTAGCACCTTCCTTTGTTTGTACTTTTACTTGTAGATCGCTCACTGTTAATACATTCGACCGTTCTGTTCTCAATCTTCTCATTCCTTTTTATTAACGACGTTTGACTCCAAAACGTTCTGATAGCGCTTCGCCTAATAAATTGAAGGTGACGACAACAAGCATAATCATCAAACCTGGATATAGCATTAATTCTGGATTCGTCCGAATATAGGATTTCCCTTCATGGATCATTGCTCCCCATTCTGGTGTAGGTGGTTGGACGCCCAAACCTAGAAACGACATGGCCGATATATCCATGATGGCCCAACCCATTTCTAATGTACCCATAACAGCGAGCGGAGGAAGAACATTTGGAACAATATGTTTCTTTATTATCTTCCATTGAGAAGAACCGCTTATTTTAGCTGCCGCTATATAGTTTTGTTCTTTTAGACTAAGTACCATTCCTCGGAAAATTCTCGCATAATACACCCATTGCACAAGCATCAATGCTATGATGACCTGTTTAAGGCCAGGTCCCAATATACCAACAAGTCCAAGAATGAGCAAAAGATTCGGAAATGCCATAACACCATCACACAGTCTCATTAGCACCTGGTCCACCCATCCGCCTTTATAACCAGCAATGGTTCCGACAATCAAACCGATGCCTAAAGATGAGATAAAGATTAATGTAGCAAATCCTAACGAAATGCGAGCTCCATATAAGATGCGTGATAACGTACATCTTCCTAAATGATCTGTTCCCAATGGATACTCAAAGGAAGATGGCTGTAGTTTATTAGCTAAATTGACAGCAATAGGATCATTAGGTGCAATCCATGGAGCCAAGATGGTGATGATAAATAGGAAGCTTAATATTATTGAACAAAGGACAATCACTTTCTGACTTCTCATCATAATACGAAGACTTGTTATCATTGACGATGCCCTCCTTTTCTGGAGATGCGTGGGTCGATACACATTTGGATTAGATCAACGATCAAGTTGCTAAAAATGAATAGTCCCGCAGCTAAAAGCACATAGCATTGAATTACAGGAACATCCCGATTAAAAATAGCCTCAATGAAATAACGACCGAATCCTGGCCAGGAAAAGACCGCTTCGACGATAATGGTTCCAGTCAGCAGCTTTCCTAAATTCATCCCCAGTCCAGTAATCATTGGGGATATGGCTATTCTCAATACATGTTTTCCCATAATGACTTTTTCATGAATCCCTCTTGTGCGAGCAAAAAGGACATAAGGTTCCTGTAAATTTTCAAGAACGCTAGCACGTAATAGTCGAGTATACAAAGCTATTAATGGCAAAGCTAAAGTAACGGAAGGAAGAACCAGATGTTGCCAAGTCCCGATTCCTTCGACAGGAAATAAGTCGAGTTTAACAGAAAAGAAAAAAATCAATAAATAACCAAGCCAAAAAGAAGGGATGGACGCCCCGAAAAAAGAGAGAAGGCGACTAAAATGGTCAATACCACTGTTTTTCTTTATGCCTGCCAAAAATCCAAGAGGGACACTGACCAGGATAGCTAATATGATGCTACCTAAAGCTAACTGAATGGTCGCTGGCATTCGATAGGTTACCTCTTCCCAAACAGGTTTATTCGAAAGATAAGATATGCCAAAATCAAATTGGCATATCTTAATAATAGAATTTACATATTGAACATGGAGGGGTTGATCTAAGCCAAACTCATGTCTTTTCTGAGCCAATATCTCATCTGTAGATTGGATATGTGCTGCAGATAAATATGCCTCAGCTGGGTCCACTGGTGAAAGGTGAATCATTCCAAACGTAAGAAGAGTGGCCAAGAGAAAGATCGGAATAATGGCCATAATTCGTTTCAAGATATAAGTGCCCATGAAAACCCTCCTGTAACTTACTTCTCGATGCTAATTCCTGTGAATGGATGTTCATCCCGGTTAGCAGGGAATTTAAAATTAGATACATCTTTTTGGTAAACAGCTATTTTCTTAATATAAGAAATAGGCACAATCGCTCCTTGTTCTTGCAGTGATTCCAAAATGGTTGAGTAAAGTTCTTGACGTTCCTTTTCATCTGTTGTTCCAGGAACATCTGCAATTTGTTTTAACAACTCATCTCTGTTCGGATAAGATGAAATGGCTTCGTTAAAACCAAATCCTTCTGAACCAACGACATTTACGAAAGTATGTGGATCATATGGAGCGCCATAGTTACTAAAGAAATTCAATTCAAAATCATTAGCTTTGAATCTTTCAATTTGTACCGTAAGCTCAACTCCAACGATATTCAATTTAACACCTAGTGCCGCCCACTCAGATTGTAATGTTTCGGCCATTGCTTTTTGAATAGATTCTGCAGAGTCGTACATTAACTCGATTTCTAGCGGCTTTCCGTCTTTCTCACGAACGTTTTTTCCTTTTGGAAGCTTCCATCCTGCTTCATCTAATAAAGCTTTTGCTTTTTCGACATTATAATCAATCGCTGTTACATCAATGTCTGAAGTATACGGGAGGTTTGTCGGTAAAATGAAATCTGCCTTCTCTTCCAACCCAGAAGTAACTCCGTCAACCATTGCTTTTTTATTAAATCCATATTGTAACGCTTGACGAACACGTAAATCTGAAAGTTGTTCTTTCTTCGTATTCATAACTAGTTGTCTTGTCGCAACCGGATCAGAAATACTAGTCTGATAGTTACCTGATGTTTCTAATTGTTTGAAAGCATCCAGACTGATGGCACCTTCACCATATATTAGGTCCAGGTCACCTTTTTCAAAAGCAAGAACACGGGTTTCCGCATCAGGAATGACCTTGACTTTGATTTTCTTAACTTTAGGGAGTTCACCCCAATAATTTTCATTGCGTTTGAAAATAGCATATTCATCTGCTTTATATTCTTCCAAAACCCATGGCCCTGTACCGACTGGTTTTGTAACACCTTTAGAAGTGTCACCATCTTTAGGGAATCCAGCATCACCTAAGAATCGGACTGGACGAACAACGGCTAACTCTTGAATAGTAGGATAATATGGCTCTTTTAATGTTAGTTTAAATGTGTATTGGTCAATTACTTCCGTATGATCCACTTTCGTAATAAAGCCCAACCAACTATGTAAATCAACATTTTTCAATATAGTATCAAAGTTCTTTTTCACAATTTCAGCATTAAAGCTTGTACCGTCAGAAAATTTCACATCTTGACGGAGGTTGAACGTATATTCTTTCCCATCCTTGGAAATTTCCCAAGATTCAGCTAAATGCGGTTTCAGCTTACCTCCATCTTGGTAGCTGACCAAAGGTTCATATATCATTGATGTAGCGAATAATTGAGAAGGATTATAGACATGCGGATTCATTTCACCTATATCCCTCGGCCAAGCCAAAGTAAGCATGTCTTTACTGTCTTTGTTTGAAGTTGAATTTTCTTTTGATTCATTTGTACATCCAAGTAAAAGCGTTGATAGAATTAAAACGATTGCCGATATTAATATCGCTTTTTTGCTGTTTTTTCGTTTTGACATAACCATTGGTGCCCCCTGTACCATATTGAGAATTATTTTCAATTGTAATGAGTAACTATATTATTGTCAATATAATGTCGAAACTCTCGAAAAATATAAATATGTTTATAAGAAACCATATGTAGATACGTCGACCCCCAATATCCTTTTCAGCCATGAATGACGATGCTCCTCCGAATATTCACACGTTCGACCCCTTTTAAAACTGGTATTGTTCGTGAAAGTTAGGAACTTGACCAAAATTAATTACATTCCGTTGAGGAAATAACCATCAATTCACCTGTTTTTTTGATAACACATTCATCAGTGCAATCCTCTTAACCTTATAAGAGGATAAATCCAATAATATTATTTCGATATAATTATAGAGGACATTACCCTTTGGGCTTTCCTTAAGCTGCCTTTTCTTCGGAAGGTGGGCATTTAATTGTGAATGTCCCAAACGCTCTTGCTGAGAATGCCCAAACATATATGGTTATATGGAACCCGTTTTCCTTTAAATTCTTGAATGATTATTATTATATTCCATCGCGTTCCTGGACTTTCGCCAGCTGTTTAATTAAAACAAAGTTATGACCCGGATTATACTCATCAATCACTTCATACAAATAGTCATTGTATAAATCATTAATTCCTTGGAACCGTCCATATTCCTTTTCCCTGTTTTCCAGCTGTTTTAGATATGTAAATTAGAATTTAGGTCCGTAGAGTATTACGTTTGAACAAAAAATATCGAAGAAAAGACCTCCCATAAGTTCAGTGAACTTACGAAAGATCTCCTTTAAAACTGAAAGTTAGCATTTCACTAATCTCCACCTTACAAACCCCTATATTACGGATTCAAGCGATGATTACATCATGCCGCCCATTCAATTAATAGTTAAATAGGAAGTTACAAGGTATTAAATGGTGTCTCCAGTAATGGAAAACAGAGTACAGCTGTAAACAGTCCACACTCCACTTCGTCTGGATCGCCAAACAAATGAACAATGGCGCTATACAAAAAAATGAGAAAATTTCAGGTGACACATTCCCAGTCCTTCATCACCTTCCTTTTCACATTCAAATTTCCCTTCGGTTTCATCTGAAAAATGCAAGGTGAATCTTTTATGAAACTACCACTACTAGAAAATGAACTTCACAGGCATCCGTACAAGGTTCGGACCAGGTTTTATCTTATATACACATTGAGGATTATGTGGGAAAGTAAGAAAAACTTATAGAAGGCATAACTTTTATTCTAAGCTGCAACTCTCACAAAATTAATGGAAACTATCGGTATAATGACAAGCCTTGTTTGATTTTCATACCCTGTTATCGATTCAACGATTTCAATCAAACCAGATTGGCTCTTCACCAATAGTCCTTCCACTAAAGTTGTGTCTGTTGCCACTTGTATATTATGAGTGATTAGATTGTTCAGCACTTCATTAAACATTATATTTCTTCCTCCTCGACGAGTGTTACCAGTTCTATACTTCTAATCGGGATGTATACTAAGCTATCGCCCGTTTCCCGCAATACGGCATAGTCATCCTTTACTTTAATCAATTGTCCTGTCACTCCCGAGAAATGTGTTGTGATGATAATATTTCTATTGACCAAACCTTTAAGGGCCTCTTTTAATGACCGAAAATGCCCGAAGATTAAATCTGTATATAGCAAGCTTTTCATCCTTTCCATATTCTTAAACTTTTCTTGCACTCTAAAGAATATGCAGTAGACAAGTTATTGACACAACTAAATAGAATATTTTGAAGAAAGGTAGAATTACCAATTTAATTATTTTGCTTGATAAGTTTCACCTTTGATACCAATTTCACATATAGTATGTCCGAGGTGATGAAAAATGTTATACGAAAGATTTCCCGGGTTAGTAAGTGTGGTCATGACTTGTCATAATGTAGCCCCATATGTTGATGACTGTTTAAATAGTATACTTAACCAAACTTATAAGAATATAGAACTTATTATAGTAAATGATTATTCTACTGATCACACTGCTGAAATGATTGATAACTGGATCAAAAAAACCAATCCTTCATTCCCAGTTGTAGTGGTGGACCTACCCAGGAATGTTGGTTTTTCAGGGGCATTGAATACTGGTTATTATTTATCTTCTGGTGAGTATATTGCTGTACAGGATGGTGATGACCTATCTCATCCAAACCGGTTTGAACAACAAGTGAACTTCTTAAAAATGAATCCAGACCATGTGTTGATTGGGACAAACTATAAAGTCTTTACAGATGGTGAATTTGAAAACCAGAATAATGTACACTGGCTTAAGTACGGTCAGGATATAAAGGAAGTTTATTGGAATGGAGGGCATTGTATTTGTCATGGAACGATTTTATTCCGCGGTGTGATTTTTGATGAGTTAGGTGGCCCTACCAGAAGGATAAAGGGTGCTGAAGACTATGAATTTATCGCAAAATGTCTGAACTCCAATTATCGTATCGAAAATTTAAAAGAAGCACTCTATTATTATCGTCTCCATCCTATGCAGCGTTCCCGCGAATTTTTTGGGGAAGGCAGTAAAGAGATATGAGTGAATCTACCATGCGTGTTCTTATGACACTTGATGGAATTGATGTAGGCGGTACTGAGACACATGTTTTAAGTCTGGCTGAGGAAATGATAAATAAAGGCATAGGGATCGTCATCATAAGCAGGGGTGGTTCATTATTACAATCCTTCAATCGATTACAATGTCCCATTTACCAAGTCCCATTCCCCTACTCTCTTCCAATTCCAGCGGATTTACAGGAGAAGTTATGTAAAGAAATCAAACAGATTATCATGACTGAAAAAATAACACTTATTCATAGCCATCAAACTCCTTCAGCTTTCTTAACCTTCCAAGCAGCAAAAGAGCTTGGTATTCCTTCAATATTTACAGTGCATGGAACTTATTATCCAAAATCCGAACTATTGCAAGTACTGCCCCTGACAAATAAAATCATCTGTGTAAGCCCACCAATCCAACAATTCATACAGAAGCTTACAGATCAACCGACGATTGTCATCCCTAACGGAATAGATACCACTCGATATTCCCCATCAGACTCCTCTGATCTAAAAGTCCAGCTTGGGATCCCAAAGGATTCATTTGTTCTTTTATACAGCAGCCGAATAGCATGGACAAAGGCAAACATCTGCATGATTTTTCTGAGAGCCTGTAAAGACTTAAAGCTTTCGGACATTCCCAATTTATATGTTGTAGTTGTTGGTCACGGCCCTCGATTTAAAGAAATAAAAGACATAACGGATACAATACATCGCTCATCAACAGATAACTTCATCAATTTAGTGGGTGAAAGACTTGATTTACAGCATTATTACTCATTGGCTGACTGTGTGGTTGGAACGGGCAGAGTCGCCCTGGAGGCTATGGCCTGCGGCAAACCTGTTATCGCGGCTGGAAGCCATGGATATTTCGGTCTAGTGGAAGAACATAATTTCGAAGATGCTTGGCATTGTTATTTTGGGGACCATGGCTCTCTTAAACCCTGCAGCCGCTTTACAATGGCAAATGACATTCGGTCTTCACTAGCTCAATCTGACCGTCTATTAAAGGCAGGGTCGGCTTCGCGTGAATGGATGTTAAAAAAATTTAATATTAAATTCAGTGTAGCCAATCTGCTCGAGTGTTATAAAACTCTAATTAAGGGATGAGTGTATTGAAGAAAGTATTATATATTGGCTGGATTGGTTTTGGCAACTTGGGGGACGAGTTATTATGGAACGTGTTTAAAGAGTTAAATAAGCACTATAATTACTCTACCAAGATTGAAATTGTTCCTTCCCTGCCTGGCGTGGATATCAATCATACGGAAGAATATGACACAGTTATCTTAGGTGGCGGTTCCCTATTACTCCCCGGTTATATGGCAGCACTAAAACAGGCAATAGACCTTGGAAAAGACGTTTTTATATGGGGAAGCGGCCTTGACTGGATAACTAAAGAACAGCTGGACATTATAAACTCAGGACAATCACTATCATTAGAAAAGACTTTTACAGAAAAAGATATAATCTTGTTTCGTGAGACCCTTGAAAAAGCAGCATTTGTTGGTGTAAGGGGACCCATTACCAAGAAGGTTCTAGAGACATTTGGAATCAACAGTGACAAAATTAAACTGATTGGAGATCCCGGGATCTTGCTTAACCCGCCCGCAGTGATTAGGAAAAAGGAAAAAATAGCAGCAATAAACTGGGGTACAACATTCAACCGATTGTACGGCCAGGATGAAGCTGCTATTGAAAATGCGCTTCTTCAAGTATCCAAAAAATTAATAAAGTCGGGTTATAAAATTTTATTGTACGTTGTCTGGGGCAGTGACCGGGAGGCCTCCAAACGACTTTACGATAAATTGAATGACCCGTTGAATGTGACTTATGATCCATCATTATACTCAGAGGAAGAGCTTATTGAAAAACTCTCTGTCTGCAGTTTGAGCATTAACTTTAAACTTCACGCCAATATCCTTTCCTTAGCAGGAAATGTCCCCTGTATCGCCCTCGGTTACAGATTTAAAGTATTTGATTTGTTTCAATCCCTTGGGCTGGAGAATTTAGTCGTTTCAACCGATTCCGATACACTAGCTCTCGATATTATGGAAGGGATCCGGGAAATTGAACTAAATAAAGAAAAGATAATCGAACAATACAAAAATAGAAAGGAAACTTTCAGTCCCTTAATAATTGAACCTATAAAAAATAATTTCACAGTAGACTAAGTTTTAGATGTAAATATCCAACTCCCAAAAAGCTTCGAATTCATTTTCCAAATCCTTTAAATTCACCTCCAGACATCAAGTTTCAGGGGTGAGTTTTTTTCTGAGGTTAACTCCAACTGTTTTTAATTACTCCTAATACATTTCATATCAAACTCATGCAACATAACCGAAGCAAAATTCATCCATTTTATCCCAATTTTAACAACACCTTTTACTTGGAATGATTCTAGGAGTTGATGCTCTCCTCCATCCCCCGGAACAATATGTATTTTTTGTTGAAATCACCAAATAAGAAAAGGCCTCCCACGGTAAACTGGGAGGTCTTCAACTTTAAAGATTTTCACTTGTTAAGTGAACACTCATTCTGAATCCTCGTTAAACCCCTATATTTCATTCAACAAGGCATATATAGATGTTATTAAAGGGGTTTCTCATTTTTCAATATAATTATGAGCATGTTCTGACCATTGGGTAGGGCACTTTTTCCTAACCTGTCTTCCAGGCGAAAATGCCGGCTCAAAAGAAAAAAAGCCACTAGACCTTAGCTGGTCTATTTTTTCATAATAAAGGCCAGTTTATAGTACGGATTCATTATGTTAATTGACTTTCCCCTACCTGCCAAGTTTGTCCTGAAGTCATGGCTATGGGCTCCCGCTTCTGACGTCGTGAAATCATGGCTATGGGCTCCCGCTTCTGATGTCGTGAAGTCGTGGCTATGGGCCCCCGCTTCTGATGTCGTGAAGTCGTGGCTATGGGCCCCCGCCTCAGATGTCGTAAAGTCATGGCTATGATTCCCCGCCTCAGTTGTCGTGAAATCGTGGCTATGAATCCCCGCTTCTGATGTCGTAAAGTCGTGGCTATGGGCTCCTGCTTCTGATGTCGTAAAATCATGGCTATGAGCTCCCGCTTCTGATGTCGTAAAGTCGTGGCTATGGGCTCCCGCTTCTGATGTCGTAAAGTCGTGGCTATGGGCTCCCGCCTCAGATGTCGTAAAGTTGTGGGTATGTTCCCCTGCTGGAGATGTGGTATAAATGCCGGAAGTGTTATTGGCTGCTGCTTGATTCCCGCCTGCCGGTTTATTAGTGGTTGTGTCGCCACGATCAACGTATTGGTGTGAATGTATTCCAGAGGGATTTGTCATCCCTGTATGCGTGTGACTTCCAGCTACATTCGTTGTTCCCGTATGCGTGTGGCTTCCAGCTACATTCGTTGTTCCCGTATGCGTATGGTCTCCAGCTACATTCGTTGTTCCCGTATGCACATGGTTTCCTGCTACATTCGTTGTTCCCGTATGCGTGTGGTCTCCACCCACATCCGTCATACCCGTATGCGTATGATTTCCTGCTACATTCGTTGCTCCCGTATGCGTGTGGTCTCCAGCCACATCTGTCGTACCCATATGTGTGTGGTCTCCAGCTACATTCGTTGTTCCCGTATGCGTGTGGCTTCCATTCACATCCGTCGTACCCATATGTGTGTGGTCTCCAGCCTCAGCCGTGTTTCCGGTATGACTATGGGGAGCAAGTTGGGATTTGTCTAGTTTTATTCTTTTATGCCCTCCCCTATCGCCAATTTCCGAATTTTCAGCTGTTCCCAGAACAAAGCGCTCCCTCAAATCCGGCGTTCCTTTCGTTCCATCACATAACAACCATCCTGTTGGAATATTCTTAATGGATCCGCTCCACATTACGATAACCCCACTCGGGATTCGTTCATGATTTGTCAATGTTACCCTCTCCTGAAAGCAATAAATTTTACTATATTTTATGCTAGGTAACACCTTTAGAGCTGGACTTTTTTGGTGAAATAAATAGATTGTTTATTATGGAGCATGAACACTTGGAGACGCCTATCCCTACCATAAGTGGGTGTAGGAGTAATGGAGATTCAGCGGGTTTAGGGCATACAGACATCTACATTCCAATGCACCTTTTTACGTCCCTTATTTTCTTCCAATCACTTTCAGGAGTAAAAAAACAAGGATGTAAAATCGAAAATATAAACAGTCTCCTTCTACATTTTTTAAAATGATCTTTGTAATTTGCAAGAACATGAATACCCACACTGGATACTATTAAATCGTAAACTTCTAAAGAAAAAAAAGGACTTTTATCTTAAAAATCAGGTAGAAAAATCTTTTTATATGTATGGTAACACATAAAAAAGCACCTGTTTAAGGTGCTAAGCTTATAACGTTTTATAAATTTGATTTTATAGACCAATTAGAGATTGCTTAGTATTTGTCAACTAGCGTAGGTTGCTACTCGCGGGGATCTAGCTGCCTTCCTTAATTTACTTAGAAGGCTCCCATTCACCTATAAAAAACGCTATCAGTGTTTAGCCTGCTTGGTCTTGACTACCCTACGAGACATATGTATCCCTTGCCTTGGGGCCTCCTTTTGTCTTAGGCCTTAGCCTTGTTCTCTTTGACTGCTTCTAGGTCTTGTTGTAATGTTCGAGTGATCACAGGTCGCTACTCGAGGCACTTTAGCTGCCTTCAGTACTATCCTAGGTTGTCCCTCATTCACCCCTTTATATATCTTTAGTTCTGAATGGTATGTTCTTCTCAACACATACGCTTTCATTCAAAAGAGATATGGTTCGTCTACTTCCCCATACTCAATACCCCATAAATGTCTTCAATCAAGTTTTTAACTCAATCAACCAGGCTTCCTATCTGAATTCCTTGTTGAAAAACTCAATTGGTCATAATTTTCACCAATGTTTTTACTACATCTTTTAGAACCTTCTAATTTTGTCGATAACTACTCGGAATTTGTAATTATTTCTCGGGAAATTGTTGAAATTTGAAAATAGTGATCCTGAATAGTTGAACAAAGGAATTTCTACTATTGATTTGATTGCCTAGGTTTAAATCGTTATTAACACCACAATATCGTATAAGAGACTAAAAAAAAGTAATGAAACCTTTTTCTTATTGAAGTAATATTTCTTAATGGATTTTTGTTGTTCAGTTTTAAGCTATGACATATCGTTTGTCAGTTAAATGTTCATTTCACGCGTAGCTGCGAGTTTATTGGTTGAAAAATTTAGCTCTCTTTTAATTGAATGAAAACATGGGTTAAAATATCATATGTATCGGGTATCGCTATCTCTGTTTCTGGTTCCTTCTGATTTTTCCTTTTCTTGATACAAAGGTCTTTAGCTCTATCGTTTAGAGGGGCAGCCCGTATCGCGTAGCGCATTACGCGTTTCGATGTCGGATTGAACGAAGGTATAAAACTTCCATATTTAAACAACGGTTATACATTTCGCTCTAAGTTTTAAACATACTTTCGAACATAGATTTTGCATTTCCACTTCTTTGCCACTTCTTTTGAAGAGGATGCTCATTTATACCGATGTAAATCCTGTTGCATATCGGACTTCCCTTTCTATTTAAAGATGAAGGTTCTGTGGACTTATTTTCATGTTATATCGCCCAGCGATACGTAACATGGTAAAAACCGATAAGCCCTTTTATTGAGGAATACTATTAAGGATATGAATCTTGCGGAGCTGGGAAACCGTTGTTTTAGCTGAGATATATCGTTTGTCAGTGAACGTTCATTTCACGCGTAGCCCTGAGTTCATTGATTAAAACATTAAAGTCTCTTTTATTTGTTTGGAATTAAGGGTTAAGTTGTCATATATATCGGTTTTCGCTATCTCTGTTTCATTAGATTCATTTAATCTATCTTTTTGTAGATATGGCCTTTAGCTGTACCCTCTAGTAACTTGTCCGTATCGCTTAACGCTATCTGCGCTTCGATGTCAGATTGAATAAAGATAGGCAACCATCATCTTTAAAAACATAGCCAGTGGGTATTGCATCACATTCTTCTTCTACTTCCTTAGAAAGGAATACACGTTCATTCGGATGTATATCATGTTTGTATATTGAATTCCACTTTTCTATTAAACCTAAAGGTTTCGAACTTATTTGTAAGTTATATCGCCCAGCGATATGAAACACCAAAAAAATGCCGATCAATTCCTGTCTGGAGCGACTATAGTAAGGATGACACTTGTTTTGGAATACAAGTTCTCAACCGGCTCAACTCTCATTTTATTAAACTGCCTTTTTTGCTTGCGTCAAATTTTGCATTTTATTTTAGATGCATATCAAATATTCTTTCTTCATTCTGTTTTTCAGCTACGTAAATCATATTTGTCACTATGAATTTTTTATTTGTGGATTCGCATCTCAATGCTTTATCCATCATTATTTATTAAAAAAATATTTATCAAATGTTTCTACATCAATAATTCGCTTCCATAAATCAATACACTGCTAGACAAAAAACCTTAACAGGCACCTTATTTTCTGAATATGGAGAAAAGCCCCCGCCATTTTTCGGAACGTTTTTGTATAGTCACTTCTAAACGTCTATTAAATTCATTTTGTGAACTCCATTCTTTTTTCTGTTCGTCCCGCATATTTTGTATTTCTTTTTGTAAGAGTTCACTTTTTTGTTTTTCTTGTTCCAGCAATTTTTCGTAATGGGCATTTTGTTGTTCAGTTAATTGTTCAATTTTAGCATTAGTTCTTTGCGCTGAATTTCCAATACTAGAACTTATAACATGATGATCCTGCTGGAGCCGGGAAACCTTTGTTTTAAGCTCTGACATATCGTTTGTCAGTTGGACATTCATTTCACGTGTGGCTGCGAGTTCATTAGCTAAAAACATTAGGGCCTCGTTTAATTGATTGGGGTCGCGGGACAAATTTTCATATGTATCGGGTAGCGCTACCTGTGTTTCATTGGATCCTTCTAATCTTTCTTTTTGTTGATATACCAGGTCTTTCGCTGTATCGTCTAGGGGCTTGTCCGTATCGCGTAGCGCTATAAGCGCTCCGATGTCAGATTTAACAAAGATACGTCGATCTCCATCTTTCAAAAACTCATATCCATTCCGCTCTAAGATTTGACCATACTTTCGAACAGTTGGAGTTGCAATCCCCACTTCTTCTGCCACTTCCTTGGAAGAGAAAGCTCGTTCATTCAGTTGAATATCACGTCGCATATCGGACCTCTTTTCTATAACTAGTTGTATGTGTAGTCTACCTGACCTTAAATTTTCTGTCTAGATAAGTATAGCCCATCCAGAAGCCATTAGGGATAGCGATATGATTTCCTCTTCCTTTCTTCTGTTTCCATAAAGGATTAGATCATCTATTCGCTTATCTTCCTTCTCTTGCATAGCCTCTATCTACCCTTATCCATTGTGGATGTTACATCTGGTTGGGCCTGGCGCGTGGTCCCTTGCCTTTAAAAAACTGGCCAGCCCACTACTAATATAGCCCGTAACGTTCGATGATTTCCATCACTAGATACATGATATTCTATCATCGCAGGCTTTCTAGAATAACTAAGTTTGGACCGATTCTATTATTTTCCCACTAAAAAAAGCTCGACCCAAATGGCACATTATATGCCTTTGGGTCAGCTCATTCTTTCATTATTTCATCAGCTTTGCAACTGGCTTCGAAAGAAACAACAATACAATACCTAAACCAATTGTTACAAAACCAATCACACTGAAGATTTCCAGGTAACCTAAAGACTGCGTATATGCAGCTAATTGTCCAGCTACCATATTGGCCACTGCGGAACTTGCCAGCCATACTCCCATCAGAAGTGAGGCAAGCTTGATTGGAGCAATTTTACTTACCATTGACAAACCAACTGGTGAAATCATTAGTTCGGCTAATGTATGAAGGAAATACGTTACAATCATGAACAGGATGTTCACTTTCAGGGCTGTATCGTTTCCTGTGTACATGACGGCAGGAAGCAGTACTAAGAAACCTAAACCAACAGTGACTAAACCGAGAGCCATTTTCGTTGGGGTTTTTAAGTCACCACGTTTTGAGCTGCCCAGCTTGTACCATAAAGCAGACATAATTGGCGCTAAAATCACGATGAATAATGGGTTCAATGATTGGAACCAGGCAGTTGGAACCTCAAAGCCAAATACATTCCGATCAATTTGGTCATTAGCATACAATGTCAATGAACTCCCTGCTTGCTCGAAAGCGGCCCAGAACGCAATGACGAAGACTGCCAAAATCACGATTGCCGTTGTACGTTTTTGTTCTCTTTTCGTTAACGGTGCAGCTGATTTTTTACCAGCTGTAACATCCGGTTTGCCAGTAGGTTCTTTACCGATATCACCTAAATAGCGATTGCCTAATAAATTGAAAACCAACTGTCCTACAATCATGCCAATTGCTGCTGTCAAGAACCCATATTTATAGCTCATAAGCCCGACCACTAACGGTGCGAAAAAAGCGCCAACGTTAATACCCATATAGAAGATGGTAAAAGCCCCATCACGACGCGGATCATTGTCTTCATAAAGATCACCAACAATTGTCGAGATGTTTGGCTTGAAGAAACCATTACCGATAATCAATAAACCAAGACCAATGTAAAGCGCTGTCAAACTCTGACTTGCGAATAGCGAAAAGTTACCAAGCGCCATTAAAATACCGCCAATCGTGATCGCCAATCTTCTGCCTATGAAACGGTCAGTCAAGTATCCGCCAATCATTGGCGTAATATAAACGGCACCAGTAAAGAATCCGTATATGCCCATTGCCGCAGATTTGTCGACTCCAAGCCCGCCGTTTACAACCGTTGCCGTTAGGTAAAGAACAAGGATTGCCCTCATTCCGTAGTAGCTGAAGCGCTCCCATGCCTCAGTAGCGAACAGCATATACAGTCCTGGAGGATGCTTTTTCCTGGACTGGTTTGGCTGCTGAACTTCTTCTTTTAATAGTGCTTGCATAATAAAGTCCTCCTCAATATGGTTAACCACCAATCGTTACATTCACAAAATAATTGCATGGTCTTTATTTAATAGACAATTGATTGGTACAATGATGGCCACTCATGCCATCCAACTCACCATCGGTAAGCGTTTACATTTTCAAACTTTACACTGGTGCAAAAAGAATCTGATAGCAAAATCTACATGAGCATTAACTTATAAATTCATTCATTTAACTTGAAGACATTCAATGAAGGCATTTATATTAGAATCTTTAGTGTTGTAAAATAATTTTATATTATCAGAATATATAAAAATACAGAAAAAAAAGAGAAAAAGTCTTGTTGCATTAACGGTCTGTGCAGCAACGGCGCTCCCCCCTTCATAATAAAAAAAAACTGCCTTGTATTAAGGCAGTTTCAGACTGTTGACAAACTCGATTTTAGTTAAGATGGCCTACATTTTTTTGAGAGATTAAAAATATGAACGTTGATTTTCACTCCAGGCACTCGCTTTCCGCGGGGGTCCGGGAGCCTCCTCGGCGCTCTTGGCGCCTGTGGGGTCTCCCTTCGACGCGTTTTTCCCGCAGGAGTCTCGTACCTTCCGTTCCAATAAATTTGTTGAAATATCAATTGGAAACCCTTTTGTTTACAAACTCAAACTGCCTTGTATTAAGGCAGTTTATTAATCAACAATCCATTGATATAAATTTTTCGGTCTTCCTATTTTTTGATAACTCACAATGGTTTCCACTTTTCCTTCATCAAGTAAGTGCATAATATATCGATAGACGGTCGGATAAGCCAAACCAACTTCTTTAGAAATTGTATCAACAGAAAAAGGTTCACGATTAGATTGTAGAAAATCACTAACGTGACTAAGTGTTCTCTTACTAATTCCCTTTGTTACAAAAACATCCTTTTCTTCACTGGATTTTTGCTGCGGAGCTGATTGAGTTAATTTTGCAAGGCGAGCATGCAGTTGAATTCTTGAAATCAAATCAGGTGCTTTTACTGGCTTTAAGGCAAAATCCGTTGCGCCTGCTTCAAGAAAGCGATCAGCGATTTCCTGTCGTTCATCGACTGTTAATACAAGAATCGGAACATCAGCATTAAGTTTACGAAGCTCACCCACTGTTTTTATTCCGTCCATTTCCGGCATATGATAATCAACTAAAACAACACCCGCCCCTTCTTCTGCAAATACATTTAACCCTTCTTTTCCGTTGTTAGCCGTATTTACATTCCAGCCGGCAAATTCACAAATTTCACTTAGCATATATTGAATTGATGCATCATCATCAATGACTAAAATGTTCACCTTGACACACTCCTCTCAGCAAGTTTAATCCAAATTATTGTCCCGTGCCCAAGCTTGCTGTCAACTTCTAAAGAGGCACCATGTCCTTCAGCAACTTGTCGTACGAAAGCTAATCCCATCCCTGGATGAGATTTCGTACTGAACCCAGCTTTCCATATTTTCTCCTGATCTTTAGGTGAAATCCCTTTCCCGTTATCTGTTACCCCCAACCAAAGTTCATTTTCATAGGTTTTAACCTTAAGCAGAATCTTTCCATCTTCCACTCCATTCACTGCATCGTAGGCATTGTCAATTAAATTCACCAATGCCCTTGTCATTCGGATTTTATTAATGAAAATTTTAATTTCAGGATCTGTTTGAAAGTCTACCTTCAGATTAAGATTTGTCCCGCTCAGTCTGCTTGCTTCGACATATTCAACTAAATCTTTTATACGGCACCAATGTTTTTTATCATCATATAAAATCTCGGAAATCATGTCGCTAACGGATTGAATCGATGATGAAATCCTTTGACAATATTCCTTAATTTTAGAATCGTCCACTTTCAAACTAATTAAAGAATTCAGCCCCTCAATTGCTGTAAGAGGCGTTTTTAAATCATGGACCAGATATAATGCTTCCCGTCCTGATCTTGACTGCATTGCTTCCAACTGCGCATAATGAAGCTCTTGCTTTATCCGCCACTTTTGTTCAGCCAATGAAAAATACACAGCTAAAATAACAGCATTAATAACAAAAATTAAACACAAAGTTAAACTGTACAATGTTAAAGATTGCTCAAATCCAATTTGAACCGCTATATCCTTTAATTCCTTTGAAATCGACCCTTGTCCAAATCCATATTTAGACAAAGAAGGAATCTCATTCAGCCATTCGATCCCAAAGATTAATTGAGAACAAATAATCGTTTTAATAAAGGGCTTTAGCCTATCCTTTTCAAAGGCTTGCAATAATAAGATGGCTAACAACAATAACAATGCATATGCGCTAAATGAATATGTTAAAGAATAATAAGCATTTATCACGATATAGTCGAGGGGAATAACAATAAGAGGAATGACGATTTTTAACCATGGACGGTTTAAACGAACAGCGATTTCGTCCCCCAACAGCAGTGCACCAATATAATGAAACAAAGCTAAAACTGTATTTAAAGAAATTAACAAAAAAACGGCAAGCATTAGCTTATTTCCCGTTTCTTCACCTTCCCTTAATGAAATAAGCAAATCAGTAAGACCTATTTCGTCAGGACCCAACCACGACAGTAAGAATACCCCGAATAAAATTACGCCAATTTTCATCCATATTGTCCAAGACTTCATAAGACCAGCCATCATAATCATTTCACCTTTAATCGATTATTTGCTTAGAATAGAATGATAAAAAAATTTTCCCTATGTATTTAAAGTTATGTATACCCTTCCATATTCCATAATCTCATTATACGTAATTCATCGTCATTATGAAAATTATAAAAAAATGGGTTCTAATGCTCGAACATCTTGCAAGTAATATCTAAAATTTACATTTCTCACAGTAAGGCGGTCATGCGGTACAACTAGAGTTTTCGTGATTTTATGGAAATAATTGAGGAACGAGGCTTATCCATAGCTCACACAACCATTATGTGTTAGGTCCATCAATATGTTTCTTAGTTGGATAAGAAAGTCCGGAAAGTGAGTCCGTTCTATGGCAGGGTTCTATTAGTGTAAAAACTGCCTGCAATACGTTTACAAAGTCTTCTTAAGAAGTCACCGCATAACAAGAAATTTTACTTTGCATCCATTCAGGCATTAACCAATGCCTGTCCGAAGAGTAGAAACCCCGAAACCTGAAGGTGGTGTTTGGCAATTAGGTATCCCAACTGCAGTATGAACTTTGTTTTGTTAGGCAAACTTACTCAATGATAGCTAGCCTTGTATGCAGTTTGTGTTCCTTGGGGCGGAGATTTGCCTCCGACTTCCTTCAGATTCCGCGTTGCCACGGACACCCTTGTCTTTGGCTAACCCCTACTACTGCCTTCGAGGCTCGGGACTTCCACCCTATAGCTTACACCCATGCCGGGCGCACCTAATAGAGTCCATGATTGATAGGACTTTATTTTCAGGAGGTACATAACGATGAACAAAACAGAATTAATTAACTCAGTCGCTCAACAATCTGAGCTTACAAAAAAAGATTCTACAAAAGCAGTTGATGCAGTATTAGATACATCACTACAGCATTACAAGATGGCGATAAAGTGGAAATTTTAGGATTCGATAATTTCTCTGTGAAAGAACGTGCAGCAAGAACTGAACGTAATCCTCAAACAGGGGAGCAAATGGAGATCGCTGCATAGAAAAATCCTAGCTTCAGGCAGGGAAAAAATTAAAAGACGCAGTTTAAGCCTAATACAACGGAGACAAGGGGATGTGACCCTTTGTCTCTTTTTCTGATATTAAGTGAATTTTTAAAAATGAAAAGAATTATTTTCAATTACCAAGAACCCCCCTCTGAAAAAGATAAATCGACTCTCCTACGTAAATATACTTTACAAAATGTTTATTATGTTTTACATTATTTTATAAGGAGAGATCAAATAATGGAGAATCGGATTAAGGAGTATCGTGCAAGGTACAACTATTCTCAACAAACACTAGCCAACTTAATTCAGGTATCACGTCAGACCATTGGTTTTATTGAAAAACACAAAATGATTCCATCAACCGTACTCGCTTTAAAATTGGCTAAAGTTTTTGATTGTAAGGTTGAAGATTTATTCAGTCTTAGAGAGGATAATGATAAACTATGAATAAGTTTAAACTATATCACCCTTTAATTATGGCTATCTTTTACTTTACCTTATTAATCTTCTTTGGGTACATCGATCTCGTCTTGAGAAACCCGAATTTTGCAATTATTGAAATTGGTGAGTATAGGATTCATTTATTTTTGAGCATAATAATAATAGGATACATTGTTTTCTCTACGTTCATCATTATTTACACATATTATTATCAAAAGTTGAACAATGGAAAACCCTTCTCACTGAAACCGCCAGAGATTAATGATGAAGACGAGGGTACGCAAGTAATTTACCATACTGCTACTAAGCGAATTTATATGTTTTACACATCCGTCATTCCCATATTGACAGCAATCGCCTTTTTATTGCACATGGTTTCAGTCCAGATTAATATCGATATGGTAATTTATGTATTACTTACAATATTGGTTATTCATTACTTAATATATTATAAAGTTATTTTAGAGTATGTGAGTTAACGCTTTTAACTACTACTAATTGCCATCAGCGCAACTAGAAGTTAAAAAAATAAAGGACTTTCTGAACTGATAAATTCAGAAAGTCCATCGTCGTTACTGAATTAGCAGGGCTCGCACCCCTGCTTTTTCATCATTACACACATTTTGCATTTACGCTTATCCCTGTAATTTTCCAATTCCAAGATCCTGAGAAAGCCATCCCTTTATAAGTTACACACCAAATTGTAAGGCCTGCATAGATTGAAAAGGCAAGCGTCAAAAGAACTGCTGATAGTACAATAAACCATGCATTATATTGCACCTTAAATTCTTGCACACTAGAGACAAGTCTATCTTTCCAAGACGCTAAATAACAAAATACGGAAATCATAAAACTATTCACTAAAGCCATGTTTTCACCTCCTTTCAAGCAGAGTTATTAGTAAGTAAAGCTTTTAATATCATAATCCCATCCCCCAGAGGAGGAAGGATATTAATAACATGAAGAATATAAATATATCCTGTTAGGGTGAGAAATGTTTGTTCCATCCACGTCCCTATAGAAACAAATCCGAGACCAACAATAGGTAACATAAGCGCTGGCAGCAATGCTACCTTGAGCATTTCCCCTTTGGACAGTTCAAATTGCGGATATAGAGAGATTTTCATAAGCGAAAATTCAACGACAATTTCACCTTCTTCCCTGCTTCTCTTTAAGCACCAAATATGCAAGTATTCATGAATTATGTATGATAAAAACAGTCCTACAAAAAAAACCACATAGAACTTTAAAATAAAATGAGCCATAAAGCTAGGATAAATTAGAAACGGAATTAATGTTACAAGAATGACTGTAAATAGCATTTTTTTGTAATTACCAAAAAACAACTTTGTCAAAAATAGAAATGATATCTGATGTAAGGTATAGGTGGAAGTCACTATGACTTCCGCCTAAAATTTTTGGTGAATTGATATACAATTAAGTACACAACAAACAAGAGCGCAAATGTAATCCAAATCGGTGTCCCACTCGCCACTCCAAATTGTAATGCAAGCGAACCGTCTAGCGCTTCGTTATTAGAAAAGTATAAGCTACCGAAATACGTCGTCCTATCCCCTTCATCACCACTGCTAAACAGCATGAACATAAAGCTAGCCGTCAAGATGATTAACGTTGTAATTATCGATAAAACCAGACTGTTAATGATTGTAAACGTCTTTTTCATTCTTCAGACTCCTTTTTATATTAATCAACCCTTGGATACTAAATAAAATGATAACAATGTAAAAAAATAAGATTAGTAGACTATTTAGCAAAAGACCTAAATTTAAGAAAGAAAGGGCTATGCTGATGATAAAAACTGGCACTGTGACAACAATAATACTTGTCACAACTGAAAATGGATTATCGTTATAAGGTGGAAATAAGATCCCAGCCAAAACGAAAATTTGGACACCCAATATAACTACCAAATACGGATAAATGAGATGTACCACTGAATCCACAATAATTATTCCTGGCAATAATATCGGTAGTGAAGCGAGGAAGATTATAGTGATTTGGGAACCCACCATATAAAAATAATCCTCCCATACAACATAACTAAACCTGTACATTACTAGGCGTAAATTTTGCGAGTTAATAAAGGTGTAAATGCTGTTAAACGCAAGTATACTTATGGCGTATAAGATCAAATTGTTGAGTTGAAAAATGACCAAGGTAATCGCTGCTAAATAAATGAGCGCTACTGTATTTAATGTATTCATGTTTCGCAAGGAACTCAGGACGTATGCTTTCATTAAACGAATTGATTTCGACCTTGCAATGAGAATGTTTTTCGCATTTGACATATAAGAGTTATCAGGAATAATGATAATTACCCCTACAAGGATTGTAACGAGTACCCCATAAATTATTGTTGTTAGTAGAAATCCGTATTCTTGATGAACATATTGAAAGAAAAGTAAAAAACTTGTCGCCTCATTTGTCCCACTTGTGAAATCATCAGCGAGTTTCTTAACAACCCCTTGAGCTTCTCTGAAGAACAGAGCGAAAATAAAAACTAAAATGGATAGATTTAAAACATGAAATAACTTTGGAATTCGCAAAAAGTAACAAATATAGGATACCATCTTCGAAATGACCTGAAGCACTAAATACGTAAAGGTACTTACATATATTAAATTCACAATTAATATGGTAGCAAAGTCAAACTTATGAATCAAAACGATAGATAATACAACCGAGAAAGACAGGAGGAAAATTGTCACAAAGGAAATAAAAGTCTCATAGAGAAATACTGAGAAATTTCTTTCCTTACTGTTGATGGGGAAGTTTATCGTCATCCTTAAGAAGCCATCAACCTTTGAAAAAACAATTTTAAGAAATATCGTCACAACGAGTGTCCATAGAATTATGGTAGTTGAATAAGTATTCAGTAGAAATAAAACAGTCTCTTCTTGTTGAAGTGATTCAGAAAAAAAAGAGAATATCGAAAAAGATATGAATGTAAGCAAAATGATAAAAGCCAACAAAAGTAAAACTCTTATGAGTGGACTTTTTAGCACACCAAAATTCAGAATTTTACGCAAAAAAAAGGTATTATATAAACCAGCTAAATTTTTAATTTGAAATAATCTCATTTAATAGAATCACCATATAATTAGTTTTTTTTAAAACACTATAAATCTGAACTATCTTTAAATATCTCATTTTTTAAATCCTCATGATTTATAATCTCTCTAAAAATCGATAAGAGACTAGTACTTTTATGAACATGATCTATGGATTCCTGTGTATGAATCTTTCCATCATATAAAATCACAACTTTGTTGCACATTTCTTCCAAAAGATTAAGGTCATGGGAACACATAATGATTGTCTTCTCCGGTCCAGAGAAATTTATAAACAAGAGCTTCGTTACCTCTCGCGACTCTACATCCATTCCATTTAACGTCTCGTCAACAATTAGAAGCTGTGGGTCGATTAACATAGCCGCAATTATCTGTATTTTTTTCTTCATCCCGTGTGAATACTCTTCAATCAAAACATCCAAAGCAGCTTCAAATGAATAATATTTGGTCAATCGTATGAGATAATCTGAATTGATTGATACAGAGTATAGGTCGAGCATAAGATTAATATATTCGCGTCCGGTGAGAAACTCAGGCAATATGTCTTCACTCGGTAAATATAGTACCTCTTGTTTTATTTTGAAATCTTTGTGGTCTAGACCATTCATTTCAATCGTACCTACTTGCTTCTCAAGAAGGTCACAGATCAATTTTATCAATGTTGTTTTACCGCATCCATTTGGCCCAATCAAAGCGAGAAAATCACCCTTCTCGACCTTCAGATTTAATTTATCTAAGACCTTAGTTTTCTTATCATAGGAGTAAGAGACATTCTCAATATTTAGCATATTCTTCACCCTTTATACCATTCTTGCTAATACATTATTCACTATATAATTATAATTACAAAAAAATAAAAAATACTATAACAAAGACTTCACAAATTAATTATTAGACACTTTCAGATTTATTTCAAGTGTTATTTGTAATTTTTTTGTTATTCTAGTAAAATGAGGTAATATAACCGATATCTGGTTTACTAATATATCCTAGTAAAATACCATTCAATTACCTACTTAACTGCTCTTCTTCTTTTTGGGGTTTTCAACTCCAAGATGTTACAAACAACACTTAAATATTAATTGAACTATTTTAAATGTAAATTTAACTTGAATTTCAAGAGAAGTTTGAACAGGTAAAATTAGTAAGGATAACTTGAAAAATTTCACACAAGAAAGAAGGTGAGTAATTATCTATCATTTTTTTAAGCTTAGAAACTAATATAAAGCTAATAAGAGGTGTTTTTGATAATGGAGAGTAATAAAAAAATAAAAAATGAGCAATCTAAGTTGTCTGCAAAATATGCATTTTATATGATCGGATTAGTTGCTATTGTTATTTTGGCTCTCATACTTTTTGGAAATCAATTAAAGCCGTTAGAAGAGCCCAAAGCTATCGACATAAATTATAGCAACCAACCATTCCTCGGGGAGGAATCGGCACCAGTATCACTTATAGAATTTGGTGATTATAAATGCCCTGTCTGCAAAAATTTTTCAGATAATGCAGTGCCTACCATTCTGGAAGAGCTTGTTGATACCGGAAAGGTGAAATTTTATTATTTTAATAATTCTTTTATCAATATTGACTCAGAACGGACGGCAAAATTCGCAGAATCCGTCTATCAGGAGTTAGGGAACAATATGTTCTGGAACTTCCATGATCGGATTTATGAAGAGCTACCTGAAGACACAAAATATGAAAAAGCCGATTATTTTACAGAAGAAATCTTAATAAATATTCTAAAAGAAATGGCTAGTGTTAAAGAAGTTGAGAAAGTTGTAGTTAATTTCCGTAGTGGGAAATCGGATGCTTCACTTGAAAAGGATATAGAATATGTAGAACAATTAGGGGTAATCGGAACACCTACTATTTTTATTAATGGGAAGGAATTTGATGGAAGTCAAAGCATTGATGATTTGAAAAAAGCGGTTGATAAAGCGATAGAAGAGAAAAATAATGAATAAACCATTGGTCCTTTCCTGAATAGATTTCATCATCGTATCGCTTGGTAGTTTATATTTTAGTGAAATAATGCACTTTGTACCCTGCGCGCTATATTGGTATCAAAGAATCTTCATGTTTCCTTTAGCAATTATTTTAGGGGTTGCAGTATTTAAGGATGGTATATCTGCCTATCGATACGCTCTCCCATTATCAATAATGGATATGTTTATTTCTGGATATCATACAATGATACAAAAAGTTCCATATTTTCAGGAGTTTGAAATGTGTACATCCGGTGTACCGTGTTCTACAGATTATATAAACTGGCTTGGTTTTATAACAATACCAATATTGGCACTAGTCGCTTTTTCCATCATAACCGTAAGCCTGTTCATCCTTCTCTTTAAAAAAGATAGTTTGTCAAATTAAGTGCAACAGTTCTTCCTCAAACACCTCGTATACAGTTTTCCAACCAAGGGTAAACGACAAATAGGACCCAATATAGTGGAAAGACTATTCGGTATTGATGCAGACCTCAAATCCGAATGGCGAGCGATAGCAGGAGCATATGCAGGCACTAAGGGGATAAGTAAAGGAATCCAGGGTGGAATAAGTTCCGGTAAGTCTCTTGCATTAAGAAGTACTAATGGGATGACAAGTATATCTGGACTTGCACATGGTCTGAATGAATGGAAAAAGAGAAAAACCTCAATTCAACGCCAACCCAAAGAACAAGTTACCTGGTTCTAATTACACCCAAACTAGAGGTCAACATACAAGTCATAACATTGATCTACCAAGGGATTACTCAGAAAGTTAAAAAAAATTCTATGCCCAACACAGAACAAGAACTTCAACTACAAGAAAAAAAGGTAGACAATCAATTCCCTAGACTACATCAAGAAATGGCATCAAAAAACGCTAACGTTACCTATGCGCCAAGCGATCAAATAAAAAAGTCTAACGTGAAAGCTCATCCAAATATAATCACGAACAGGGTTATAACAAGACAATTAGCATGGATAATAATAGCTCTCAATTACTTATACCGAGACAGGATTTTGCTTCATCAAAAATAAAAAATATCAAAAATTATCATATTAAAAAGTCCTAATAGAATTTAAGATTCTAAAGAATCCATTTTGACTAATCTCATTTCTAATGGATTCTTTTAGTTTGAGCTAAATGCTTAAAACCTTCTGTAATACAAAATAATACATGTAGTTTTTTGAATTACATTATATTGTCAATACTCCACTAAATAAAATTGTAAATGTTAGCTTCGGAAAAAAAATTTGATTAAAAAAAGCTGCAAACATCGATTCATATAATAAAAAAAGCTCACGCATTTTAACAAATATTAATCAAAATGTGTGAGTTATTAGCATAAACGATTAAACAATTGCTTTTTGAAATTGTCCTTCTAATTCTCCATTTTACTCATCATTATATTTTTGAACAAAAGATCACTAAATCATCTAACGAATCTATTATATATATATTTTTTTTTAACATTTTAAAATATTCAAGTTCAAATTTAACCTATTCAGATTGATTTGAGTTTCCTGCTAAATATATTAATATATACTCTGTTCCATTCGTATTTTTAGAACTTGTTTTGTATACTCTCCGAAGTACAGGTTATCAACTTCTAACCCCAAAGACAAAAAAGTCAATCCGGACAATCATGATTGACGATGGACTTGTCGCCTTATTCAAAGCACACAAGCGTGAGCAGATGGAATTGAAAATGAAACAACGGTTAGTATTTGAGGACCAAGATTTCATTTTTACAGAAAACATCGGTCATCCAAGGGTTATGAAGCAAATGGTATTGCGTTTACAGCGTTTATGAAGCGTTTGGATGTAGACAAGCATATAACACCCCACAGCTTTAGACATACTCATACATCCCTTCTCATTGAAGCTGGGGCAGGCGTAAAAGAGATCCAAGAAAGATTAGGGCATTCAGACATAAACACAACGATGAACATTTACGCTCATATGACAAAAAATATTGAAGAAAAGACCTCCCATAAGTTCAGTGAACTTACGAAAGGTCTTCTCTAATTGGTGAAATAAATTTGTTTCAAAAACTGAAAGTTAGCAAAAAGTTAGCATTTCACTAATCTTCACCTTACAAACCCCTATATACCAAGGATTCTAGGCGATGATTACATCATGCCGCCCATTCCGCCCATTCCGCCCATGTCAGGCATGCCCATGCCGCCAGCACCAGCAGGTTCTGGTTTGTCAGCAACGACAGCTTCTGTAGTTAAGAACATAGCTGCTACAGAACCAGCATTTTGTAGAGCTGAACGAGTTACTTTAGTAGGATCGACGATACCTGATTCGATCATGTTCACCCATTGTCCAGTAGCTGCGTTGAAGCCAGTGCCTACTGCTTCGCCTTTAAGGCGCTCTACGATTACAGAGCCTTCAAGTCCAGCATTGTGAGCGATTTGACGAACAGGCTCTTCGATGGCACGAAGAACGATTTTCACGCCTGTTGCTACGTCGCCTTCCGCTTGGATTTCAGCGATTTTATTGTATACGTTAAGAAGTGCTGTACCACCACCAGCTACGATACCTTCTTCAACAGCGGCACGAGTGGAGTTCAATGCATCTTCAATACGAAGTTTACGTTCTTTCAATTCTGTTTCAGTAGCTGCACCGACTTTGATTACCGCTACGCCACCAGCTAATTTAGCAAGGCGTTCTTGTAATTTTTCACGGTCGAATTCAGAAGTTGTTTCTTCTAATTGAACACGGATTTGGTTTACACGAGCTTGGATTTGAGCTGTATCTCCAGATCCTTCAACGATTGTTGTATTTTCTTTTGTAACAACCACTTTAGACGCACGGCCTAATGAATCGATTGTTGCAGATTTAAGATCAAGTCCGATTTCTTCAGTGATTACTTCGCCGCCTGTAAGTGCTGCGATGTCTTCAAGCATTGCTTTACGACGGTCACCGAATCCAGGAGCTTTAACCGCAACAGCGTTGAATGTTCCACGAAGTTTGTTCACAACAAGAGTTGCAAGCGCTTCGCCTTCTACATCTTCAGCAATCAGTAATAGCGGTTTTCCTTGTTGTACAACTTGCTCAAGTACAGGAAGGATTTCTTGGATATTCGTGATTTTTTTATCAGTGATCAAGATATATGGATTCTCAAGGACAGCTTCCATTTTATCTGAATCAGTAACCATGTATGGAGATGCATATCCGCGATCGAATTGCATACCTTCTACTACGTCCAATTCAGTTGTGAAACCTTTGGACTCTTCGATTGTGATGACGCCGTCGTTACCAACGCGCTCCATTGCTTCCGCAATCAGTTGGCCCACTTCTTCATCAGCTGAAGAGATGGCAGCAACTTGTGCGATTGATTCTTTGTTTTCAACAGGTTTGGAAATGGCTTTCAATTCTGCAATTGCTGAATTGACCGCTTTCTCGATTCCTTTACGGATACCCATTGGGTTCGCACCAGCTGTTACGTTTTTAAGACCTTCACGGATCATCGCTTGCGCAAGAACCGTTGCAGTAGTTGTACCGTCACCAGCCACGTCGTTTGTTTTGCTTGCTACTTCAGCAACCAATTTCGCACCCATGTTTTCGAATGCATCTTCCAATTCGATTTCTTTAGCGATCGTCACACCGTCATTTGTGATAAGCGGCGAACCGAATTTTTTCTCAAGAACCACGTTACGTCCTTTTGGTCCAAGCGTTACTTTAACTGCATCTGCAAGTGCGTCCACACCGCGAAGCATGGAGCGGCGAGCTTCTTCACTAAATTTAATTTCTTTAGCCATTTATAAGTACCTCCCTAAAATTTAAGAAAATTTTCGTTCAGTTAAGTATGATGTATAATTAGCCGATAACAGCTAGAATGTCGCTTTCACGTAAAATTAAGTATTCAGTGTCTTCGTATTTAACTTCAGTACCTGCATATTTTGAGAAGATAATTAGATCGCCTTGGGCAACCTCTAAAGCAACACGTTCGCCATTTTCAAGGACACGGCCAGTACCAACTGCTACTACCTTACCTTCTTGTGGCTTTTCTTTAGCAGTATCAGGAAGAACAATACCGCTTGCAGTTTTTTCTTCAGTTTGAACTAGTTCAATAATAACGCGATCACCTAATGGTTTTAACAAGTGAAACAACCTCCTCATATTCTCTTGATAATTTGTTTCATGATTATTAGCACTCTTCATCATCGAGTGCTAACACATTTATAATATTAAATAAACCGAGCCTTTTTTGCAAGTATCTTATTGAAAATTTTTTATTAATTTCTGATAAATTACGGGTAAACTACTTTAGCATAATGATTTCCTAAACATAGTCATTGAAATGTCATGTTAGGGGTACCTTTAAGTGGTGTTCTGCCCCAATTTTTGATACCATTTTGTAGTATGCGTTTATAGATTGTCCCCATGTCAGTAACATTCCAAGCGGATGGGTGACTATAAAAGGAGTTTTCATTTTTGAAAAAAGAATATTGGTTCGTCATCATCACTTATATTGCCATGCAATTATCCAGTATTGTCGGGGTACCCATTTTCATGCTGATCGGGTCTTATACAGGAATGCCGGCTGATGAACTCGAAGTGAAATCTGCAGCATACTGGATAGTTTTCAGTTTTCTCGCTGCCTTATTCTTGATTCTTTTTTTAATGAGAAGAGATATGAGGGAAAAGTTGGACACGAGAAACCAAACTTCCGTATCCATGTCCATATTATGGGCAATTGCAGGAGTATTCATGGCTCTTTTTGCGCAAAGCATTGCCGGAAGCATTGAACAAATGCTTGGGGTGGAGTCTGAATCTGAAAATACGCAGCAACTCATTTCACTCATTTACAAAGTCCCCATGGTCATTTTCGTCACTTCAGTAATTGGACCTATATTGGAAGAATTAATTTTCCGTAAAATCATTTTCGGATCACTTCATAAACGCTTTAACTTCTTTATTTCAGCTTTAATCAGCTCAGTTATTTTTGGCTTGGCGCATGGTGAATTTGAACATCTTCTTTTATATACGGCAATGGGCTTCACTTTTGCTTTCCTTTATGCGAAAACAGGCCGCATTCTCGTATCCATGATCGCTCATATTGCGATGAACACGCTTGTTATCATCCTTCAAGTGGTATATCGGGAGGATATTGAGAAGATGCTAGATACTGCACAGGCCTTCATCGGAGGTTTATTATGAAACGTCAATCACCATTATTCATGGGCATCATTTATGCAGGCTTAGGGGCTCTTTTTACCGCTATCGCAATTCAAACCGTCAATTCTTCAGGATGGGGACTCTTTGCCTACATACTTGTCCTGATTGCGACTCTTGATTTTGGATCGGGATTACGCATGATCATGCTGCACTTTAAGATTAAAGCCGCACAAAAAAATAAGAAAAAATAAAAAAACGCTGCATAGATGCAGCGTTTTTTCATTCCTCCAAAGCGGCTTCTTCCACTACCGGATAATGTTTCAGGAAGTAGATGAGCGACTGAAGTTCCACGGCCAGGTCAATGTGGTGGACCCTTATGGATGGTGGCACGGTCAGCCGTGCAGGTGTGAAATTCAATATTCCTTTAATGTCAGCTTTGACTAGGCGATCGGTTATCGTCTGGGCTACCTGTGCAGGCACTGTCAATATAGCTGCAGTAATATTATTTTCCTGCAATAGTGTATCGATTTGATCCATATGGTAGATGGGCACATCAGCTATTCGCTTGCCGACCTTTTCTTCAGAAACTTCGAAAGCCATTTCAATTTTTGTATTATTATTTTTCATGAAATTGTAATTTAAAAAAGCGGTTCCTAAATTTCCCACTCCGATTAAAGCGACTTTGGTCAATTCGTCCTGATCAAGTGTTTTTCTGAAGAAGGATAATAAATAATTGACATTGTAGCCGTAGCCTTTTTTCCCAAGCGCGCCAAAGTAGGAAAAATCACGGCGAATGGTAGCAGAATCCACTTTTACGGCTTCACTTAGCTCAGCCGAGGAAACTCTTTGTTTGCCTGAGGAATGTAAGTTCTTTAAAAATCGATAATACAATGGCAACCTTTTGGCTGTTGCCTGCGGTATCTTTGGGTCATGGTTCATTGTTCTTCCCCGCCTTCACACATGCTTTTCAACTTAATCTCTATCTGTTCGTTTTACTTACCTTTTATAATCGCTACTAGACACTCCGCCTGTTTTCTCCACTAAGAATGTAGGCCCGATCACCATTCCCTTATCAATGGCCTTACACATGTCATAAACAGTCAAGGCAGTCACGGATGCAGCTGTTAACGCTTCCATTTCCACACCTGTACTCCCTTTTGTCTTAGCTTCCGTTTCAATCCTAAGCCTATATCCTTGTTCTTCTTTTTCCCAATCAAAGGCTATATTGACCCCTTGCAGAGCAATGGGATGGCACATCGGAATTATATTGGATGTATTTTTGCTGGCCATGATTCCTGCAACTTGTGCAACAGCCAGTACATCACCTTTTTTCATTTTATGGTTCGTGACCAATTCATATATTTCATCATTCAATAAAATGCTCGACTGAGCCACTGCCGTACGGGTTGTTTCAGGCTTAGCACTCACATCGACCATTTTGGCCCTGCCCTGTTCATTAAAATGCGTTAAGTCTCCCATTTAAGTAACCCCTCCTAAATCATACACTATTATTCCACTTTATGTAACAGCTTTTCTTTCGGCTTGGAACCAAGCTGTTGCCGATAATAACTAAAATACGTTAAACTAACAGTAATCAATTGAGGTGAAATCTATGATTTTATTACAAATCAATCAACTATCGAAATATTATGGAGCTGAACTTATTTTATCAAATATGAAGCTCGAAGTTCAAAATAAAGATCGAATTGCCCTTGTCGGCCGAAATGGCGCCGGCAAATCCACGCTGCTAAAAATTATAGCCGGGCAGCTTTCCCATGATGGCGGTGAAATAATCAAACCAAAAGGCGTCACCATCGGCTATATGGCCCAGGATACGGGATTGGAATCCGAACTGACAATTTGGGATGAAATGCTCACTGTATTCACTGACCTTATAGAGCAGGAAAAGGAACTGCGTCGCCTTGAGGCTGATATGGCCAGACCTGACATCTTTGAAAATGAAACGGTTTACCAAAAAGTGCTGAATGAATACGACACTTTGATGGTGGCATTCAAAGAGATGGGCGGTTATCAATATGAAGCGGATATCCGTTCCGTATTGCATGGTCTTCAGTTTGCCGACTTTGACTATTCTACCCCAATTTCAACTTTAAGCGGCGGGCAAAAAACAAGGCTTGCATTAGGTAAGCTGCTTTTAAGGAAACCGGATATATTGATTCTGGATGAGCCGACGAACCATTTGGATATCGAAACCCTCTCTTGGCTTGAACAATATTTACAAGGCTACCAGGGAGCTGTCCTCATTGTTTCCCATGACCGCTATTTTTTAGATAAAGTAGTAAACCTGGTATATGAGATTTCCCGGAATAACATGAAAAAATACCATGGTAATTATAGTTCTTACCTAGAGGGAAAAGCGGAAGATTATGAGCGGGACATGAAATTGTTCGAGAAACAGCAAGGGGAAATCGAAAAGCTTCGCGATTTTGTCCAACGTAATATCACAAGGGCTTCCACTACTAAAAGAGCACAAAGCAGACGTAAACAGCTCGAAAAGATGGATGTACTGGACAAGCCGCAAGGTGATGAAAAATCCGCGAATTTTTCTTTCCAGATTGAAAGGCAAAGCGGAAATGAAGTTCTCCACCTCCAGGACCTGGCTATCGGATACGAAGGGGAAACGGTATCAAAGAATATTAATTCCCGGATGACAAAAGGAGAGAGCATAGCTCTTGTCGGCCCAAATGGAGTTGGAAAATCAACTTTATTGAAAACGATTATTTCCAAGCTGCCAGCCCTTTCCGGGGATTTCCGTTTTGGAACGAACGTAGAAGTCAGCTACTACGATCAAGAACAGGCTAACCTTGTTTCCAATAAACGCGTACTCAATGAATTATGGGACGACTATCCCCTTAAACCGGAAAAGGACATTCGCACCGTACTCGGTAATTTCCTATTTAGCGGGGACGATGTTTTGAAAACCGTTTCCACACTAAGCGGGGGCGAAAAGGCTCGGCTTGCTCTAGCCAAAATGATGATGCAAAAAGGGAATTTTTTAATCCTTGATGAACCAACGAACCATTTGGACCTCGATAGTAAATTGGTGCTTGAAAACGCATTGATCGATTATCCGGGAACTATTCTATTCGTCTCACATGATCGTTATTTCATAAATCGGATAGCAACGAAAGTGATAGAGCTCTCCAAAGACGGCAATGAAGAATTCCTCGGTGATTATGATTACTATCTCGAGAAGAAACAGGAGCAAGCGGAAATCCAAGCACTTGAACAGCAGGATCAGGCTAAAACTTTAGATGCGGCTGTGGAAAAAACAAATTACAAAATTGATAAAGAAGCAAAAAAGGCTGAACGCCAGCGAAAACGGCGCATTGAGGAAATCGAGGCAGCCATGGAGCTTCTTGAAACCGAAATAAACGAATATAATGACCTCCTATGTGATCCAAATGTTTTTCAGGACCACGAAAAGGTAATGGGAGTCCAAACAAAACTTGATCATGCACAAGAAAGTTTGGATCAGCTTCTCGAAGAATGGGCTGAACTGGAAGAATGACAAAAGACCGAGTCAATTGACTCGGTCTTTTTCTTTTCCTACCAAAGTGTCGCTTGAAAGTTATCCACAAACTTGTTAACAAACCACTTACCGCTCATTAGCCATTAATTTGAGTTATACACATTATCCACAGAAACATATCCACTTATCCACAAAAATACCCCTTATACACATGCAGGATGATTATCAAAAAAACTTTATCCACAGAATATTCTATTATTTTATTAACACAATAAAAAGACAGGATTCCAAAGTGCGGGATCCTGTCTTCTCTTCCATTAAAATGCTTCTATATCCAATCCAGGATTTCCGTTCAAATCCAAACCGGATCGCTTTCCCTTTTCAAACATGACACTGCCAGCAGCACCAATCATGGCAGCATTGTCAGTACAAAGATAGAGTGGCGGAATGGATATATCCATAGGTAAATCCTTAAAAGCTTCCGTTAATGCTTCCCTAAGGCCTTTATTTGCCGCAACTCCTCCAGCAAGCAATACCTGTTTCACATTATATTCCTTTGCAGCCTTCACAGCTTTCATTACAAGCACTTCTATCACACTTGCTTGGAAACTTGCCGCTAAATCTTTAGGTTCAATTTTTTCCCCGCGCTGTTCTGCGTTATGCAAAGTGTTGATTACCGCTGATTTCAACCCGCTGAAAGAAAAGTCATAGCTGCCATCCAACCATGCCCTGGGCAGTTTCAAAGTTGGTGAGCCTTCTTGCGCAAGCCTATCGATATGAGGGCCGCCAGGATAAGGGAGCCCCAAGGTTCGAGCCACTTTATCATACGCCTCTCCTGCTGCATCATCCCGCGTCTCCCCTATCACCTTGAAAGAACCTGGCTCTTCTAAAAGCACCAATTCCGTATGACCTCCCGAAACGACTAAGGAAAGCGCAGGATATTCGATCTCCTGAATAAGCCGATTTGCATAGATATGACCAGCGATATGATGCGTACCGACAATCGGTATTCCATGTGCGAAAGCTACAGCCTTCGCCGCATTAACGCCTATTAATAGTGCCCCAACAAGACCGGGGCCTTCTGTAACGGCAATGGCATCCAAGTCTTCATATGTCACACCTGCTTGCAGCAGTGCTTCTTCAAGAACAATCGTAATTTGTTCTACATGATGACGGGAAGCTATTTCCGGGACGACACCGCCAAAACGTTTATGGCTTTCTATTTGTGAAGCCACGACATTACTCAGTATCTCCGTACCATTTTTTATGACAGCTGCCGCAGTTTCATCGCAGCTCGTTTCAATACCTAATATAAATTGATCTTCTTTCATGAAAAATTCACCCACATAACATAAGCATCCTCTTGATTGTCTGTATAGTAATTCTTTCGGATTCCGCCCTTTTGGAAACCAAGTTTTTCATAAAGCGAAATGGCTACGGCATTACTGACACGGACCTCAAGTGTCATCCTCACCACACCCATTGAAATGGAGATTTCAATCATCTTCCTGAGCAAAGCTTCTCCAAGCTTTTGCCCCCGGTATTCTGGTAATATCGCAATATTGGTAATATGCGATTCATCAATGACGATCCAGGCACCGCAATAACCTGCGATTTTCCCTTCATCCTCTATCACCATGTATACAGCATATTGATTATGATTCAATTCATTAAAAAAAGCTTCCCGGCTCCAAGGCAAAGTAAAGGACTGCTTTTCCACGTTAAGCACTTGGTCGATATCTGCCGTATTCATCTTTCGGAACGTCAATGTTTTACTCATAATAATCGGTCGCTTTCCTTGTTTATTTCCCCTGCTGTTCAAGCCACTTAGCTTCTGCTTCAGCCATGCGGATATAATTCGGTACAAACTGGTGAACATCCACTTCAGCCTTATCAAGGCCAATGAAGGCCAGTTCGCTTGGCCTTGAATTATATGACTGTACTGGAGCAAATACCGCTAATTCGCCTAATGCATCGGTAATCGCATCCCGATGGATGTCTACATCTTGACCAACAAATAAAACAGGACGATTTAATTCCTTCAATTGATTCGCCCACTCAGAGGATAGAATATTACAATCTTCAATGACTGTCTTTAAAGAATCCTTTTCCATTTCATATAATCCAGTATAAATCTGCCCTCTTCTTGCATCGAACAAGGGAGATATCAACCCGTTAAAATAACGTCCATTAGCTGCTAAAACCTCTAAGCTGGATACGCCTGATAACGGAATCTGAAGCGTCCAGGCCAAGCTTTTCGCTATCGTCACTCCAATCCTGACCCCTGTATAGGAACCTGGACCTTGAGCGACCACTATCTTAGTCAATTCCTTAGGTTTAGTATCGCAGTCCCTCAACAATGTTTCAATTGCTGGCATTACCCGCACCGAATGATTTTTCTTTAGGTTCGTCGTATACTCACCAATTACTTGATTCCCGTTTACAAGTGCAATCCCTAATGTGAAATTCGATGTATCTATAGCTAAAACCTTCATCAAATAATCTCCTTACATAACTTTACATATCGTTCGCCTTTCGCTTCCAAAACGATACGCCGGCTTGTATCGCCCAAACGATAGATATAAATGGTCAAGATTTCCTCTGGGAGGTGATCCTTTATTAAATGGGCCCATTCAACGACAGTCACACCATCACCATCAAAATATTCATCAAAGCCTAAATCTTCTTCCGATTCACTTACCCGATAGACATCCATATGATACAAAGGCAAGCGGCCCATGTACTCCTTTATTATCGTAAAGGTAGGGCTATTCACCATTCTGGTAACACCCAATCCTTTAGCCAGCCCTTTTGTGAATGCCGTCTTCCCTGCACCCAAGTCACCTTCTAGAGCCAGCACATCTCCACTGGAAAGCTTTTGTGCCAATTTGTGCGCAAATTGCGCTGTTTCTTCCTCATTCTGAGAAATCCATTCAACATGTTGCATATATCAATCACCTTTATCATTATTAGGAAAACGTCCGTCCTATAGTTCATGTCGAGAACCATAAACGCAATATTATGGAACAAAAACCATTCTATATGTAGTTTACCTTGTTTCAAAAGAAGAAACAAATAAGTTAGGGACATATTATTCGAATTTCAGATAAAACAAAAAAACGAAACCTAAGTTTCGTTTTTTTCATGATTGCGGGGACAGGATTTGAACCTGCGACCTTCGGGTTATGAGCCCGACGAGCTACCGGACTGCTCCACCCCGCGACGGTATAAATGTTGCTTTTATAATTATAGTATTCCCGTTTATCCAAAAAGAATACAAAGATTATAGCTTGGCGGCGTCCTACTCTCACAGGGGGAAACCCCCAACTACCATTGGCGCTGAAGAGCTTAACTGCCGTGTTCGGAATGGGAACGGGTGTGACCTCTTCGCTATCGCCACCAAACATTTAATCTTTTAGCACATTTATTATCATAACATGTATGAAATCAAAATGCAAGAAGAAATTTTCATTCCTTCAAAACTAGATAATAAGAAGAAGGTATTTCATTTTTTAAAGCGTTGGTTAAGTCCTCG
>NZ_JAGGQC010000024.1:0-35570 GCF_018613455.1 Bacillus sp. ISL-78
TTCAGTTTTCAAAGAGCAATAATGGAGCGGGTGAAGAGAATCGAACTCTCATCATCAGCTTGGAAGGCTGAGGTTTTACCACTAAACTACACCCGCATTTGATTTTAAAGTATTTTTAATGGAAAGAATGGTCGGGAAGACAGGATTCGAACCTGCGACCCCTTGGTCCCAAACCAAGTGCTCTACCAAGCTGAGCTACTTCCCGTAAAATATGGTGCGCCCGGCGGGAGTCGAACCTACAACCTTCTGATTCGTAGTCAGATGCTCTATCCAATTGAGCTACGGGCGCTAATTTCTATGATGTTATTGGTGCGGCCGAGAGGAGTCGAACCTCCACGGGGTTTCCCCCACTAGGCCCTCAACCTAGCGCGTCTGCCATTCCGCCACGACCGCGAAAGCGACTTTGTAAGTTTAACACCTTTTCAACTTGATGTCAAGAAGAAAAATATCAGTGCGGGTGAAGGGACTTGAACCCCCACGCCTTGCGGCGCCAGATCCTAAGTCTGGTGCGTCTGCCAATTCCGCCACACCCGCGAAAATAAATGGTGAGCCATGAAGGATTCGAACCTTCGACCCTCTGATTAAAAGTCAGATGCTCTACCAACTGAGCTAATGGCTCTAAATAAAAATGGCTGGGCTAGAAGGGATCGAACCTTCGCATGACGGAATCAAAATCCGTTGCCTTACCGCTTGGCTATAGCCCAATAATCAAATACTAATTAACGGCCAGGATAATATTATATCAAGATAATATCAGTTTGGCAAGTGTTTTTTTAAAAAATGGCGGTCCCGACGGGAATCGAACCCGCGATCTCCTGCGTGACAGGCAGGCATGTTAACCGCTACACCACGGGACCAGTATTTTGATTATGCATAAGAAAGTGACCCATACGGGATTCGAACCCGTGTTACCGCCGTGAAAGGGCGGTGTCTTAACCGCTTGACCAATGGGCCTTGATATTAAATATGTGACTGGCGGAGAAGGAGGGATTTGAACCCTCGCGCCGCTTACGCGACCTACACCCTTAGCAGGGGCGCCTCTTCAGCCTCTTGAGTACTTCCCCAAAAAAAATGGCTCCGCAGGTAGGACTCGAACCTACGACCGTTCGGTTAACAGCCGAATGCTCTACCACTGAGCTACTGCGGAATAATGAAAATTGGGTTCCTTTTTCACGCTCAAGGACCTTAGTGTTTGTCGTTAAGGACAAGTTGTTATCTTGTCGACTCTTATGATTATAAAGAGGTTGCAACCTAAAGTCAAGAGTTCTTTTGTGTTTTTTTATTTTTTTGTTTTTTGCTCCTTGAACCCTTGGTAAATCAATGTTCCACGACATTTACCACAAACGAAACGGGTAGTGTCGATTCGTTTTTTTCTTATATATACCTGCTGACAGTCTTCACATTTATATTGAATTGTATTCATCTTTTTCTTTAATTGGTTGGATGGCAGTGGCTCGCAAAATCTCGGTGCCCCCACTTTTTTGAGTAAATGCTTAAAGTCCGCATCACGATGCTGGTACCCCTTCTTCTCGATGTGCAGATGGTAATGGCACAATTCATGCTTAATGATTCCAATCATTTCTTCCACACCGCGTTCATCAAGATACTTCTTATTGATTTCTATATTGTGTGAACGGAGCAAGTATCGTCCTCCTGTTGTCCGGAGACGCGGATTAAAACTCGCTTGGTGTCTAAAGGCTCTTTTAAAGTCTTTCAACGAAATTTCTTCTACTAGTTTTTGCAATTGACGATTATCCATTTCCCCCTCCCTTTCCTTGGTAACATGACAACCCATTATAACATAGACTAATAATACAATAGGAAACTAAGGGAGGAAAAGCTATGCCTAATTGGTTCCAGAATCAAATCCGCAAAGCCTTTTATGAAAAGGATTATTATCAAGTGAAGATGTTGAATCAATGTTGGTTTTTTTATCAAAAGAAAGAAAGTCTCAGGTTATAGATTCGACGCTGTTCCAAATAAAAAAAACCCCTTCTAATATAGAAGGAGCTTAACATAGGCTAGTTTTGATCCTTCGGCTCGAGCATCGTTAAAGATACCCTTTGCTTTTGGGAGTCAACAAGTTCGACCCAAACTGTGACAACATCCCCAACGGCAACTACATCCAATGGGTGCTTTACAAACCGGTTGCTCAGTTTAGAAATATGCACCAGTCCATCCTGTTTAACACCGATGTCCACAAATGCACCAAAATCCACAACATTCCTCACTGTACCTTGTAACTCCATCCCAGTTTGCAGATCCTCCATTTTTAGTACATCCTGCTTAAGCAGCGGTTTTGATAACTCATCCCGAGGATCTCTTCCCGGTTTCATTAAATCATCGATGATATCTTTGATCGTAATTTCCCCAATTTCCAATTCATTGACCAAATCAGCAGGATTTAACTTACCTAACTCTTCATTCAGTGCATCACTGCCTAAATCCTCAGATGTGAATCCCATTTTCTTCAATAATTTATTCACGGCACTGTAGTTCTCAGGATGTATCGCGGTTTGATCTAAAGGTTCATCTCCATTAATGATACGTAAGAATCCTATACATTGTTCATATGTTTTGGCACCAAGCCGGGGAATCTTCTTTAATTCCTTCCTGCTTTGAAATTTCCCTTCCACTTCCCTTTTCTTCACGATATTTTGGGCAACAGACTTTGATAAACCAGCTACATATTGTAAGAGAGACGATGAAGCGGTATTGACATTAACACCCACCTGGTTAACAGCTGTTTCCACTACAAAGGTGAGGGATTCCGTTAACTTTTTCTGAGACACATCATGTTGATACTGGCCTACCCCCACAGATTGCGGATCAATTTTAACAAGTTCAGCAAGAGGATCTTGAAGCCTTCTGCCTATCGAAACTGCGCTTCTCTGTTCAACTTGAAGATCCGGAAACTCTTCACGGGCAATATCCGAAGCTGAATACACACTGGCTCCCGCTTCATTAACAATGATATATGAAATGTTCCCTTTCACTTCTTTTAGAATATCTGCAATGAATTGCTCTGATTCACGTGATGCCGTTCCATTGCCGATTGCCACGATCTCAACCGAGAACCGCTGGAGTATATCGATCGTTTTTTCACGGGCAGCATGAAGTTTCGCAGCAGGAGGATGCGGATAGATTACACTGATATCGAGTACCTTTCCGGTTTCATCAATGACAGCCAACTTACAGCCAGTCCGATATGCCGGATCTAAGGCGAGGACCACTTTTCCTTTAAGCGGAGGCTGCAAGAGCAGGTTCCGGAGGTTTTCAGAGAAAATGTGGATAGCTTGATCCTCAGCTTTTTCCGTCAGCTCTTTTCTGATCTCCCGCTCTACAGAAGGCATGATCAAACGCTTAAGTCCATCCTCAATCGCAGGTTTAAGAACAACTTGGGCTTCAGATTTGTTATTTTTAATGGTTTTACGTTCCAGATGACCAATGATGACTTCAGTCCGAGGCTGGATGGAGATTCGCAAAACCTCTTCCTTTTCACCTCTATTCAGCGCCAATACCCGATGTGGTACGATTCTTTGAACCGGTTCCTCATATTCATAGTACATTTCGAAGATTTTTTTCTCGTCCTTCTCTTCATTTTTCACAGTTGAAACCACTTTTCCAGCTTTGAAAATTTCAGCCCTTATCCACTTCCTTAATTCCGCATCATCGGAAATATATTCAGCTATGATATCCTGCGCACCTGCAATAGCCTCTTCAATAGAAGGAACTTCTTTTTCTGCCGATATGAATTCAGCTGCTTTTTCACTGACTCGAGGATGCATTTGACATTCCAAAAGCCAATTGGCCAGTGGTTCAAGACCCTTTTCTTTAGCAACTGTCGCTTTCGTTCTCCTTTTTTGTTTGAATGGCCTGTATAAATCCTCGACTTCCTGCAGTTTTGTTGCCTTCTCGATTTGTTTTGTTAATTCTTCCGTCAATTTCCCCTGTTCACCAATCGAACGCGTAACTTCCGCTTTCCTCTGGCCAAGGTTTTCTAGATAGTTCCATCTTTCCATAATGGAACGTATCTGCACTTCATCAAGTGAACCCGTCATTTCTTTTCTATAACGTGCGATAAAAGGTACAGTATTCCCCTCTTGCAGCATCTGTATGACGTTTTGGACCTGATGATTTTTCAAAGTCAGCTCATTGGATATTTGTTTTATCAATTCTTTTAATTTATCTTCCACAACGGTCATTTTGTATACCCCCAACCTTTTGATCTAATATATATAGTCTAGCAAATGAGCGATGAAGTTGCGAATTCCATACAAAAAAGCTCACTTCCGAATCATGGCGAAAGTAAGCTTCCTAAAATGAAAGTTGTATCATCTGCAGTTAATGGACTGCTTTTTAATATGCATTGGGCGTTCTTATCGATAGGGATCAGCCTTTTTAAAAAAGACTTTGCTCCCTTAAGTTCCAAACCATCGGAATGAAGAATGAATTTTGCATTTGGTTCATATTTGTATCTCTGCGTCCTGTATGTTTGTTTCCTTCCGGATAAATACCCTGTAACAGGTAAAGGGTAAACGAGTTTATCATCGCTTGGATTATACAGGAAAAAGCGGATGTTACCCACTGAACTGTATACAAATTCATTCCTGTCATAAAATATCTTCAAAATCGAAACGGCTGCCCCCCGCTTATCGACTAAAACCTGGTTACATACTGCCATTAATGATTCTACATCCAACTCATGATTACGTTTAACTTCCTCGATGACGGCATGGGAGGAATCGTATGCATTTTTCCCGCTGCCTAGCCCATCTGCCAGGACACATACAAAGTATTCTTCCGTATGAAGAAAAAAGTAATCATCACCACAGTAAACCATCCCATTTTTAGACGATTGAGAGACAAGGACTTCTATTTTTTCTCCCCTCAGAATATCTTTTATCACTGAATTAACTCCGAGTTTTCAGCATTAATGGCTTCTTGAAGTTTCTTGATCGCGCGGCGTTGGAGCCTTGACACATGCATTTGGGAAATCCCCAATTTATCGCCAGCTTCTTTCTGGCTTAAATTCTCTAAATAAGTATGTTGAATGATCATCTTTTCACGGTCGCTCAGCACATGAAGCACCTTTTCAAGCACAAGACGCTGATTGACCTTTTCAAAACCTTCATCGACATTCCCGAATATATCAAGCAATGTGACAGTGCCGCCATCAGAATCCGCCTCAATAGAATGATCCACGGATAAAGCTTGATAGCTTTTTCCCATTTCCATCGCCTCTAAAACTTCTTCCTCGGTCACGCCTATACTATCGGCTATTTCATCTATTCTTGGTGAACGGTGCAGAGTTGTCGTTAACTCCTCGACAGTCACCCTGATTTTCGGACCTAGTTCCTTAATTCGCCTTGGCACATGGACACTCCATGTTTTGTCACGAAGGAACCTTTTGATTTCCCCGATAATAGTGGGGACGGCAAATGCCTCAAAGCTCTTACCGAAAGATTCATCATATCGTCGAATGGCACCTAATAGACCAATCATGCCGACTTGGGAGATATCCTCCTGAAATGATTTCCCTTTCGCGTACTTGCGGGAGATTGTTTCAACCAAACTTTTATAATGGATGACGAGGTTACTCTGCGCTTCTTCATCTTGATTCTGCTGGTAAGCTCTGATCCATTCATTTACCTGTTCTCTTTGTGCCTGATTAGGTTGAGACTGTTTTTGCATCCATCTCCACCTGCTCTCCTTCTAAAAACTTAGTCATAAATACTGTAACCCCATCATGCTGATGAATTTTTACATCATCCATCAGAGTTTCAATAAGGTAAAGACCCAAGCCTCCTTCTCTCAAAAGTTCGACTTTTTGACCATTTTCGTATGGACCTAGCCCTTGACGAACCTCCTCGAAATTACAGCTCTTGCCACTATCGGAAACCATGACCTCCAAACGGTCAGGATAAAGGCCGAAACTCACTTTCACTTCACCTTTTTCAGAGTCCTTGTATGCATGCTGTACCGCATTTGTACAAGCCTCACTGGTAGCGATTTTCAAATCCTCTATTTCATCATACGCAAATCCCATCCGGCTTCCAATTCCAGAAAGCGTTAAACGAATGACACCGATGAATTCTGGTTTTGCAGGTATTTTCATTTCGATGTAATCATATACTTGACTCATTCTAACCCACCCTCTGTACCACTTTTTATATCAATGATATCTGCAAGACCTGTTATATCAAATAAACGTCGTAACCGTTCCGATAATCCAACTAACGTGAACTCGCCATTATTTGCCCTAACACTTTTAAAAGCACCGACAAATACCCCAAGTCCCGTACTATCCATATACGAAACTTCAGTTAGATCAATAGTGATCGAAACATTTTCCTGCTCTGAAATTGGAAATAGTGATTCTCTTAGTTTCGGTGCAGTATAAGCATCGATTTCACCTTTTAGTTTTACATTAAATTCAGTATTCAATTCATTAACATCCACTGTTATATTCATCCTTGACCCACCTCTTCAAATCCTCTTCATTCCTATATCTATACCCAGCAGAAACAATACTAAACATTTGATTTTAAAATTATTAATGTAAAATCATCCCTAAGTTGAAAGTTCTGCATTTTCTCCAATTGTTTATATATATTATTCACCATTTCCTGGGCTTGCAAATGCATATTCTTTTTAATCAAACCAATAAGCGTTTCCCTTTCTATGAACCCATCATTCGTGCGGCACTCCGTTACTCCGTCAGATAATAAAATGATCATGTCGCCACGATTCACCGTTTTTTCATATTGGCGATACCTTGTTTTTTTATCAACGCCAAGCAACAAGCCCTTTGCATCCAAATCGCTAAAAGTACCTGTAGCTGCGTCATAGTAAAATCCAGGTTCATGTCCGGCTGAAGCATAGGAAAATTGCCTGTCATGCGGATCATATAAACCATAGAACATGGTTATGAACATGCTTGGATCAACATTATGCTCCACAACCCGGTTCAAACTCTCAAGTACACTTTTCGGTTCATGACGATGCTCCGGAAGACTGTCCATCGCATATTTGATCATCGACATGCACAGCGCAGCAGGGATCCCTTTTCCTATGACATCGGCTATCCCAACACCTATACGCTCATTTTCATCCTGGACGAAGTGATAGTAATCCCCGTTCATCTGCCTCGCAGGAACACTGATTGCCCCAATTTCAAGAGCTTTGATATCAGGAATTTCCGTTTCCAAAAGAGTATGTTGAACGTTTGCCGCTATCTCGATTTCCGTTTTCAGTTCCTGCTGTTGATGTCTGAGGCTTTGATGTTCACGGTATGCAATGCCGTAGCCCATCATGACTTCTAGCAGAAAATCGAAAGAATCCAATACTTTTCCCGGTAAATCCGGGTAAAGTTCCATTAAGTTATTTTTATGCATACTTATGATTTCTTCTGGAGATATATTGTATTTGATATGTAGGCGGCTAATCTTCTGCCCTTGATAGAGTGCCTGCTCATTTTGGTCTTTAAGATAAGTAGAAAGCGCCTCATGATACTTTTTCTCCATGTTCTCCCTAATATCCATAGTCCCCCCCTAACGGAGCCATTTCGTCGCGATAATCTTGGTCCCTTCACCTGGTATCGATTCAATATCAAAGTCATCCATTAAACGTTTGGCTCCAGGAAGGCCTGCCCCCAGCCCCCCTGAGGTGGTATATCCATCTTCCATGACTCTGCGGATATCCTCAATTCCCGGCCCTTGGTCTTCTGCAATGATTTTCAATCCTGACTTCCCATTTATATTTAGCTTTTCTATGCTAACACTGCCTTGTCCAGCATATAGGTATATGTTTCGGGCCAATTCGCTAATGGCCGTTGTGATTCTGGCCTGGTCTACAATACCGAACCCCAACTCTTTAGCGACATTTCTTCCGAGCTGCCTTGCAGCTACGATGTCCCATTCATTTATGATTTTTACGCAGGATTGGAACTCCATTCTTTAATCCCCCAATTCCTGTTGTAATTTCTCCAGGCCTTTCTCTAAGTCTAATGCTGTCAGAACATCATCGAGACTAATTCCTAGTTCAATCAAAGTTATTGCAACAGCAGGCTGGATTCCCGTAATTACAACTTTGGCCCCCATAAGCTTAGACATGCTAAAGACATCGCCTAATACCTTTGCGATAAAAGAATCAATAAAATCTATTGAGGTAATATCTATAACCACGCCATTCGCGCTTGTTTCATGAATCTTATGCAGTAAATCCTCTTGAAATTGAAGGGCTGTCACATCATCCAATTCCCACTGTATAGAGACTAACAAGCAGTCATAAAGCTTTAATATCGGAATTCTCATTCTTATCCCTCCACCTTTACGATCTTACGGCTCGTTAATTCCAACGCAACTTCTATCCCTTTTTTCAACGTATTTTTTGTAATCACTTCATTTAAATTAATGCCAAGATTAACGATGGTTTGAGCTATTTCAGGGCGGATGCCGCATAGTATACATTTGGCGCCCACTAATCGGACTGCTTCCGCAGCTTGAATGATATGGTGGGCAACCATGGTATCCACGACCGGCACACCCGTAATATCAATAAGAACGACTTCAGATCTATGCTTAACCACGCCAGTCAGCAGGTTTTCCATTATCTGTTTGGCACGTTCCGTATCAATCGTACCAATTAGCGGCATTACCGTAATTCCTTCCAATACAGGAATGAGCGGTGCCGAAAGTTCTTGCAACGCTATTTTCTGCATGGAAACGGTTCTTTCCCAAGTTTGAGTATATATATTGACTATTTCATTATTTATCGGTGTCGCCCATTTATCCAAATGGTTAACGAGATTGACTTGATTATCAGGAGTAACGAGACCCTTTTCAACCATTCCATTAATGACAATTAACGTGAACTTATGAAGTCCTTCATTGACGAAAGTAAGAGGCCATCCCAATTGGACGACTTTCTCGGCAAAATCTGAAAGCTTCAATGTGAATTCCTTGTTTTTACTATCAACGTTCGTGATGATCATATCTATAAATTCACTGCTCGTTTGCGTGAACATTCGATCTGAGACAATTTTAATTAATCTTTCGTCCGTACTTTCCTTCATGATGCCCATCCACTCAGTAAGGATGTAATCTTGATTTTGCTTAATAAAATCGTAAACCAATTGATTCATAATATCCTCCCATTCTAACACAATTGCTATGTTTCCCTGTCCACGTCACAAGGATGTTAACTAAATGTAATGTTATTTCCATTTGGATTTCCTTCGAGTTTCCCCACTGCACTATTGCTTTTTTTAGGTATTTACAACATAACTACATACCCGAAATTCAGGTAAGAAAAACATAAATTAATGAAAAGTTAGGGAGAAACCATAAAAAAACAATGACATTCCATCCAATATCTAACTGTATAATGTTTTTATTCGTCAAATTTTTCATATTTCCTCCCTGTTTACTTTTTGGACACATGTTTATGTTATTTCATAAAAAAAACACGATTCCCACAGTAGCAGGAATCGTGCCATCTAATTAATATCAAGAATGATTTGTATTATAATAACGCCCGGTTTAACGGGAAAAATTTTCTTTAAAACTCAATGAGGCCTAAACTAATTTGCAAAGCTTCATTGACTTTTTGCATCATCGGTTCGTCAAGATGCGTAATTTTATCAGTTAAACGCTGCTTATCGATAGTCCGGATCTGTTCTAATAAAATGACGGAATCCCGTTCGAATCCGTACTTTTTTGCATTAATCTCAACATGTGTAGGCAATTTCGCTTTTTGAATTTGAGCTGTAATGGCTGCCACGATCACAGTCGGACTAAAGCGATTGCCAATATCGTTTTGTAAAATTAGTACCGGACGGGTCCCACCCTGCTCTGAACCGACTACCGGGGAAAGGTCTGCGAAGTATACGTCACCACGCTTAACAACAATCAATGGCTCAGCCTCCGCTAACTAATCGTTCAACGCAATGACCAGCCTCGAATTCAGCCTGGAAGGCTTCAGAAGCAATCGTTAAATTAATGGCCGCCATTTCAATATAACCGCGTTTCATCGATTCACGAAACTCTTTCTTTTTACGTTCGCGAAGATACATTTTTGTGGCACGATAAATAAATTCACTGCGATTCACATTTTCCTCACTCGCATACCCATCTAACTCTGTTAAAAAATTTTGAGGTAATCGAATTAATATCTCTCTTGTTGCGCTGGATTCAGACACAAACATACACCTCCACCATCACTACACACCTTTATTATATATCCTTTTCAATATTACCATTAAAATGCCTATCTGCAAAGAGTATATTCTATTCTCAATCCTATTATCAGCATAATAAAGGAAATCTTATTCACAATCTTAGGATTTTTTTACAATCCGCTCATTCCAAAATGAAGTTGCGTACATGATTCATCTGATTATCTTTCATGTATATGCGGGGCACTCTTGCTCCTATCATGCATGTCACCTCATAGTTGATCGTTTCCAGTTTTGCCGCTATCTCATCGACAGTAATCGATTCATCCCCATCATTCCCGATTAGTGTGACCACTGTTCCTACAGGGTATGGTCCAGGCAGCTTGATCATGCATTGATCCATGCAAATCCTTCCGACTATGGGCATTCTTTTTCCATTCACAAGAACTTCCTGACCTTGCAGCTTACGGATCCAGCCGTCAGCATACCCGATTGGCAAAGTTCCAATCCATTCATCACCTTCAGCCGTATAAGTCGCTCCATAGCTAACGCTTTCACCCTTAGCAAGCTGCTTAACCGCGACCATCTCCGTTCTCAATGATATAGCCTGTTTTAATGGAAATGGCAATATCGGCTTCATCTCCATGGAAGGACTCAAACCATACATGGAAATCCCCATTCTTATTGCATTCCATTCTGAATCGGTGAACCTTAAAGAAGCTGCACTATTGGCTGCATGAACATATTCCGGCTTTCCCGTCAATTCGGAAAGCATCCCTTTAAAGAAAGCAAGCTGCTTTTCATATAAGTCCGTTTTCATTTCATCCGCAGTCGCGAAATGAGTGAATATCCCTTGGAAATTGAAACAAGCTTCCCTCTTAAGCAAACTTTCCACTTTCTTGAGTTGACCTTCATCTCGAATGCCGATTCTTCCCATGCCGCTATCCACTTTTACATGGATTTGCAAAACTTGTCCCGGTTTCAACAAATCCTTTGCCTTCTCCAACCATGCTACATCGAAAACCGTCACGGAAATCCCATGCTCGGCAGCAAGCGCTGCACTTTCAGGCCTAGAAGCCCCAAGGACAAGAATCGGAGCCAATATACCTTTTTTCCGCAAGGCAAGAGCCTCATCCAAAAAAGCTACACTTAAAAAATCCGCCCCCGCATCAAGCGCCGTTTTAGCCACTTCATAGTCCCCGTGGCCATAAGCATTCGCTTTAACGACAGCGAAAAGACTAACGCCCTTTCTCAGACTTTTTTTCATTGAAGAGATATTTTCAAAAATATTATCCAAATTTACTTCTGCCCACGTATCTCGATGAAATATTTTCGTTTCCAAGACCTTTTCCTTCTTTCCTACACTCACCATAAGATTCTTCCCAGTAGGAAGTTTTCGTTTCATTTATAGGACCATTCTATAACCAACCGCTAGAAAGATAAAGTGCTTTTTCACCTTGAGCCTCATTTCCCAGCTGCCAGCCTAAATCAAATAATGGGTTAAAAATGTCAACAAGCCGCTTCCCCGCCTATCCTACCGAGAAGAAACCTTCGTAAGGAGACGGGAAACATCAGCTTGTTATGTAATCCTATTTGACTGGATCTTCCCCAACCGAACGGGCGACATCTATCATCTCTTCCTGTGTCAAATCCTTTGATGCTATCATGTAATCGACACCTTCGAAAGTCCATGCAATCGTATTTCCCGTCATGGCCCCGACAGTATAACCCAAATCAACAGGTTCTCCATTAACATTCGTCGAAACGGAAGTTTGGACCACCTCAGCTTTTTCCTGAACTAATGTAAAACTTTTTGTACCCTCATAGGTCAAAACGACACGTTCTCCCTTTTCCGTCGTAATTTCTTTTTCTTCCGTTAGATTCATATCACCAATATTTTCAGGGTATTTCACTGCAAACCCCTCATTTTGGACTTCTGCCATAACGGGAGCTTCAAGTTGTGCACTTGTCATGTTTTTCTTCATGTCAAATGAATCTTTATCAAAACTCGTATCGAATTTCACTTTTGAGAATTCAACAAGAACCAATGCGGTCCTATCAGGGTCCATGACTTTTACACTGACTGGGGATAAATCCTTTTTGTTTATAGTAATCTCTTGATATGGCAACATTTTATTGTTTTGGTAGCGCGTTTTCGTTTCAAAGACATAATGTTTATCCGTTTCTTTATATGTCGCACTTTTATCTTCCGTAATGTCTTTCACCAACGACTCGAACAAATAGGCCTGGCTGCTGTTCTCGGGCCACTCGCTTTGAAATTTAAAACTTTTATTCAAAGCAGGCGTCAAAACATATACACCATCATCATTTTTTAAAATCATCTGGCTTTGATCCTTCTCTTCATTTTTCAGATTCACGCGGTAAAAAGAAGGGTCCTTATGCCAGATCTCCACATTATACACTTGAGGTTCCGTCCCCATCTTTAATGTCATCTTCGCGTTAGCTTTATATCCTTTCATTTCACCAAGCTTCTCATTCAATTCACTCACTACGTCACTCTGCGATTTTTGGCCGCAAGCAGAAAGAGCAAGCAAGAGCATGATCCCTGCAAAAAGCATTACCATCTTCTTCATCTTTTCAACCCCTTTTTGTCATTTGAACGTAAAAGGGAGAGGAAAAGGCAGGATCCGGACATTGGCTCGACTGATGTCTTAGACTCCTCAGTATTTTAGACACGGACCATTTCGATCCGGCTAAAAACTTTTCGAGAGCACCTACTCTGCCATGTACCTTTTACCGGGCCTTGTCTCCCTATAGCACTAAATGTATATGAGACAACCTTAAGGTTTATGACCCGATTGGACAAAACTCCATTCACCCTTCAATTACGACTTGAGCAACCGCATAATCCCGGCTATGGCTAATCGAAAGATGGACCCCTTCAGAAAACGGCTTTGAAATCACCGGCTTTCCTTTATCATCCGAGGTGATTTCAATATCCAAAAAAGATAAGTGCTTACCGATCCCTGTACCGTTCGCTTTTGAAAAAGCCTCCTTTGCCGCAAACCGGCCAGCAAAATACTCGACCTTCCTTCTTCCATTTAACTTTTCGAAAATCAAGATTTCACTTTCCGTCAATATACGCTCCTTTAAACGGGGTTGCCGATTAATCAATGTTTCCATTCTATCCAACTCAGTAATGTCCACGCCTATACCTTTAATCACTTTGACACCTCTTCTATTAATTTAATAAGTTGCATATCATTAGGAGGACTCTTTTACCTGAAAATGATAATATTGTATCTAATTAAAAACGATATAAGGAGGAATTTATGTTTACAAGAACAGAAAGCTTCCGCGAATATGCAAATTCTTATCGAGCTGTAACTGTGCTCATACTCATTATGATGCTTGTATTCGTTCTCGTCCTTTTCCCCGTACTTCCCGGCAATGTACTCTTTTATTATGGCACAGGTGTGAATTTATACATCGCTGATGGACAGTGGTGGCGTTTGATCACCCCCATCTTTTTGCATAGCACGTTTACACATTTACTGTTTAATGGATTCTCACTTGCCATCTTTGGTCCATTCCTGGAGAAATTACTTGGAGCCTTCAAGTTTTCAATCTTCTTTTTATCGGCAGGGATCCTTGCCAATATCGCAACCTTCCTGATTAACCCACTGACATATAACCACGTAGGTGCTAGCGGAGCAATTTTTGGTTTACTCGGATTCTTTCTATATCTTGTACTGTTCAATAAAACCAATTTTACGAACAATGAAAGAAATACAGTCTATACATTGACCGGAATTGCCATTATCATGACTTTCATTCAACCTCAGATCAACGTTGTCGGTCATTTGGCTGGAATGGCAACCGGCTTTTTAACAGCCCCATTATTCTTAAGAAAAAAATGGTAGGCCAAACAGCCGACTCTTCCTTTCAATCATTGGGAGTCGACTGCTTTTTTAGGTGAATACCATGATTTAATTATCAGGCAATCCTTTTCTTCCACATCAGCGACCATGCCGACCCGGGAGGTAACTCCTGATTTAATCGATGCTGAAATGGTGGCTAATTCTTTTCGATTCTGAAACCAGCTCTTTTTATATGTGATTGATTGAATTCTGCTTCTCTGCATGATCAATGTTTGCTTTGAGAAAAAACGGCTGCTTAATAGCAATAAATCCCCTTCTATGCTCCAACCTGCATCTCTGTATTGCATGTATGCCAAAAAAATCGCCAACGGTACAAGCAAGAAGGAAAGATAACCCCAAGGTCTGAAAAACCATACCAAGGCACCGATGATCGGGATGAGGTATAGTAACTTACGAAACACATACCGGGAAAGTGCACGCTTGGGTATTGGTGTCATCTCCGTATCCGTTTCATAAACCGGTAAAATTTCCAGGATTTTTTTCTGTAAATGCTTCTTCCTGATTAAAGGGAACAGCATGATGGTAAGACTTTCTTTATCTTCCATGCTCCCTCCCGCATATTCAATATAAACCGTCGCCAATCCCAATGGCTTTCGAATCAAATTCTCCATGATCCGGATACCTTGAATTTTATGGATAGGGATTGTCAGTCGTCTTTTCTCGAGAAGCCCCCTGGAAATAACGATCTCCTCATCCGTTTTTATCACGGTAAATGAAGCGTATTTTATTACCATACTTAATGTGGCCAGCACATAAACCGCCAACAAAGCCACAAGAGCAAACAAGGTCAGAATGAAGGTCCCCATTTCAATAAAATCTTCATAATCCTTAAATATCCTTTCAAAAGGTATCATTTCATCGAACTGTGAAATAAAAGCGACTGCCCCGGATAGGAAGACACCTACCGCTCCCGAAGTGCCAGCCATAATGAATAGTTGCGGCAGCGTCTGCTTAAAAACGGAAGTTGATTTTGCCGCAAATTCTTTATCCGCGACTTCATCTTCATCACTATCAGATGGTTCATACGCATTTTTTTCCTCACTTATAAAAGCATTGATTCGATTCGCATCACTTTTGCTTATGGCCGATAATACGGCATCCGCCTGAGACCCGCCTGCCGTTTCAATATTCACCTTCACCAGGCTGAATACCCTCTGGATGATGCCCTCTGATATATCTATGCTATGAATCCGATCAAACTTAATATACCGTTTCTTCCTTACGAATACCCCGGACTCAATTCTGAATTCGCCCGCTTCTATCCGATATGTAAAGCGTAACCATTGTAAGAATGCATTTCCTATAATCAAAAGTATAATAATGGCAATGACCAGCGGTTGGATCCATCCGGGCATTCCTTCATTCTTCCCAGGAATGACGACCACTAATAAAAAAGGGATGACTAACTCCTTAATCGATTTAATGATGTTAAGCAATACAGCAATGGGGTGAAGCCTTTTAGGATCAGACATCTTCTTCCTCCACACTTGCCATTCTCGAAATATATTGCCGCAATTCATCTGCCTCTGCAAGGTCCAAGGCAGGGATAACATGAAGAGTCGCCGCAGTGGAAATTTCAACGGAAGCTAAATCGTATTTTCTTAATAATGGCCCTTGCTTCGTTTCAACATGCTGAACTCTTATCATGGGTATGAGTGTTCTTTTAATGACGAAAATACCACTTTGGATATCAATTTCTGTACTTCTTACTTCGTAACGCCATCTCTTCCATTTAACCGATGGAATCATAAAGATGGCCAGATAGGATTGGATTATCGAAATTAGGACCAACGCGCCAATCACCCAATATGTCCATTCAAAAATGATTGTAAGCACGAGTACGGCGATGCTAATGATCCAGGTTATTGAACAGCTTAAAAGACCACTGATTTTCCATACGGTTAAGGCCTTATTCGATATACGATTCTCAGGTTCCATGTGCTTCTCCTCTTCCGGACAGATAATGCTAATTGAATCATCATCATTCATCCTTGCTTTCATCCATTATACTATATTTAAATACTGGAAATTAACCCCTTTTTTCAAACAAAGACTGTGAGCATTCCATCCAAAAACCGCGGATACCTTCATGAAGTGTTGGAGATGCACATAAAAAAATGCCGCTCAAATGAGCGGCATTCCCAATTCAATTATATCTTATTAGTTTTTTCTCTTTTTTGGCTCGTGCTGCGGTTTCCGTAACCATTCGATTTACGGTTCGCGCTTGGGCGTTTCCCTGATCCGCTGCCGTAATCTTTTCTGCCTGAAGAACTGCGGCCATTGCGCTGTCTGTTGCCAGAAGATCCGCTTCCTCCGCGATTGCGACGCATAGGAGATGGAGATTCTTCCGTCAACTTGATAGGCGTTTGATCCGGTTCTTTTGTCATTGATTTAAGCATGGCTGCAACTAAATCCGCTGCGCTATGTTTTTGCAATAACTCTTCCGCTTGACCAAGGTATAAAGTTAAATCCTCGTTCTCGATTGTATTAAGGATTTTTTCCGTTACCGCTTTTTGTTGACCTTCCAACGCTTCAGTTAACGTAGGAGTCTTAAGCTTCTCCATACGTTTTTTCGTTGTATGCTCAACTGCATGCAGTTGACCTCTTTCTCTTGGTGTTACAAACGTAATGGCTATACCATGTTTACCCGCACGTCCTGTACGTCCAATACGGTGAACGTAGCTTTCCGGATCTTGAGGGATATCAAAGTTATATACGTGGGTTACGCCGGAAATATCCAGTCCACGTGCAGCAACATCAGTAGCGACAAGTACGTCGATGTTTCCATCTTTGAATTTTTTCAAAACGGATAGACGTTTAGCCTGGCTAAGGTCACCATGAATGCCTTCAGCCATGTAACCGCGGATATTCAATGCAGATGCCAATTCATCTACACGGCGTTTCGTACGTCCGAAGACGATGGCAAGATCCGGTGTTTGAATATCGAAAAGGCGTGCAAGTGTATCGAATTTTTCACTTTCTTTTAACTCCAAGTAATATTGTTCGATACGATCCACTGTCATTTCTTTTGCTTTTACACGTACAAGAACGGGTTCCTGCATGAATCTTTCAGCAATTTTACGGATTGGATCAGGCATTGTAGCTGAGAAAAGCAATGTTTGCCTTTCGTCAGGAACCGTTGAAAGGATCAATTCGATATCCTCAATGAATCCCATGTTAAGCATTTCATCCGCTTCATCAAGAACTACAGTGTGAACTCCGCCTAATTTAATGTTTTTACGTTTGATATGGTCTAAGAGACGACCAGGCGTACCAACGATAATATGTGGTTTTTTCTTTAAAGCACGGATTTGACGGTCGATGTCTTGTCCACCATAAACTGCAAGTACACGAGCGCGTTTTCCGTAACCAAGCTTGAAAAGCTCCTCGGAAACTTGAATCGCAAGCTCACGTGTGGGTGCAATGACAATCCCTTGCACGTTTTCGTTATTAATATCGATGTTTTCCATCAATGGAATACCGAATGCTGCCGTTTTACCTGTTCCCGTTTGCGCTTGACCAATGATATCTTTACCTTCAAGTGCTAGTGGTATCGTTTGGGATTGAATCGGGCTCGCTTCCTCAAATCCCATTTTTTCTATTGATTTCATGGACGTTCTATCTAATCCTAATTCGCTAAACAATGTCAATGTTTTCGTACTCCTTTTTATATCGTAAATTTACACGTGCATTCATGGATCATGCACAGATGTTTTAGTTCAAATCCTCATCATGACGGATGTTCTTCTTTATCTCTTATAAAAAGTTTATCATTATCACCTAAAAGTATGTCTGCCTTTTAGTTCAAATGAACTCAATATGATTTTTTAAAAAGGAAATATACCAGTACGGACATTCACTGGCATTTTTAACTTCGCGCACGTGTAGACTTATCATTTACATACGCTCATCTTTTTAAAAGTACATGTAACCAAAATTAAATTCAATATGGAAAATTAAAAGTAGCATAAACGGGTGTTTCGCCGTTTTATTCAGGTGAGGGCTGCTGCACCTATTATTCATCAGACTTAAAAAGGCTGTATGAACAAAACTTGACGAGAGCCAAGATTCTTATACAAAACAGGCCCGGTGCGTTGAGGATTTGCAGAAGTGGAAAAGCGCTAAAATGCGGCTTGATTCCCTAATAGCTACTAAAGCCGCCAAGAGATGCAGCTTTTATATATGACCAGACGCGCGGCCTATTTAATCTAAAATAATCTCAAGAATGAACTCATGAAACATGTAAGAACATACAATTTTGTTGCCTCAACCTGATTAATTTAAATAATCATCAATGATAAGACATTTAAACTCATACTCATATTACCATTTTCAAACTGTTAATGCAATAAAGGATATCGCCCCATTCAGAGTTACTGAAACTTTAGATCGTTTCAAAAACGGTGAAATTGGATATCCCTGCCTGCGAAATATGCAGCCGTGACACCATTGTGTAATGATATGGCTTAATCATTCAATTAAGGGTTATAACGACCCATGGACTGATTATTTTTTATCAATATCGGATTACCGTTTTAGATATGATTCATGCGCAAGTGGATTCCGCCTGTAGATAAATTTATTGCCTATAGTTATTTTATTTTAAGGCTGTTTTCACATACTTTGTTGCTATTTACCAAATAGTGAGGTTTGGTTGATTTCCCCTCCAGATGCTCGCTTTCCGCGGGGCGGGCGGTGAGCCTCCTCGGCGTAAACGCCTGTGGGGTTTCACCTGTCCCGCTGCTCCCGCAGGAGTCTCGCACTTCCGCTCCAATCAACCTTAAATCGTTTTGTTTTAAAAACAACAATCTTTACGAAAAGAGCCTATTTTAAAAACGTTCGGGTTGATTTCAGAAATCCAGTTAAATGAGGGTTTCATTCGATAATTAAGTAACATGATGGAGAAAATCATGGTTTGGGATGAGAGCATTCTGGCCTCTTGTCTCCTTACTGTAACCAGTTAAATGTTTTTCAAAACGAACATCCATTTATATTTGATATGAGTTTAAATCAAATAGTTTCAACAAACATTTTTCAGGAAGGATTAAATCTAATGAAAACACCCTTCCACGATTACCCCCGTTGGAGGAAAGAGCTTATCACGAATGAAATTCAGGTATATGGGATCATTATTTTTCGAAAATTACATCTTTTTATGTGAAAATTATAGTAAATAAGTCTAAATGCAGTATGATTGACCTATCAACAAATCAATGGGGGGTTATATGAACATATTCACAATAGATGTTCCTTTATGTAAGGATTTTGGTCGAATCTTAAAGAAAATGAACAAGAAAGTCACTTTTTTGGAGGATCCACTTAATCAAAGTCATCTATTCGAAGATTCATCGGACTTAATGAAATCATTATTTATTTTGCCTTTACACATATCAAAAGATTCTTGGCAGCAAACTTCTTTATTCGCCTTAGCTGAATCTCACGAAATCCCTATCTTATTCATTTATAAACGCGCTATGGGAATGGAGCCCCCTCAGGCCTTACCGGAAAAGACCTTTTATGAAACCATGGCAGTCCCTGCCGATTCAGTAGAAGTCCGGAAGTCACTCAAAAACATCAGCATGCAATTGTTTTCGGCAAAAATGAAGGGGCAAGAGCTTGAAAAGTTACACCAAAAATCAGCAAGGAGCCTGCGAATTGCAAAGGGCATTCAACTTTCAAGGTTACCTTTGTCGATCAATAATGAAGATATAGAGGTCAAAGGCCTTTTTCAGCCTTCAAGCGAGCTTTCTGGGGATTTATTTTACTGGGCGGAGGTTGATGACAGGATATACGGCTTTATCATGATCGATGTATTTGGAAAAGGCATCCACACAGCACTTATAAACATGTCCATAAGGACTTTGATGCCCGACCTTATCAAACGGGTCAAAGACCCCATTTACATAACAGAGGAACTGGGCAAACATATTCGGGACCTATTTCAAGGAGTTAATCGGGAAAACAAAAAACACGCTCGCATTACAGCCTTCATCGCATACGTGAATACAAAGGATCGACTCATCGAATATGTGAACTACGGACTTCCTTCAGCCTTTTTGTATTCCCCATGCACCAATCAAATTCTCAATTTAAACGAAGGGGCCACCCCAAGCGGACTGATCCCCGAATTGCCCATAAAAAAAATAGTCTTTCATTATGACCCAGGAAGCCGTTTCATCATCTATACAGACGGACTGTCTAAAACGCCCACACCTTCCGCGATTGACCGATCTGACAATATCGAGAGGGAATTCATTGAAAATGTCCATCTCGATACAAATGACCTTCTTCAGGAGCTATTAATCTCAAGGATGAGGCATTCAGTGATTAACGATGACATCTGCATTATAGCCGGGACACTGTTTTAAACACAATAAAAAGGCCGTTTCAAAAAAGAAACGGCCTTTCCTATGTTTTTTATTTTTGTAGAGCTTGAACGACTTCCTCCAGCTTCATGCCCCTGGAAGCTTTAACAAGTATGATGTCATTTTCCTTTGTGGACGACTTAAGTTCCTCTATAAGCTCCTGCTTATCTTGAAAAGGGCGAACTTGCTCCGATGAAAAAGACTTGCTCGCTCCCTTGGCAATAAACTCGGCTAAAGGACCATATGTAAAGATCCTATCAATCCGTTCATTGGAAATCAATTCACCAATTTTCGTATGAAAGTCTTTTTCCTGCGGCCCTAACTCCAACATATCCCCCAATACAAGGATCTTATTCTCGAATCCAGATAAGCCCTCAACCAGCTCCACTGCTGCCTTGACTGAAGTTGGACTGGCATTATATGCATCATTGATGATTTTCTGCCCTTTTGCGCCTTCAACCAATTCCATCCTCATATTAGTTAACTGAATGGTCGATAGGCCTTTACGGATCGCCGAATCATCCACATTGAATTCTTTAGCAACCAAGATGGCCGCCAACGCATTAAGAACATTATGATGACCTAACACAGGTATCTCATAACTGATCTCCTTATCACCGCTTGCGATTGTAAATGTGGTACTGTCTGCCCCTTGGCTAATGGCCTGTGGATATAAATCATTTTGTTCAGTACGTCCAAAAGATATTACGTTTAAATCAGGAAAATCCTTTTTGATCCGGTTGCGAAGCAATGGTTCATCACCATGATATACCAGCGTTCCATCTTTCGACAAACCTTCGACAATTTCCAACTTCGCATTTGCGATTTCCTCGCGTGATCCTAAATCCAATAAGTGTGATTCACCGATATTGGTAATGATCGCCACATCAGGCTTTGCCATTTTGGATAAGAACTCGATTTCACCGCGGCTGCTCATCCCCATTTCCAAAACTGCCGCTTCAGTATCCTCTGCCATAGAAAGCACCGTTAGCGGCAAACCTAAATGATTATTGAAGTTTCCATTTGTTTTATGAACCTTATAGGTGGTGGCCAGCAGCGCAGCGGTCATATCTTTCGTAGTGGTCTTACCATTGCTCCCTGTTATCCCAATGACTTTTATATTCAACTCCTGGCGGTAAGAACGCGCCAATTGCTGAAGTGCTTTCTCAGTGTTTTCAACAATGATTATCGGTAAATCATCAGGAGGATTCGGAACATCCCTTTGCCAAAAAGAAGCTGCAGCCCCTTGCGCTAAAGCCTGCTTGACATACTGATGGCCGTCAACCTGCTCACCCTTAAGCGGAATGAACAAACATCCTTCCTTAACCGTTCTTGAATCGATGGTAACCCCATTAATTCCTTTGGACTGGAATGGACTGATATCATTCAATCCCTCTGCCATTTCATGTACTTGTTTTAACGTTCTCTTTATCATTTTGTTCCTCCTACATTCATCGAACCGTTAATCGCTCTCCGTTAACCAAATGAAGCAGAAACCAGTTTAAATCGCACCGGTTCCTGCTGATTGGAAACCATCAAATCAAGCCTTGATGGATTGTGGGGTTTACTGATACTTTACCTGCATGATCAAACTGTATATTTGATTTGTTGTTTTTCCTGATGACGTTCCAGGGCAAGTTTCACGAGCGTTTCAATTAACGCTGGATAGTCGACACCTGTGTGCTTCCACAATAGCGGAAACATGCTGAAAGGAGTAAACCCAGGCATTGTATTCACTTCATTAATATAGATTTGCCCCTCATCCGTCAAGAAGAAATCTGCCCGAACCAATCCAGAGCAGTCCAATGACTTAAAGGCAGTAATGGCCATTTCGGATAAAGCCGCATACTCGCTTTCCGTTATCTCCGCTGGAATGACCATAGCTGAATTGCCATCTACATATTTTGCTGAATAATCATAGAAGGCAAAATCTTTCTTAGGGATGATTTCGCCTGCCACTGAACAAGACGGTTCATCATTACCAAGAATGCCAAACTCGAGTTCACGAGCAACGACCCCTTCTTCAATGATGACCTTCCGATCGAATTGAAAAGCTTCCGCTACCGCTTTTTCCAGTTCATCAGCATCATTACATTTGCTGATACCGACACTTGAACCTAAATTGGCAGGTTTGACAAAACAAGGGTACCCCAATTCATCCGCTACCTTTTTGATGGCACTTTCAGTATTCTTCTCCCATTCAGAACGAATGAACCAAGTGTATTTCACTTGAGGAAGTCCCGCCTGGGCAAAAATGTTTTTCATGATGACCTTATCCATTCCTGCTGAAGAAGCTAAAACGCCATTTCCTACATAAGGAAGGTTCAACAGTTCCAGCATCCCTTGTACGGTTCCATCTTCTCCATTCGGTCCGTGAAGTAATGGGAAAATTACGTCATACCCTGTTGATTCACTATTTTCATCAGTTGAATGTGCTTGCAAGGCAAGAGGCGAGCTCGATTTTTCCGGTGAAAATGTCAATGCCTCCACGTTCTCGGCAGGACCTGTTAACATTGGTCCATTAATCCATGAACCATCTTTTGTTATGTAAATCGGATATATATCAAACTTTGCTAAATCGAGAGCTTTAATGACCGCTAAAGCCGTCTGCATAGAAACCTCGTGCTCCGCAGATTTTCCACCATAAAGCAAACCAAGTTTAGTTTTCATGAGTTATTACCCTCCAATATTCTTTTAACCATGTTCATTGTATCACTTTACACTAAAACGGATAAAGCGAAACTTCCATCATTGAGGCTTTTCCAATGATTACTATTTTGCAGAACACAGGATAAAACCGCCACATCCTGTGGCAACCCCTGTGCTAGCACATCCTGTGCGTCGCAATCGGGCATTTACAGGCTGTTAGCTCACCACATTTCTTTTTCATTACATTTATCATCAGGCTTCCTTACAGACTGTTAATGCGGGGTAAGCGAAACTTCCATCATTGAGGCTTTTCCAGTGATTACTATTTTGCAGAACACAGGATAAAACCGCCACATCCTGTGGCAACTCCTGTGCTAGCACATCCTGTGCGTTGCAATCGGGCATTTACAGGCTGTTGGCTCACCACATTTCTTTTTCATTACATTTATCATCAGGCTTCCTTACAGACTGTTAATGCGGGGTAAAGCGAAACTTCCATCATTGAGGCTTTTCCAGTGATTACTATTTTGCAGAGCACAGGATAAAACCGCCACATCCTGTGGACACCTCTATGTTTCCCTCTCTTATCTTTTATGCATGAGACGGTAAGTCTTACACCTAAAAAGTTCAAGGACTTCAAACAAAAATTAGGAGGGTGGTGTATTTTTAATAACACTTTCCCAAATCTTCTCTTTTCGATTGAAGATAATAAAGGCATCGGGCTCCTTAATATCTCTATCCGAAAAGGAATCATGCATCTCATCCATGTTTAAATAATCCCCTACGACCCATGCCGGTATCTCAATCTTCGTTCTAGTATACTTAACATCCCGAATGGAAAAAACGAGCCCCTCTGCCAGAATATGAGCCAAGGAAGCAATGATTTCTGCAGGAATCGCCGTCAGCTCTTTTTTCTTTCTGATTCCAAGCCACGTCCTCTCTACTTTTAATGGCTCCAGCTTTAGCGGAATCAGACTTCCTAACATCATATAATATGTCGAAAGAGAACGAAAATAAATTTTATTGAACCAGCCATCATCCTGGGCAAGGTAAACAAATTGGTTATTCAATTTACGGAAAAACGGGGGATCGAGATGGGTTTTAGCGTGTCCTAAATATAAAAGTTCCGCTAATTCCCTTCCATCCAATTCATCCAACCCTTCCGCTTCTTCAAAATCGATCCAACAGAAATCTCCATATGCCCGGACATTTTCTTTAACGAGCTTCGCAATAGCTTCAGATGAAGCGCTCTCAAGCAGGACATTCAAATTGTATTCCCCACCATCGAATTGATGTTTCAATAATAAGATCGAATTCAATGTATACGGAAGCGAATTGACGAATTCACGAAAATTGAGTCCATTAAAAAGGACAAACCGTTCGGAAGCCTGCATATACATGTATAAGATATCATTGCTATCATTCTTCATAACCTGACCCCCTCCGAGCTCTCAATCAATAATGTTATTTTATCAAACTTTTGGAGTTTCACGTAAGTTATATAACCCCAATATTAATCTGCATCGTGTAAATAACATGAAACAAAATCCATATTAACCAAAGGAAAAAATACAGAATTGGAAGAATGGATCATGAAAGGTTTCATCATTCATTCACTCATTTCAGGGGGCCACTTCCCTGTTTGCTGATGCTTCCCCAGCGCCCGACATTAGCTTGAAAACAATTCAACCGTATTTTTAAAGCCTGAAGGTAGTTTCGTTTCACAACAGATGACCTTCTGGGCCGAGAGGAAATGTAAACAAGATGAAAGGCTTTATGAATTTGGGGGTATTTTGACATCCGGGAAGACGAGTCAAGAAGGTATTTTCCTCCATAAAACAATTCACCTTGAAGTGCTTGAGTATCTGAAGGAAACAGAGTTTACAGTCATCGAGAAAAAAATAAGAAAGCGCTTTTTCATTCAAAAAAAAAATCCAGAGTGACATTTCACTCTGGATTTTTTGTATTAAGAAACTTGTTCTAGTTCTTTTTTGGAAGGAGGGTTGAATTGACCTTCCCATTTAGAGATGACGATTGCTGCAAGTGAATTACCGATAACGTTTACTACTGTACGTCCCATATCAAGAATACGGTCGATACCGGCAATAAATGCTAGACCTTCAATAGGAATACCGACAGTTCCCAATGTCGCTAAAAGAACTACGAAAGATACACCCGGTACACCGGCAATCCCTTTGGACGTGATCATTAACACTAGCATTAGCGTAATTTGCTCATACGCGCTTAAATCGATTCCATACATTTGAGCGATGAAGATAGCTGCTAATGCTTGGTATAATGTAGAACCATCAAGGTTAAAGGAGTATCCAGTCGGAATAACAAATGTAGCAATATGTTTCGGACATCCCGCTTTCTCCATTTTTTCCATGATTTTCGGAAGAACCGCTTCTGAACTTGCAGTAGAGAAAGCAAGAATCAATTCTTCTTTTAGAAGTTTAATCAACGTAAAGATATTGAATCCGACAAATTTCGCAATAAGACCAAGAATGACTATTACAAAGAAAATCATTGTTCCGTATACAGAAAGCGCTAACTTTCCTAGCGGAATTAAAGATTCCAAACCGAACTTGGAGATCGTCACACCGATTAGTGCAAATACACCGATAGGAGCGAATTTCATGACCATGTTGGTTAGGTAGAACATTCCATCAGCTACACCTTGGAAGAAACGGAATACTGGTTTACCCTTTTCACCGATGGCCGCAATACTTAGTCCAAACAACACGGAGAAGAAAATGATCGCTAGCATATCGCCTTCTACCATGGCTTTAACTGGATTGGATGGCACGATGTGTACAAGTGTATCTACGAACGATTCATGCTGCTTAGTTTCTGCTGTATCAACATATGTGGAGATATCAGTTTGTTCCAGGTTATTCATATTCACACCAGCACCAGGCTGGATGATATTCGCTGAAATTAAACCAACAGCAATCGCTATCATAGTTACGACAACAAAGTATGATAATGATTTAGCACCTAGTTTACCTACCGCTTTCAAATCACCTACACCAGCAACTGCAACGATAAGGCTTGAAACGATGATCGGAACTACAATCATTTTGATCATTCGTAGGAAAATGTCCCCGAATGGCTGTAAAAAGTTTTGGGCCGTCTCATTACCATAAAAAATGGCACCAACGATAATCCCTAAAATTAAACCAATGAAAATTTGGCTAGCTAAACTTAATTTGAATTTCTTCATTTACTTTCCTCACCTTCCATAAAGTCTTTGATGCAAAAACATTTTTGTCTCGGTAAGGGAAACAAGATACTAATAAAAGAAAGTAATTTTTCTTTTTTTGAAAAACTCTGTCTTTACGCCGAAAAAAAAGACACTTCATGTGTCGATTTCTTATAGGCGTGAATATTCACACATGTTCCCTTGAAGACGCTGACGAGGTTAGCTGTCGGGTTAGGATTGGAAACACAAAAAGCCCTTTCATTTCTGAATTCACCCCTAGCGGATAAAATCCACAAAAATGGGTCCCCCGTTCTTGGAATAAGATTAAGCGAGTTAACTTATAATAAAATATTATACTAAAAATGATAATCTGTAAATATTTATTCGCATCCGTTCTAGAAAAAGTCTTTCAATATGTCTGAATATTCTGTATTAATAGCTATTGTATTTATAATTACGCTTCCCGATATTTAAATCACTTAAGTTATATTGATATAATTAATAAATGCTTTAACATCACCTCTCTTGTGAAAAAAGCGGTTATTTTTCCAGAATGCCAAGTAACAGATATCTTACTTTTTCCCTAGAGGTGAATTTTTTATAAGTTCCAGCTTTCACTTTTTCAAATTGAATCGGGGTAATAAAATAAGAATGGTTCTTCACTGCCACATTCGGCTTCAGGAGGATGACGTCACCTACAGACGGTCCCTTTATGATTTCTTGCTTCCCTTCAGCCTTAAGACCTTTTGTAATGTAATGTTTATCCACATGGCCTTTATTAGTCAACTTGTAAATATAAGGCTGCTTCTGGTATTGTACCGCCTCTATCGGAATGGAGGGTACACCGGCTTTCTCATTGGTTATTACAGTAAGATTCACTTTCGATCCCACCAACAAAGGTTCCGTTTCTTCGCCTTTTGGTTCGATTAATGCCTGAAATGGAAATCTGTTATCTTTTTTTAATGTTGGCTCTTCAGCGGGATAGGAATGGATACGGCCTATCTTCCCCTTCAATGCCTTTTTTGAATCAGAGGAACTTGCTTTTATAGTCATGCCCACTTCAGCCTTTTTCATTTCCTCTTCGGAGAAATCCCCTTCAATTGCCATATTTGTCGAAACAATGGATATAATGGGATTATTCAGGTTTTCATTGATGTTTTTAACGACACCATCAGCCTCGCTCGTCGTCACAATCGCACTGGACTGCTCCTCAATAGAACTTAATTTAGCATCAAGCATTTTCACTTTTTCATCCAACCTGTTTTTTTCTAGTTCCTGCTTGTACATTTCTTGCTCAATGTTACTTTTAATAAGGTCTGAAGAGCTTGTCGTTATATCAATATTCAAGTTTTTATCCACCGATTCAGCAATTGCCGCTTCAGATTCACTGGTCACGGTCCCCTGATAAGACCTCAACTTCCCTATGTATTCCTCAATCCCTGCAATTTCCCCCTCAACGGCCGTTTTCTCCGCTTCCAAATTCGCTTTCAGCGCATCAAGTTCGGTCGTCGCGTACTCAAACAACGAGGAGCCAGCCGTAATCGCATCGCCTTCTTTTACAAGGAATTTCTTAAAATCATTATTCTTGGCATCAAAGTAGATATCATACTCTTCTACTGGTTTAATTACCCCATTTGTTTGAATAGTATCCGTAATTGTATCTTTTTTTACCTTAGTCCAGTTTTCAACGAAAACTGTCCGTTCCACTTTGCTTTCTTTTTTTTCAATAAGGTATAAGTTAACGGTTATTAACACTATCGACGCAATGGATACCGCCGCTATTTTCCATTTACCGCTCATTCATTTCACCCGCTTTATACAAATACGCCTACTTGGATGTATCCTAAAAAGGCTTTAACAAACCATGTAGCCAAATAGAATAGAACAATCATTAAAAGGACCAAATAATTATTACGTTCTGTAAATTCCTTTAAATAAAAATATTGCAGAGCAATAATAAGAAATTGAAAAATGGTAATTTCGCTGAAAAAGCGAATGAAATAATCACTTCTGAGAAAATATTGACTGATGATCCCCAATGAAAAAGGATTGGCATCGCTGCCTAAATCCATTAAAACGAAAAAGGGAATCACTAATGTTTTTTCCACTAATTGCAAGCCAAATAGAATCATTTGAACGATAACTAATTTTATATACGGGATATCAGTAACGATCCAAAAGAATAGAGCTGCTAAAAATATGTATATGGAAGGGGCGATTATTCCTGTTATTATATTGCCGCTCAAAATCAGCAACTTTGCTGCTTCGAATTCATTGGCGCTCATCTTCGTGATTTCTTTGGAGAATGATTCTGAACCAATGCCAAAATATCCTTCAACGGCGAATACTATTAGACTAAGAAAATATAAAACTATTAATTTCAATCCAACCTTTGTGACTGCCTCTGCATTTTGCAGCTGATAACGACACCGATAAGGCTCTAAAATGCCCTTTAACAATCCGACCTGGTACACCATAATTGGTCCTCCTGCAAAAAATGATATATCATCATACATTTTATCCTATTTTGGAAACAATTGCAGAAATAAGGGATGAATATACAAAAAAAACACATAAACCTTTCCCTTTAAATGGAATCCCCACACTAATTTGGTGTTAATACTGACAAATGGCGGGCAAGGACTTTAATGCGCGAAGGAGTTTGCCTATAGTTCTCTCCATCCATATCCACATCAAGCGGCCTCTTGGATTCAATAGTCAAGGTACCTGCTTGTAAATAAGTCACCCCAGAGTCAGGACTCATATTTTGAGTCCATGAACGTTTCATCGCTATTATTTCCAAAAATGCACCAAGGTTTGCATTTTCCAAGATGGCAACGCCAAAGAGCCCATCGTCTGGACTAATCTTGGGAAAGGGCAATAAATTAGTGCCGATAAAACAACCATTCAAGACCAAAATCATAACGGCTTCCCCTTCAATGAAATTCCCATCATATTCTAGATTATAGGGAAAGGGAGCATTCTCACCAATCGTCCTTACAGCGCTTAATAAATATCCTATCTTTCCGAACCTGTTTTTTTCCTGCTCACCAATATTGTTTGAAGCATCTGAAATAAGTCCAACACCCCAGAAATTGGAAAAATAATCGTTATTGGACTTACCAATATCAATTGGACGAACCTTGCCATTTACTAGTGCTTCCGCAGCTTGACGAACATTTTGAGGAATCTTTAATGTCCTTGAGAAGTCATTGCAAGTCCCTCCAGGTAAAATCCCAAACAACGGCCGTCTCTGAAGGGGTGAAAGGCCATTTACACACTCATGTACCGTTCCATCTCCTCCCAATACGAAAACTACATCCATTTCTTCACCATATTCCAAACAATACCGGCATGCATCGCCTTTTTGCTTGGTTTGTAGAATGAGAAACTCATCAATATGTGGAGCTAATACCGGAAGACAACCCTCAAGATTCCTTTCGAGCTTATCATTCCCTGCATTTTTATTATAAATCAGCATTCCCTTTTTCCATCGCATGATTCTAACCCCCATATTATTGAAATGAATTGTATTCTTCCCATTACTTTTTCCTAAACCTCCATTTTTGACACTCATTAAAAATTTAAATGAAAAAGAGGCTATTCGCCCCTTTCAGTAACGCCTTCATATATACAGCAAATAATCCTTCATCAATAAGATAAGCTTTGAACACAAGGGACTCCTTTTTTCATTTTTTTCCAAAAATAACAAAAGGCTTTCCAAGATGATGGAGCTTGGCCTAACTTTCGAAAATTCCTCCTGGAGCGCCTTTAAAGCTTCCGTATTTTTTCGTGTTTCTATTCCCTCTTCTTTACGTGTTTCCACTTCCAGCATCCTGGCGATAATAGAATGGATTTCTTCTTTTGGGCTCATTTCCCGCATCGAGCAACCTGGTAGGGGAAATTGTTTCAATAATGGATCTTCCATGTTTTCCAGACTTGCGACAATGGAATCCATCCGGTTCAATATGAAGCTAGGTAACAATTCCACATCGAAAGCATTTTGTTTCCTGATCAATATTCCGATATATCCTTTGAAAAGCGAATCTAAAATAATGGTGCAATCTGGCAGAAGATCAGATGAAAGTCCCGGGTATAATTCAATGATTTTACGCTTGAACCAAATCAAGCCCTCTTCATGGATATAATGTAAAAATCCATCTAGTTCCTTGCTAATATGAACCATTTGTTCCTGCATCATCATTTGAATCAAGTTGGTATTTCCCGTCATATGCTCAATGTGAACGGTGATCTGCCTCATGAATTTGTCTTTACTGGACAATGAAGCATCCAGTTCAAGATCAAGTAATGAGTCTGTCAACGCTTCATAATAAAATTTAAAAATGGAGACTAGTAATTCCTCCTTCGATTTAAAATAATTATAAAAGGACCCTTTTGCTATCCCGCATTTTTCAACAATTTCCTGAACCGAAGTTGCATGATAGCCTTTCTCTGCGAAAAGCTCTACAGACTTATCTATTATCATCTTATTTTTTTCTTTCATCAAATTCATCCTATCTCTTAAAATTGTCCATTGGTGACCAATGGGTCACATCTTCCAAATTGTATCCCAAAACCCTTGAAATCACAACGTTAGCACTACCGGATATTATCTGTTGCAATCATAATTCATATACTATATATTTGAGCTTGTGACCGACTAGTCACAATTTTATGTATGGAGGGTACAAGCTTGAATTCAATAATTAAATTTTCATTAAAGAATAAATTGGCAATCTGGTTGCTTACCATCATCATCGTTGCAGCTGGTTTATACTCCGGTTTAAACATGAAACAAGAAACTATACCAAGCATCTCCACTCCTTTAATAAGCATCTCCACTGTTTATCCTGGAGCTGCACCTGAAGAAGTAGCAGATAAGCTCACAGACCAGATTGAGCTAAAAGTAACAAATTTACCAGGAGTCGAATTGGTCAGTTCTTCGTCCATGGCCAATGCCTCTTCCATCCAATTACAATATGATTATGATACGGATATGGACGATGCAGTAAAAGAAGTGAAAGAAGCTTTAGAGAAATTGGAACTGCCAGAGGGAGTAGATGACCCGAGCGTATCTAAATTAGAATTAAACGCTTTTCCTGTCGTCGCACTCAGTGTAACAGATAAGGCTTCTGATTTACCAGCTCTTACAAAAAATGTCGAAGAGGTGTTAGTTCCTAAACTTGAGGGAATTGACGGCGTGACATCCGTATCCATATCAGGACAGCAAGTAAATGAAGGCAGCCTTGTATTCGACCAGGACAAGATGGCTCAATACGGGCTTGATGAAGAAACCGTAAAGAAGGTTATCCAGGCCGCAAACGTCAGTATGCCGCTTGGCATATATAACTTTGATGATAAAGAGAAAACGATTGTTGTGGATGGAAACATTTCCACATTAAAGGACCTGAAAAATATAAAGATACCTTTAACTGGCGCCCCGCAACCAGGAGCTCAAGCACAAACTGGACAGGAAACCAATCAATTATCTCCTGAAATGGCAACAGATCCTGCCCAACTGCAAAATGTGAAATTATCAGACATTGCCGATGTTAATATCACCGGTAAGGCTGAATCGGTTTCAAGAACAAACGGTAGTGAATCGATTGGAATCCAGGTTACAAGATCGCCTGATGCCGATACAGTTGCAATCGTCGACGAAGTAAATGAAGAAGCATCGAATTTTAAAGAAGAATTTAATGGGGTAAGTGTACACACTACTCTCGATCAAGCTAAACCGATTAAAGATTCCGTTGAAACCATGATCAGCAAGGCACTCTTCGGCTGTCTGTTTGCCGTCATTGTTATCATGCTGTTCCTTAGGAACTTTAAAACGACTCTCATTTCCGTCATTTCGATTCCATTATCCCTGTTAGCAGCCCTTTTGGTGCTCAAACAAATGGATATTTCATTGAATGTCATGACACTTGGGGCCATGACCGTTGCGATCGGCCGAGTCGTCGATGACTCCATTGTCGTCATAGAAAATATTTATAGAAGAATGGCTTTAAAAGGCGAACAATTAAAAGGCGGCGAATTAATACGATCTGCCACTAAGGAAATGTTCATCCCCATCCTTTCATCGACAATCGTTACTGTAGCCGTATACCTGCCTTTAGCAAGCGTTACAGGACCTGTCGGAGAACTATTCATGCCATTTGCCTTAACAATGGTGTTTGCGTTAGTCGCTTCATTAATAATCGCCATCACACTTGTTCCCGCAATGGCAGACACTTTATTTAAAAAGGGACTATCTAAAAAAGAATTAAAATCACATGAAGAAAAACCAAGCAAACTATCGGCATTCTATCGAAGATCACTGGTTTGGTCGTTAAACCATAAGCTAATCACTTTCGGTACAGCCATTGTATTATTAGTTGGCAGCTTATTCCTAATACCAAGCATCGGTGTCAGCTTCATGCCTGCAGATGAAGAAAAAACGATCATCGTCACTTACACTCCCTCACCTGGAGAGTTAAAAGAGGATATTGAAAAGCAAACAGAAAAAGTGGAAAAATACTTCATGGATAAAGACGATGTGAAGACCGTTCAATACACACTTGGTGAAAGCATGATGGGCGGCGGCATGATGGGCGGCTCGAGTAATTCGGCTCTCTTCTATGTACTCTATGACGAAGACACCGAAAATTTCGGGGACAAAAAGGAAACCGTCATAAAAGAATTAACTGAACTTGATTCACCTGGAACATGGAAACAACAAGATTTCACATCAACATCAAGCAACGAAACCACTCTATTTGTTTACGGAAATACACAAAAAGATATTGAACCGGTAATTGATGATATTCAAAATATCATGAAGAAAAATAAAGATTTAAAAGATGTTGATACAAGTCTTTCCGATGCTTATGAGCAATACACTCTAGTGGCAGACCAAGAAAGGCTAAGTGCCCTTGGACTGACAGCTGCACAAATTGGCATGTCCATTGCCAATACGAATAAGGATGATGCTTTAACTGCCATCAAGAAAGATGGAGAAGAAGTCAAAGTATATGTCGAGACAAAAGAAACGACATTCGAAGACAAAAAAGATCTAGAGAATACGAAAATTTCTTCTCCAATGGGAATGGAAATCCCATTGAAAGAGCTTGTGAAAATCGAAGAAGGCAAAGCTTCCGATACAATCAGCCGCCGCGATGGAAAAATTTATGCCGACGTGTCTGCAACAATCAAATCGGATGATGTGGCCGCCGTGACGGCTGAGATACAGAAGGAAGTTGATAAATTAGACCTTCCTGCAAGCGTATCTATAGACTACGGCGGAGTGACGGAAGATATCCAAGAATCATTCACTCAACTCGGTATCGCTATGTTAGCGGCCGTGGCTATCGTATACTTTGTCCTGGTGGTTACTTTCCATGGTGGTTTAGCACCAATAGCCATTCTCTTCTCCTTACCCTTTACGGTAATCGGGGCATTGGCAGGGCTATTCATTGCAGGTGAGACCATCAGCGTTTCGGCTATGATGGGTGTCCTGATGCTAATTGGTATCGTCGTGACCAATGCCATCGTATTAGTGGACCGTGTTATCAAGAATGAAGAATCCGGGCTATCTACCAGGGAATCTTTACTCGAGGCAGGATCCACCCGTCTACGCCCTATCCTGATGACTGCCCTTGCCACAATCGGCGCTTTAATACCTCTAGCAATCGGTGCGGAAGGCAGTGGATTAATATCACAAGGTTTGGGAATTACCGTTATCGGCGGACTTGTGAGTTCTACATTGCTAACACTTGTAATAGTGCCGGTAGTATATGAAGTTATAATGAAAATAGGTAAAAAGAAGAAAAAAACAGGTAAGTAACGAAGAAAGAGAAGAGGGGATTCCTTATATCAGGAATCCCCTCTTTTTTGATTCAACAATGAATCAATATGTTCGGCCCTTTTGACTGAACTATTGTCCCACTCCTTAAGACAAAACGTCCTATTCGTCATTTCCAAGGAAATCTGTTTGTTTAAACGAAAAAAGGAAAGATCTCGCTTCCCCTTTTAATGTTAGTGTTTTGTGAAAGTTTGATCTATCGCATTTGCCAGATCCAGCGATTTTTCTTTTAGATAACGCTTTGTTACGTTTAAATCTTTATGACCGGCAAGCTTGGATATCGTTTGTATATCTATTCCATTATCCACTAACCTTTGACAAAAAGTATGTCGCAGTTTATGCGGATGCACATTGTATTTTTTCAATATATATTGAACTGACCTCGGAGTGATCCTTTGATTATAGCTTGAGATGAATAACGGATCTGCTTTTTCTTTTAAAGAAAAAAGATAATTTTGTACATGTTGAATTGCCGATTTCGTAAGGGGTACGGATCTGTCGATATCACCTTTTGCGTTCCGGACAAGTATATAATTCCGCTCTGTTTCCATGATGACGTCACGGCCATTTAAGTCACATAATTCGGAGACTCGAATTCCAGTATGTAACAAAAGGTAGACGATGGCAATGTTCCTTAGATTTCCTTCTGCTTCTATATCTCTTAACAGTATCTGCTGCTCATTGAGGCTTAAAGTTTCAGGTACCTCAAGCTTGTGCTCCTTAACTTTACGTTCAACAGAAAGCATCACTTGCGGTTTGCCTAAAAATTTAAAGAAGACATTTAATGCGATATAGTGTTTTTCGATTGTCCCTGAGCTTTTCTTGCAATTTTCTAAATAATCAAGATAACCCTGAACATCTTCAGAATGGATTTCCATCAATATCTTTTGTGTCTGGTCACAAAACTGTGAAAGGACACCAGTATACGTTTTGATCGTATTATCTGATTTGCCTTGGTCTCTCAACCATTCAGCAAACGAAAAAATCATTTCATCTTTAGCAGAGGTATCCATCGGCTATTCCCCCAATGACAGTTTCAGAACTATGTTAAGTTTAACATATATCCCTACAGAAACGAAGAATTCTATCCCTTTGTCTTAAACTGATATGGATAAGACAGTTAGCTGTAGAAATTCAGATGCATTAATAGTATGTCCTACCATTTATCCTGCATATAACTTTCTTTAGGGTCTTTAACAGGTTTAAATAATAAGTACTGAAAGATAACGACCTCAAAAAAAGACCAGCCAGATGGCTGATCTTTTTAAATGGCTTGGCGGCGTCCTACTCTCACAGGGGGAAACCCCCAACTACCATCGGCGCTGAAGAGCTTAACTGCCGTGTTCGGAATGGGAACGGGTGTGACCTCTTCGCTATCGCCACCAAACATAAAAGGAACGTTGTTCCTTCAAAACTAGATAATAAGAAG
>NZ_JAGGQC010000025.1:0-8189 GCF_018613455.1 Bacillus sp. ISL-78
TTTAACGTTGGCGCTTTGTTTTGTTCAGTTTTCAAAGAGCAATTTCCACAATTGTTCTTTCGAACGGCTGTTTATTCATCATAACACCTTATTGATTAGTTGTCAACTTCTACGAAGTTTTTAACTTATTTTAAATCGCTGTGTTTTCCAGCGACCATTTCATCTTATCATTTTCATAGTAAGAAGTCAATAGTTATTATTTCTTTCAGCAAACTGCCAAAAGCGATGAAGTTTTGCGTTTGTCTTAGTTGGTGCTTATTTATATTAATCCTTTCCCATCATTAAGTCAACCCATTTCATACATTTTCTTTTCAAATGAATTAATCACTTATATGAAGGAATTAATGTGCCTGTCACACCTTGTCTTCCTCTTAAAACATATAATCCAGGAAAATCATTTATCCCAACCATTTGAACTACCGCTTCCCCTTCAACTAAGTAATGCCTGTGGCAAAATCCATAAACCATTCAAGTGATAGGTTATGGCAATAACAACTTAAATAGATGAGGAACCGAATAATTAGTTGCTTCAATTGAATACTGAAAACTGATTGCTCCTTACGGGTAGACTTATTAAACATTAAACCGCTAAAACACAGGGTTCCATTATCCAAATATTAAAAAATTTTTTTACAATTTTACTTACTTATACTATAATAAATATATTTTAAAAATTTCAGGAGAGACTTTTAATCATCAAAAAATAGTTGGGAGAGGGTTTTATAAATGATTAATAAAAACACATCTTTGAGGATGCAAAGTATCGTTTTTATTGGCTTTATGGGGGTAGGAAAGACGACGATCGGACAGAAAGTAGCCAGGAAATTATATAGGGACTTTATTGATATAGATCAAGAAATTGAAAAGGAATTCAATATGCCCACTACCGAAATCTTCAAGAAGTTTGGGGAAAAAGCATTTCGCGAAAAAGAAAAAAGTGTGATTGAAAGCCTTAGCCAACAACAATTGAAAATCATCTCAGTTGGAGGCGGGGCATTTTTACAAGAGGATATCAGGAACATCTGTTTATCCAATTGCATTGTCTTTTACCTGGACTTATCTTGGGAATACTGGAAAGAGAGAATAGGCTTGCTTATTGATAGTAGACCAGTTTTACAAAGCCGGTCCCTTGAGGAAATTGAAGAACTCTTTTACACGAGACAGGAAATATACTCCTACCATCATTCAAAAGTGAATACCAATGAACTAGATGTTGATGAAGTGGCAGACTTTATAGTCGATTCATTGAAAGTGGCCTGGGATATATATGAACCGCTTAAGTAAAGCAAACCTTTTTGTTATGTAATCAATGTTCCCAATAAAAGAATAATAGAAAAGATGAAAAGGGCACAGCGGTACCTAACCTCCTGTGAACTAATCACCTTTTTATTTTTCTTTTTTAGGAAGACTCTCTTATAATCAGTTCTGGATTCAATATGATTCGCTGTTGTTCACGTTCTATTTTCTCCATTTGCTGATACAGGAGATTCGCTGCCTCTTTCCCAATACGTCTAGGGAATGAGGAAATGGTCGTTAACGGAGGGTGATAGATTTCCGCGACTGGAACGTTATCGAACCCAACGATATCCATATCTTTTCCAGGAGTAATTCCTTTCATCATTAATCCTTGCATAACACCAAAAGCAATTAAGTCGCTAAAGCAAAAGATCGCGGTAGGCGGATTAGGATTCTCAAGTACTTTCAAAACAGCCTCAAGCCCTCCCTCCCGTGTAGGGGCACTATCTATCACCAATGATTCATCCACTTCCAACCCCGCTCTTGAAAGAGCTTCACGGTATCCCTCCATTCTCTCGATCCAAGTAGAAGATTCCTTTATGCCACCAAGGAGCGCAATTCTTTTATGCCCCTTTCCAAGGAGATGATCAACAGCGATCCTGGCTCCTTCTGGATAGTCTATGCCTACATAGTCGCTATTCACTCCAGGCAGTTCCCTGACAGCAAGCACCATCGGCGTGTCAATTTCATTTAACCGTTCAATTGTATCTTGTGAGCTTTCAGAGACAGGACAAAGAATCAGGCCACCCACCCTGTGTTCCATCATGGTTGAAAGGAGATGATCTTGCTTGGCAACCGAGTCGAATGTAGTCCCCAGCAACACTGTATAACCGACCTCATCCAATGCATCGTGAACGCCTATCAGGAATTCAGAAAAAAAGGTATTTGATATGTCGGTAATAATGATTCCTACAGTATCAGAACTCTGCGACCTTAGGTTTGCTGCAATCCTATCGTAAACATAACCCAATTCATGCATGGATTTTAGTACCTTTTTTCGCGTCGCTTCCGATATTCGAGGGTTATTGCGAACGATAAGGGAAGCAGTGGATGTAGATACCCCAGCATGTTTTGCTACCTGTTGCAGCGTGACCCGCCCTTTTTTGGATTGTTTCATAGTTCAATCACCATCTTGAATGTATTTTTGATGTACTTATTATTATCATGTTCTTACTATAATAATAATATAGTTACTGTCATTATTACACCCTTGCTTTTGGAACATGGGAATCTCAACGATCATTAATCACGTCAAAACATCTTTATCAACTATTCATTAGTCCCCAAAAAAAAACACCATCCTAGTTCCGGAAGATGGAGTTTTAAGTAAATCCTTCAATATTTTTAGCCATGGTTAAATATGGTCTGGTGCTGTGTCAATTTCTTATACCGGTAATATACAAAAGCTGCAGCCAGGATTCCTATAGTAGCAATAAAGCAATCAAAAAGAAATATATGGGATATATCCCCACTCTTAGCGATCAAGCCCGTTGCAATTGGTAAAATGACGCTGGCCAAACTGGATGCCGTCGCAACGATCCCTGTTACAGTTCCTTTTTTTCTCCAGAAAAGTTCAGTCATTATTGCAATGGTTAATTGAAAGATACCAGCTGTCGAGGCTCCAAGGAAAAAGGAGCTAACACTTAAGACAATAGGCGAATGAATCGTTAATATGATGATTACCGTAAGTAAAGTAATCATTGGATAAATCAATATCACCGTCGCAGGCTTAATCCATTTGTTTAATAAGATGGATAATAGCAAGACGGAAATCAGTGATCCAACACTATAATAGCTCAATAATTTAATTGCACTTGAAGATGGCATCCCTGCAACTTCCTGGCCGAAACTCGGTAACCAGATTTGCGAAACTGTAAATAACGCAGTTGATGTAAACCCAATTATGATTAGCGCGACTCCTTCACTCCAAAATTTAGGTTCTGTTATGAACCTGTTACTATGCAAATCCCCCTCTTGACTGACAGCTTCGGATTTGCTTGGAAATGAAGCGGACAACACCAAAAACATATTCATGAAATAGATGACAGCCGGTACTAAAAAGGCAAACCCGTAAAATAATTGGTTCGCAGTAAGAAACAAGATGATGAATGGCAGGATTGTAGCACCAAGTGAGCCAAAAGCCTTAACCATAACACTCGCGGAACCCGCAGATTCTGGAAACATTTCAGTTAGCGCCGGATATGTACCGGCATCCATGGCTGAGTTGGAAATTCCCGCAAGTAAGGCAAATACAAAAGCCATTTCATATGTGGGGGAAAATGGAATCCCAATTAAAAAAACGCCCATTATAACCGAAGAAACCAAGATTAATGGTTTTCTTCCAAATTTATCTGATAATACTCCCGAGAGACCATACGTGAGTAATCTGCCTATTCCTATTGCTGCAATAAGATAACTAATGCCAGTAGAGTCCGTATCCCATTGTTCTGTTAAAGAGGGCATATTTGAGGCGAGAATTATATTAACCATCCCCAGCAGAAAATAGTTAATATACATGCCAGATGCCGCTTTAAAATACTGATTTTTCATTATTACACCCCTATAATAAATCGCGTAGTGTTTCTCCCATATAACACTTTAATTCACCATGTAATTACATTAAAGTCTCCCCTTTATATTATCCATTTACATGAAAACCACTTTTCAAAAAAAAACGCTAAGAAAAACAAGGGATTTCACTCCCTGCATTTCTTAGCTCCGAGGGTTTGGTGCACCCAATTTTTTTAATCATTTAACAAATGATGCACATCGAGTATGAAAAAAATACCTCTATTTGGAGAACAATTCCAAGAGTGAAATCATATTATTCTGCAAACAATTGCTCTTTGATGTAATCAACAGGCATCTGTTGGCCTGTCCATAATTCAAAGGCCAATGCACCTTGCCAAAGCATCATCCCAAGACCATTAATAGCTGTAGCACCAGCAGCCTCGGCTTGTTCCATTAGTTTAGATTTACGTGGGATGTAAACAACATCCGTTACGATTAAATCTGGACGCAGCATTGACTCGTCTTGAATGACACTTAAGCCTTCAAGTGGTTTCATGCCAACGCCGGTTCCATTTGCCAAAATATCACTAGTTGCGATTTCAGCCTTTAATTGTTCAACATTTTCAAGAGGGTATACTTTGGCTTTCACATTTAAGTGCTTCATATCTTCATTGATGATTCGTACATTCTCTTCTGCTTGCGGGAAGAAAGCATCATCACGAGCAAAAATGCTTATTTCAGCCACTCCTTCCAGCGCAGATTGAATGGCAATTGGAGTAGCAGCCCCACCAGAACCGATAAGAGTCATTTTCTTACCTTTAATATCTATGCCATGTTCTTTTAGGTTCCGAGTATATCCCATTCCATCGGTACTATGCCCTACGAACTTTCCATCGACATTGACAACTGTATTAACGGCCCCAGAAAATTTAGCACTGTCCGCCAAATCATCGAGATATGGAAGGATCTTCATTTTATTAGGCATGGATACGTTAAATCCTTTTACATTTAATGCGCGCATCCCTTTGACTGCATCTTCCAACTGTTCATTTCCAACCTCAAATGCTAAATAGGCGCAATTCAAGCATAATTTATCGAAAGCTAAATTATGCATGGCAGGTGATAAAGAATGTCCGATAGGTGTTGCCAGCAATCCTACTAATTCTGTTTTTCCATTAATTCGTCCTAGATTTTCCATGTTATATTCCTCCTGATTTTTTAAACTTTATATAAATTCCTTCTTGGAAGAAATTATGAGTTAAATATGTTGATCAATGATCTCCAATACATCTCTTAATTGAGTAACAGGAATTTGTCCTGGGGCAGATGCTTCTTTTCCGGCACCGAATGTACAAGCAGATCCAAACACCGCACCTGATAATCGACTGACCAGGCCTGTGCCGGACATTGACATCGTAATGAAAGGACGATCGGCATACTTTGTTTTCATCGTGTAAGTTGCATCTAATAAAACGAGTAAGTCACCAACCGTTTGGGGCATTACAGCGATTTTTGGAATATGTGCGCCAAATTCCTGCATTTTACGCAAACGGTAAATGATTTCTTCTTTTGCTGGTGTCTTATCGAAGTCATGGTTACACATCACTACGCATACGCCATTTTCCTCAGCTATCTTTACAGTCTCCTTCACTGATGATTCCTCAAAAAACAACTCCACATCGACAAGATCAATATTCTTCGTTCCAATCGCAGCATGAAGAAGTTGGAAATAATAATCATCGCTGATTTCCTTGTTCCCACCTTCTTTATGGCTTCTAAAAGTGAAAAGCAGCAAAGTATTGGGTACAGCATTTCTAAGTTTAGAAATCATATCCGAAACGGCTTCTAAGCTTTCAACATGTTCATAGACATCTACTCGCCATTCAATGATATCCGGCTCTAGCGCATTTACCGTTTCAACTTCTTTAAGCAGTTCTTCTTCAGTTGTCCCCATAAGAGGAACGATGATCTTTGGAACCCCTTCTCCGATCGTTACGTCTTTGATCGTGATTGTTTGCATGGATTCTTCCCCCTTTTATCATTATCATCAGTGGAGATTCATGCCCCACTGATGTTCGGCTAGTCCGTTTAATTGGAAACCATAATTACCTTTTTATATCGATAGGCAACAAATACGGCCAATAAAATGCTAACTGCCGCAATTGCCACATCAAATAAGAAGACTGCAGTTAAGCCAGCGCTCTTGGAAATGATACCTGTAACGAAAGGTATGATGATAAAGGCTGAACTGGCTGCAATGTTTACATATGAAGTGATCGTCCCTTTATTGGCTGGGAAGAATTCTGTTATTATCGTCATGGCTAATTGGAACACCCCTGCAGTTGAAAGCCCAATGAAGAAAGCACTCAAAACAGTCATAAATGGTTGTTGGATATAAATGAGTGACAATAAAGATATTGCTGCAATGATCGGATAGATAATCATGACGGTAATGGGCTTAATCACTTTATTCAATATAACTGCTAGTAAAATGACAGAAACAAGGGAGCCAATGCTATAGTAACTAAGCAATTGAACAGCCTTAGCTTGGGTTAACCCCAATACATCTTGTCCGAAGTTCGGGAGCCAGACTTGAACCAGCATGAATAAAGCAGTTGATGTGAAGCCTAATAGTATAACGGCCAAACCTTCCTGAGCAAACTTCGGTTTTGAGAGGAATTGCTGTTGAACCGGCATAGCTTGTTCATCATTCTGAGTTTGGCTTTGAGCTTTATGATCCGGGAATGAAACCTTAAGCAGGAAAAACCCATTAACAAGATATACAGCAGCCATTAAGAAGAATGTATACCCGTAAAACATATCTCTAGCTATAAAGAACGCCATGATAAATGGAAGAAGTGCGGCACCGATTGAAACGAACGCTTTTACCAATACGGTAGCGGAACCAGCTTTCTTTTGAAAAGCCTCAATAAGTGCAGGATACGTACCTGCATCCAAAAATGAATTGGCAATACCAGCACATACAGCAAATATAAATGCCAATGTATAGTTAGGAGCCAAAGGTATGCCTATAAGGAAGATCAGGTAGATAAAAGATGCTGAAACGACAAATGGTTTCCTTCCTAATTTATCCGATAGTCTACCCGCGAAAAACAAGGAAACTAACTTACCGATTCCTATAGCAGAAACCAAGTAACTTATCCCTGAGGCACTTGTATTTAATTGATTTGACAAATTTTCCATATTTGATCCGATGATAATATTGATCATGCCTAAAATAAAATAGCTAATATATAAACCTGTGGCCATTTTTATAAATGGATTTTTCATGAAACACACCCCTATTTAAAAAGTTATCTAAATGCAATTTGATTCTTAAGCCTTTCAGATGTTGCCCCCTTGCCCATACCATAAATTCAAGAACATAATTACGTACTAAATAAAACAATAAGTAAACCAGCTTAATTAGTACATCGTTCTACTAACTTTTCATTCTAGTACATCGTTCTACCAAATTAGTATATCGTTCTACTAAAAACGATTGAATTAAACATTTATACTAGATAATTAGTTAAATTTATTTAGTATATCGTTCTACTGGATTATTATACTGCTCTAATTTAATTGTGTCAAACTCATGAAGCAGTCCTTAATGACCATAGAACAAATTCCTCATACTCATTATTTTAAAATTCAAAGGTCTCATTTTGGATTTCATTTACCTTAAAGGTTCAGCCATACCTTGGATTTGTTAGTGTTCATAGAAGATAAAGAATACCTTTTATTTGCAGAGACACCAATTATTTTAGCCTTTATAAGGGCTTCCTTCATTTTTAGTTACCAGTTTCTGAATAAATTTCTTTTTTGCTAAAATATATGTACTGCTGCTTATTTACATCCAATTATCCAGTTATTTGCAATCAATTTCAATAACCCAATGTCTAAGCAGGCAGTACAAATATATCGCTTTACATCCTAAGTTAAGATGGTCGAAACGGTTTAAATTTAAAAGGATGAACAATTTTCGATTTCAGCCTCTTTCAATGGTTATGTAACAGCTCTATATATAAATAAAAGGGCTCCATAATTTGTTCTTAACGCAAAAAAAGACCAGCCAGATGGCTGATCTTTTCAAAAGGCTTGGCGGCGTCCTACTCTCACAGGGGGAAACCCCCAACTACCATCGGCGCTGAAGAGCTTAACTGCCGTGTTCGGAATGGGAACGGGTGTGACCTCTTCGCTATCGCCACCAAACATAAAAGGAACGTTGTTCCTTCAAAACTAGATAATAAGAAGGTATTTCATTTTTTAAAAAGCGTTGGTTAAGTCCTCGATCTATTAGTATCAGTCAGCTCCACATGTCACCATGCTTCCACCTCTGACCTATCAACCTGATCATCTTTCAGGGATCTTACTAGCTT
>NZ_JAGGQC010000026.1:0-277817 GCF_018613455.1 Bacillus sp. ISL-78
CTCCCGCAGGAGTCTCGCACTTCCGCTCCAATCAACCTTAAATCGTTTCGTTTTAAAAACAACAATCTTTACGAAAGTTGCCTTATAAAAAAAAGGAAGTCATGCTTTCCAGGTTTCTCTCAAAGCTATTTTCACAGTATCCCTGACAATCATGATTTCTTCATTGGTTGGGATGACCATGACTTTGACAGGGGAATAAGGTGTATTGATGAACGCTTCCTTGCCCTTGGTGCGATTGAGATCCTTATCCCAATATACCCCCATGAATTCAAGTCCCTCCAAGATACGCCCTCTAATTGTTTGACTGTTTTCACCGATGCCCGCTGTAAAAATGATGCCGTCCACACCTCCCATTTTAGCTGAATAGGAGCCAATGTACTTGTGAATCCGGTCTGCAAATACTTTAAGTGCGAGTTCTGCCCGCTCATTTCCTTTATCCGCTTCAACTTGAATATCGCGCAGGTCGCTGGAAAATCCGGAAAGGGCTAGCATGCCGCTTTTCTTATTCAGGACATCCAGCACTTCATCTGCTGTTTTTCCCGTCTTCTCCATGATATAAGGAATCAGTGCAGGGTCGATGTTCCCTGACCGCGTTCCCATGGTAACACCGGCCAAGGGAGTGAACCCCATTGATGTATCAATCGATTTGCCTCCCTTTATGGCCGTAATGCTTGCACCATTCCCTAAATGGCAGGATATCAATCGAAGCTGTTCAATTGGGCGGCCAATCATTTCGGCAGCACGCTGCGATACATATTTATGTGAAGTACCATGAAACCCATACTTCCTAATTCCGTACTTTTCATAATATTCAAGAGGTAAACTGTACAAATAGGAACCTGCTGCCATCGTTTGATGGAAGGCCGTATCGAATACCGCAACCGCTGGCACATCATCAAGTATTCGCCTGAAGGCTTGGATCCCGGTGATATTGGCAGGATTATGAAGGGGCGCCAACTCGGAAAGCTTTTCGATTTCCTTTATTACATCCTCCGTGATCAAGACCGAGTCACTGAATACCTCGCCGCCATGCACCACCCGATGGCCTACGCCATCTATCTCTTCAAAGGAGTCAATGATCCGATGGTCAATGAGCTTTTTCAATAAAAGCCCTACAGCCACTTCATGATTGGGTATATCCACCGTTTCAGAAACATTTTCGCCTTCGACGCTTAAAGTGAATGCGGAATTTTTCAAGCCGATTCTTTCTACAAGACCTTTTGTAATTACTTTTTCACTAGGCATCTCAAAAAGCTGAAACTTCAATGAAGAGCTGCCCGCATTAATAGCCATGACTTTTGACATCGATCCTGCTCCTTTACTCTAAGTTAGTTCTTTGTTCATTTCTAAACGTGCAGTGTATTGTACAATCTTATCATGGCAAGCGATTTCAACCAAATGATAATGAAAAATTGCCAATCACCATTTTTTCAAAAAAAAAATGAAAGCCAATGCCTATGGCATCAGCTTTCATTTTTTATTTTTCCTCTTTAAACCAATCATCCATCTGTTGCATGACAGACCTTGTCGCTTCGAAATCCGACAACTTCGGAAGTTGTACAAGCAATGCCTTCTTCGGAGCTTCGATCCCCTCTTTTTTCTTTTGAAGGATCAGGATGCTTTTGGCAGCCGATTCATTCTTGAACATGGAAAGCGGCAGTTGCACCATCCCTTGGATATGTGTATGCTTCTTCAGGAAATCATTGAGTTTCGGAGCTTCCTCCGAGACGAACAGGTTATTCGGGACAATGAAGAATAGGTGTCCGCCATCCTTCGCGTGTTTAACACCTTGTTCAATAAACAAATGGTGAGCATACGAATGTCCCTTGTCGGCCTTCAATTCATATTCAGCTGCACGCACATCATTCGGGTAATAACCAATCGGCAAATCACTGACCACAACATCTGAAGGATCGATGAAAAGTGGCTCCAAGCTGTCCTGATTGAAAAATTCCAGTGGATGTTCTTGCAGGTTGGCACCAGCATAAGCAAGCCTGATCAAGGTTTCATCAATCTCGACACCATATGAAGCGATGTTCTTATCAGTAAGCTGATTCATGATCGCAAATAGTAAGTTCCCCGTCCCAATGGCTGGATCGAGCATGACTATCTCTTTTTGGTCCTTGGTGAATTTACCGACTAAATAGCTGACGAACATGCCGACTGCATCAGGAGTCATATGATGATTCGGCTGAACGCTCTGCTGCATGCCTTTTAAAATGGCAAGCTGATACGCTTTACGGATTGCTTCTTTCTCATATTTCTCTGGTGAAAAATCTGCATAATGCTTCGCTAACCTTTTCTTCGATACTTCACTGATTTCATCCTGCAGGACTTTCCCTTGGAAGAAATTCTCGCCCGTCTCGCCCAAGGCGTCCAGATACGTACATGATAGTTCACTTTGCAATATTTGAGCTGTTTCATCAAATTCATAAAATAATTGTTCAACTGGGGTAGACTTCACTTATTAATTCCTCCTGTTTGCTTCTGTCCCTATTTTAAAGGTAAGAAGAAAGAGATACAAGCCGGACGTCCTGCTCATCATTCTTCGATTATTAGCGTACCGAATTCCGTTTGATAAGGAATCTCGCGCCCACTCCCTTTTCAAGATTTCATCCATGAGTAAGTAATAAGTAAATTAAATACAAGGTGTAAAATTTGGGCGTTGATTGGAACGTAAGGCACTCGCTTTCCGCGGGCGGTCGGGGAGCCTCCTCGGCTTGCGCCTGCGGGGTCTCCCTAGACACGCTTTTCCCGCAGGAGTCTCGTACCTTACGTTCCAAGCAAATTTGTTTTGAAATTCAGATAGAAACTCTTTTGTCTAAAACAGGTTGTTTTGTTGCCCTGTATTTTTTTTATTACTTGGATAGGCTCAATGAAGGCCCAAACAGAATACCATGCATGAGGTGGTGATTATATATGGATAATCAATATCAAAACTATCATGGGCAGGTTAATCCGATAAATCAGCAACATGATATTCAGTCAGCAGATGAATTTAACAGGCAACAGCAGGGGTTTCAACAAGGTTTTCGTCAAGGATTTCGACAAGGGTATCGACAAGGATATCGAGAAGGATTTCGAGCAGGGCAACAAGCGGGGTTTTTTCCGGGGCCCCATCAAAGACAAATGCCGTCGTGGCCTAATGAAATTGACATAAGAGTTGGAACACCTAATGGTCAGGAATGGTCTGGCAAAGTTGTTTTACCACAAAATGGTCCGACTTTCGAGCCTTAACTGAATCCAGATATAATAAATGATACCCTTCTATAGAAATGACACTTAAAAATTAATATAACGCACAACTTAAATGAACATTAGAGCCTAAAAAGGACCTTTCCACTTCAACGACAAGGTGTTTATCAACAAGAAAATCAACATTAAAACAAAAAACCGGGCACATTGTGCCCGGTTTCTTAAATTCGCCGATCTTATTTTGCCGCTTTCGCCGCTTCGATTGCACCTTCGTAATTTGGATGGTTGGTACCTTCACTCACATATTCCACATATGTGATTTCATCAGAGCTGTTCACAACGAATACAGAGCGAGCCAATAGACGAAGTTCTTGCATGACGACACCATATGCTTCACCGAATGAAAGGTCACGGTGATCGGAAAGGACTTGAACATTGTCCAAGCCGCTGGCAGCACACCAGCGTTTTTGCGCGAAAGGAAGGTCGTTACTGATCGTCAGTACTTTCACATTATCCAATTTTGCCGCTTCTTCATTGAATTTACGTGTCTGTGCATCACATACGCCTGTATCCACGGATGGAACAACGCTGATAATGCGGACAGAACCTTTGGAGTCGCTTAAAGTAACCGGTGATAAGTCATTAGCCAATACTGTAAAATCAGGTGCTTTGTCCCCAACTTTTAGTTCTTGTCCCACTAAAGTGATCGGGTTGTTTTTAAATGTAACTGAAGCCATTAATAATTCCTCCCTTTTCTGCTATATGTACAAGCATAATGATATTTGTTTTGCCGGAATTTTGCAATTAATTGAATCAGGAAATGTGAATGATGCTTGCACATGTTCGCCATCCGAGCTTTTTTTGGTACAAAGGAAGAATGCAGCAAAAAGAAAAAACTCGGCGGATGCCGAGTCGCAATTAGAAGTCTATATCCTGTTTAGGTTCTTGGTATCTGTTCACAGCTGCTTGACTGCCGCCTTGGTATTGATTGCTGCCTTGCTTTTGATGATTGTCTTTCTTGGATAGCATGGACTGAATCTTATCGACGACTTGAGGAGCTAAATCCATCATTTTTTCGAGAAGATGCGTCCCTTCATCGAGATGAATCATTTTCACTCCATGGGAACCGACAATCAAAAAGGCAATTGGCGTTATGGAAACCCCACCGCCGCTACCGCCGCCAAAAGGCTGCTTGGAACCGCCTTGCTGTCCTTGATGGTTTCCATCCATCACAAATTCGCTGCCACCGGCTGCAAAACCAAACCCCACTTTGGATACAGTTAAAATGACACTTCCATCCGGAGTTTCTACCGGATCCCCAATGATCGTGTTCACATCGACCATTTCTTTAAGATTTTCCATAGCTTCTTTCATTAAACCTTGGATCGGATGATCTGACATTTAAATTCCCTCCACTCTAGAACGATTGTTTATTGGAATCATCTGATAGCTTCGCTAATTTCCTCGACTTGAAATGCGGCTTTCCGCCTTTCCAATAACGAAGCAGTTTTATTCCAGTCACCATAGCCTGCCCGATTCTGAATTGTAATATGCAGGAAATCGACGTGTTTGCCTGCCATCTCTGAAAGTCGGGTGTAATAGAATAGGAGGGCATGATCCGAAAGTTGAAATAGGTTGTCAGCAAACCGATGATTGAACCTTTAAGTGCCCAGCATGCACCAGTTAAAACACCGGTGTGTGCAGCGTTTTTAGTACCGACCTTACTATGCCAGGTGAATTTTTTGACTTTGACTTTCCCAGCGAATTGACGGACGATCTTATGGAATCCGATTATATGCTGAAGCGTTTCCAGAATGTCTGCGAATCCGTCCCGCAAATCTTCGGCTGTGATTTTTTTCTTTTCTTCCTTATTTGTTTTTCCGTTCATTTCTTGCTCTTTCTTTACTACTGCAGTTCCCGAGTCATCTTCCATTTTTATGACCGGAACCTTGAATGTATAGTGAAAAAGCCCGTACCAAGCTGATAATTTAATATGTATTAGGTCATTCGCTTGGACACGCTTGTAGTCGATGGACACTCTTACTTTAGTGAAAATAACAATAAGCAGCACCAAAATGAGGATACCCATAATCATCAAAAGCCACTTCATGCACCTACACCCCTTCAGCCTATCATTATCGGCATATGCAAAAAAAAATAAACCTGCAAAAGCGAAAATCACGCTCTTACAGATTTATGAATGGAAGAAATCATCTTCTGATCAACACAACGCCCGTGTCAGCAAAGACATCATGCAAAGCCTGTTTCTTCGGTAATAGGCCTGCCAAGAGATAGCCAATCCAAGTGACCTTTGAAATATAGCGGCCAATCAGCTCCCTGAACAATATCGTGCTCCATGAAATGGTTTTTTTCTCTTCCTTCAAGGCAACGACTTTCAGTCCAAAAATCATCTTGCCAAGGGTTTGATTCAAGAATTTGGTCATCAATACAAAGTATAAGAAAAATACGATCCCCGTTAAGAAGCCCTCTGCGGAGAACCAAAGGTCATCTGTCCCTTCATAAAATTTAAAGATGGGATGAATCAAAATCCGGTTCAAGCTTCCGATAACCAATAGATCGGCTAAATAGGCCCAAAACCTCATCCAAAAACCAGCAAAATGCACTTTTTTGACTTCATCATCACCCACAGCCTTTTTGGCTGATGTAAATTCCTGCTGAACGGGAACCTCTTGTTCTGCCATTAGATTGGATGAAGCGATTTGTTCATTGTTTTCATTTCTTTCCGTCATCCTTCAGCCCCCCTATTCCGCATACAAATACATTAAGCGTGGAGAATTTGAAGAGGAAAGGATTTTTGTCAAGACTGCCGTTTCCACATCATTTCCCAACATTTTTTGCGCACTCATACTGAATAATGAACCGAAACCTGCCTCATCCGTATAACGGATGACTTGAGCATCCTTTTTACCGATATCCGTTTTCATTGCGGCAATTACATCATCCAAATGGCCGAAATCATCGATTAGATGGTTTTCCTTAGCCTGACGTCCATCATAAATGCGTCCATCGGCAATTTCCCTTACTTCCTTCTCTGTCATTCCGCGTCCGTCAGCAATGACTTTTACAAATTGATCATAAGAATTATTAATCATATTCTGCAGTATTTCACGTTCTTCCCCAGTCATTTCACGGGTTGGACTCATAATATCTTTGTGTGGTCCGCTTTTGATGGTTTCGAACTCGACACCATACTTCTTGGCCAGCTTCTCGTAATTATACCCATGCATGATGACTCCAAGTGAACCCGTCATCGTTTCTGGGCTGGCATAAATCTTGTCGGCTGGTGCAGAAATATAATATCCGCCTGAAGCAGCCATAGACCCCATTGATACATAAACAGGTTTTTTCACTTTCTTGATATCAAGGATCTTTTCATGAATCTCTGCACTTTCGACGACACCGCCGCCTGGAGAATTCACCCGAAGGATGATTCCTTTGATATCGTCATTTTCCTCTGCCATCTTCAGCTTATCCATGAAGGCACGGTGATTATATGTTGCTGAACTAAGTAATGAGGCTTCCCCTGTATCTTGAATCGTGCCCTCTACATCAAATACGGCAATAACATTAGTGTAATCATCGCCTTCTATGACTTCCTCGTAAAATGCACTTTCGGAAGCAAATAATTCATCAATGATATTTTCCGTATCCGCTGTAAATAGAGTAGTGGCCGCCCCTACAGCAATAGATACAAAAAATAAAACGGCTGCGATTCCAAGTGCAGCCCAACGCTTTCCATTCATCTGTTTTCCCCCTTAAATATATGTATCCTTCTTACCATACGAACTAATACCAAAAATGTTTCATTCCATGATAAACTAAGACATATAAAATTGTAGCAAAGAATCCTCAAATTGGAAATGCATTGGTCCATTTTGCAAAAAATGCATTTATTGTAAACAGGATATAGAAAGCCCTTTCATCACCATACATTCTAGGGGGAAACATGATGAACACTCGAAGGAATATTTATTTTTTCCATGCACCGAATGCAGAGATGCTTAGCAAGGTTGAATACTTATCAGACTTGGCGAAGCAACATTCGTATGAAGTCATCCAGGATTTCACAAAAGCGAACATCATCGTAAGCATCGGTGATGACGGCACATTCCTGCAGGCAGCACGTAAAACCGGGTTCAGGGATGACTGTTTATATGCGGGCATTTCCACGACAGGAAACTTGAATATGTATTGCGATTTCCACTTGGAAGACAGTGATAAGATGATTGATGCCATGACAAGGGAGCAAATCGAGGTGCGTAAATATCCAACCATCTCTATCCAATTGGACGATCAGCCCTCCTTCTATGCCCTTAATGAACTGAGTATCCGCTCTTCGATCACCAAAACGTTCATCATGGATATTTTCATTGATCAACTTCATTTTGAAACTTTTCGCGGGGACGGAATCATCATTGCGACTCCGACCGGAAGCACCGCCTATAATAAATCGGTCAATGGGGCCGTTGTCGATCCCCTTCTCCCTTGCTTCCAAGTGAGCGAACTTGCTTCCGTCAATAATAATACCTATCGGACCCTAGGCTCCTCATTCATCCTAAGCGGCGCTAAGACGTTGACCGTCCACCTTGAACAAAACGGACCAAGCTATCCGATCGTCGGAATGGACAATGAAGCGTTAAGCATCAATCATGTCGAAAAGGTAAAGGTCCGGTTAAGCGGTAAGGTCATCAAGACCGTTAAGCTAAAAGACAATTCCTTTTGGGAAAAGGTTAAAAGGACCTTTCTCTAAACGAAAAAAGGTACCGGATATGATAACCGGTACCTTTATATATGATAAAAATCTTTCGTATTTTGATAAAGGGCTTCATAGACATCTTCAATCGGCAATTCTTTAATCGAAGCAATTTGACGCACACTGTCATGCATCATGCCGGGATGGGTCCATTCCCCATTGAAAACCCCTTCAAACGGCCATGGTCCATCCGTTTCTATCATCATCAGCTTAAGTGGATAGGCCGCAACTAATTCCTGTATTTCCCTCTCATAACAAACATCAGGTGTAATCGAAATGCGGTAGCCCTTTTCGGCCATTCTTTCAATTGTCCGGATATCCCCTTTAAACCAATGGAAGTGTGCCCTTGTGATTTGATGCTTATCCAAAAGGTCGCAAACGATAGGTGCATCGTCATGGACGGCCTGAAGGATAACCGGCTTTTCAATCTCTTTAGCTAAAGTCAGGAACCTCTCCAGTATCACTATATATGCTGAGTTATCAATATCGGGATTTTCCTGCCTTAAGTAATAGGGCAGCCCAACCTCGCCTATCGCAACCATATTGTGACGATGTTCCCGCATCCAGCTCAATAATTCATTCACTTCTTCATCACTCGGGAGGGGCTGCTCTGGATGAAAACCAAAGGCAGGCTTAATTCGTGAATCTTTAAGTGAAAGCTGATAATTGTTAATCGAAGAATCCAAATTCATGGAAACAGTCAGCAAGGATTCCAACTGAACCTTTTCCATGTCTTTCAGGATCTGCTTCCGCTTAACAATATCATACTTATCCAAATGGATATGGCTGTCGATGATTCTCAAATGTTATCGCCTCCTTACTTAAGTAGTGAAAGTTGGCTTGAGTGCTGCATATAATTCTCTCTTCAAATGAATAAATTCATCACTAAGAAGCTGTTCTTCTCTTCTTGGCCTTGAAAATGGGACTTTCACTTCTTTGATGACAGCAGCCGGTTTTGCTGATAACACATAAATTCTATCTGATAGGAAAACCGCTTCATCTATGCTGTGAGTGACAAAAAGCACCGACCTCCGATTTTCTTCCCAAACCGACAACAGCCATTGTTGCATTTGCAATCTTGTCAGTTCATCCAAGGCAGAAAAGGGTTCGTCCAGGCACATCAAGTCCTGTGGACTTAAGATACTCCGAATGAATGCGGCCCTTTGTTTCATGCCTCCAGATAATTCATGCGGATATGCTTTCCCGTAATCTTCTAACCTGGCTTTCATCAAAAGGTTTTTTGCCTTTTCTTTATCTCTGGTCCCAGCAAGTTCACTTCCAAGCAAAACATTTTCCAATACCGTTCTCCAAGGTAAAAGGGAAGGCTGCTGAGGCATATAGCTGATATGTCCCTTTAAGCCATTTATCTTTTTACCATCCAATGAAATGATGCCATGATCAGGCTTCAAAATCCCGCCGATCAAGTGGAACAATGTACTTTTACCGCTTCCCGATGGCCCAAGGATCGTAACAAATTCCCCATCATTCACATGGAAATTCATATTCTCCAATATATTTTGCTTACCATCGAAAGAATAGGAGACGTCTTTAATTTCCAGCTTCACCCTTTTCGCCCTCCTTTCTCTTCCAAGAAACCAAGTATTTCTCCAGGAAAGTGATGATTCCAAAAAAAATCAGGCTCATTCCCATGATGATGAAAATGGCTACAAACACCCGATCTGTCCTGAACGCTGAAGAAGCGAGAGTCATATAAACACCAATCCCCGATTTTGCCCCAAGCCATTCCGAAATAACCGCACCCATTACACTATAGGTAGCCGAAATTTTCAAGCCCGAGAATATGAACGGGATCGAGTGAGGAAGTTCCAGCTTCCAAAATAACTGGTTTTTCCCCGCTCCCATCATCTTGAAATAATGCTTAAGCTCGTATGGTGTCTGGCGAAAACCGTCCAAAGATGCGACCGCAACCGGAAAAAAACATACAAGTGAAATCACGATCAACTTAGGCAGCATGCCAAAGCCAAACCAGATTACCAAAAGCGGCGCCAAAACGATGATAGGTATATTTTGTGATAGTATGAGCAGAGGATAAACCGCGTCCTTCACACCTGGAAATAGGTGCAGGATTGCCGCGATCAATAAGCCGATGCAGCTCCCAATAAAAAAACCCGACAACGCAAGCTCGGTTGTGGATATAAGGTGTCCGTAAAGATTGCGGGAAGACTCAATTCCTTCAATGAAAATGGCCGATGGAGCGGGAAGCAGCCATTCTTCAACTTTCAATAAGACTGTCACTGACTCCCATACTATCAGCAACAATAATAAAAGAAAGAAGGGAGCCCCCTTCTTCCAAATTCCCTTTCCGATCATGCCCGATATTTCTCCGTTAACGTATCCATCGTAATCCCGCTTGGCTGATATAATATTTTCACTTGGGAAATGACATTCGGCGATCCTATTTCAATCATTCTTACATTCATTTTTTCTATCACGGCAAAAAGTTCGGAAAGCTCCCCCTCCATTGTCGTTTCAAGCGGGTGAACCTCATACTTGACACCTGATTCTTCAATGATCTTGATTGCTTCATCGACCATAGGGATGACGTTTTCCCCTTTAGGAATAATTTGTATACTAATTAATGAATTGGCCATTGTATTTCCTCCTATTTTGGTAAAAATTCATTGGTAAATGCCTTTTCAGGATCGAAATCACCTTCAAGAAGCTTATTTTCAGTCATCCACTCACTATAATTCTTCCAAATTTCAAGCTTTTGTTCACCCCATCGCGGAGCATCATCCTGATACTTGTCTGCAAGCCACTCCTGGCTTTTCTTCACTAGTTTTGGATCAAGATCCGGTGCAGACTTAATTAACATGTCCGCTGCATCGTCAGGATTCTTAATCGCAAACTGGTACCCTTTGGAAGCTGCTTGAACGAATGCTTTAACAGTCTCCGGATCTTCTTTTATCATCTTTTCATTCGTAGTTAATACAGGCGTATAGTAATCAAGCTTATCAGAGTATTCGGTTAAGTAAACCATATTAAGCTTTTCATTTCGCAATTCGGCCTCAATGCCTGTCCATCCATAATAAATCCAGGCAAAATCTATATCCCTTTTAACCGAAGTGAAAAAATCCATGTCTCCTGTATTGACTATATCCACTTTATTTACATCCGCATTTTCTTTTTTCATGAGTGAATCAATGATGGCCTTTTCAACCGGGGACCCCCAGCCACCATACGTTTTCCCTTCAAAATCCTTGGGAGTCGTAATGTCTTTTGCCTCAGGGGAAGCGAATCCCGAGGTATTATGCTGGATGACGGCAGCTACCGAAACAATCGGCACGCCCTGGACGCGGGCCTGCGTTATGCCCTCCTGGTAGCTCACGCCAAATTCAGATTTCCCTGAAGCGACAAGCTTATCAGCTCCAGCTTCACCTGGCATGATAATTTCCACATCAAGACCTTGTTCTTTAAAATAACCTTTTTCCTTGGCTACATACAGTCCTGTATGGTTTGTATTCGGTGTCCAATCGAGCACGACCGATACCTTTTTTAATTCTTCATTTTTAGATGCTTCTTCTTTTTCATTAGTTCCGCCTGCTCCGCATCCAGCTAAAAGGAAGAACGAAGTTAACAGTGGTAAGAATTTATTCAAGTCATTATCCCCCTACATATCTTATAAGGTCCATATGCCGGAACCATAATAGGGCTCCAGGGCTATTCAAATACTGGAAAAAAGCAAAAAACGCCCGAAGATGAATTCGGACGTTAACATACAAAACAGAAAATCAGTCATAATATGTTCCCTCCGCTGGCATCACCCAGATCAGGTTCAAAGAGTCAGCATCTAATGGATGCAATCTCAGCCAGCAGTACTGGCCCCCCTACATTTCTCGCACATATGAACTTTTCTCTCTCATTATATCAATTCATAGGGAAAAAGGAATACTAATTTGCTTCTTCTCTCTAATTGGAAAGGTATTCCTGGCACTTCAGGATATCTTGCAAAATATCTTTTGGAACGAAAATCATTGAAAGCAAAATAATTCTGCCTCTTTCCGTTCCAATCATGCTTGGCTGCAACGGTGGCGGACACGTACCAAATAGTCATTTCTTTTCAAGCATTCATATAATGAGCATTACATGTAGACATTTTTGTTTACTTGTTTTATTAAACCCTTAATTTCATAAGCAAAAGGTGGATATGTCATGATAAAGATTAATCACAAATGGTTAGATGTCAGTCAAATCCAACCAGGTACAGCCTCTGCCAAATCGCTTGAAACTCTTCAATGCTTGGCGGAAGATTCTAACGTTTTTGAATACCGGAACTTTGGGGATTTTAATTTCGAGATACAGCTGAGGAACCGAGTCATAGAGGCAGCTATTGCGTTGGATAAAAGCGGTCCGGATTTCTCCACACTTGAGGAGTCTCAATCCAATCAACGTTATTGGCACCTTTCAAAGGATGGCACCTTTACCCTTCAGCCAGGGATTCTCCCTCATGCTGCGCTCGTTGACATTTTCATGAATGGAGGGCTTTATGCATTCGAATGCGGTACAGCAATGGTCATCACTTTTTTAAAGGCGATTTTGGATCTGATCGGCCCCAGGAATTTCGACTATCTTTTTTCAGACCTATTTTTATATGACTTTCGCCCTCCACAGAATATGGCTCTCATTATTCATCGAGGAAGGGATTATTTACCAGGTGATTGCGTTTACTTCAAAAACCCTGATCACGACTTGGCAACCCCTGAATGGCAAGGTGAAAATGCCATATTATTAGGGAATAACCTCTTTTATGGCCACGGGATCGGGATTACCACTGCACAGGGAATCATCGATGAATTAAATAGCAATAGAAAGCCATTCGCCACCATATCAGCATTTCTGACAACGCATATCATTTCCCTGGATAGTTCCTTCTATAGACAATTCCAACTAAATAACCCTCGTGCCAAGCCCGATAACAGTCCTGCCAGCCTTTCCAATTGTATTGTTTCTGAAATAGGTTCGAAGATATACCTTTCATGACCCTGGCATTTCGCCTATGCCATAAATCCGTTTTATTGAATATCGACATAAAAAATGCTTGGGCAGAAAATTTCCCAAGCATTTATTTCTTTTCAAGCACCAATATTCCCTTTGCCTTTGAACCTGCGGGCACTTGCCTGCCCCCATTTCGTTATGGATAGTGTATAAACAGCCAAGGCTGACCATATGAACAAAAAGGCTAAAAGATGTGCTTTGGTGAAACTTTCATGATAGACGAATACCCCGATCAATAAAGATAAGGTCGGAGCGATATACTGAAAAATGCCTAGCATCGATAACGGGATCTTCTCGGCCCCTTTCGCAAAATATAAAAGAGGCAATGCCGTGGCAATCCCGCCGCCCACCAACAGCAAGCTTGTGCTCCCGTCTGTAAAGAATTGCATTTCCGACCTGTTCATCAAGTAAATCAGGTAACCTAGGGCCAGAGGCGTTACCATCATCGTTTCGAGCGTCAGCCCGATTGCCGATTCGGCCTTGATCATTTTTTTTGCCAGACCGTATAATCCAAAGGTCATGGCCAAAACAAGAGAGATCCACGGGATCGTGCCGAAATGAATGCCAAGGATCAAGACTCCGATTCCTGCAAGCAGGAATGAAATGATTTGGGCCCCGCTCAATTTTTCTTTTAAGACTATCACTCCCAATAGTACACTGACGAGCGGATTGATATAATATCCAAGGCTCGTGTCGAGGATCCGTCCCGAGTTAACGGCCCATATGAACACTCCCCAATTGGCTGTAACAAGCAGTGACGCCGTTAGTAATGCCGTAAATAGTTTCGGATTGCCCAGTATGTTTTTGACATAATCAAGAAACGCCTGCCACTTTTTCATGATCATCAATAAAACCAGCATGAACACGAAAGACCATAATACCCTCTGAGCTAAAATTTCCATTGCACCGACTCCCTGAAGGAACTTCCAGTAAACCGGCACAACTCCCCACATCATGTAAGAAAGGGCTGCATAAATCGCCCCTTCTTTTTGTTGATCCACTTTCATAACAAGCCTTCTTTCCATTTACATTCCTTTATCTAATTCCATCTGACAATTTTGTATTTCCATTTCTTTTTTTGCAACTGTTAATTTTTATCATACATGATTTTGTCATCGATGACCGTCATGACCGCCTCAGCTTTCAGGAGATCATCCGGTGCAACAGCAAAGACATCCAGATTAAACACGGTAAAATCGGCATCGTACCCTTTTTTGATCACACCTCGGCGTTTTTCCTGGCCGATTGCTGCAGCACTCCCTTTCGTATACAATGCGAAAGCCTCGAAAACGGAAAGCCTTTCAGACAAACCATATACGGTACGGTCCTCACTGTTGATTTTCATCCTTGTGACAGCTGCATGAATGCCCAAAATCGGATTTAATGGTTCAATGGGTGCATCCGACCCTCCCGCACAAATGATGCCCAAATTCAAATAGGTTTTCCAGGCATAGGAGGATTCCAATAGATCGGCTGGCACCTTTTCTTCCACCCATGGAAAATCGGACGGAACGAACCCCGGTTGTATATCAAAGATTACCGGCAGCTTTGCCGCCCGCTCCAAAAGCTCGGGCCGTACAATCTGCGCATGGATGAGCCGGTCCCTCTGTCCCTTTTTCGGGGGGAGGGCTTCAATTGCATTCAAGACGTATTCAAAAGCGAGATCGCCAATCGCATGGACAGCAATCGGCATTCCGGCAGCCCTTGCTTTTTTCACCCATTCCTGAAGCTCATTTTCAGTGAATATCGCGACCCCATTCGTATTCTTTTGATCTACGTAAGGTTCGCTCAACAGGGCAGTGCGTCCGCCTAAGGAGCCGTCGGTAAAGATCTTCATGCTGTCGAATTTGATATATCGCGTACCTTCCTGATAGCCGCCGCCTGCTGCCAGCATTTCTTCAAACGCTTCGTGATGGACGAGCAAATTGGCGCGAAAGGCCATTTCCCGGTCCTCGATTACCGATTTAAACGCCTGATATGTCGACATGAATCCATTGTAGTAATGAAGGTCCTCTGTATGCCCCCCAGTCAAACCTAGCTTATATGCGTCTTCTATGGCCTCTGTGAGCGCGTTTTCGATATACTCTTGATCAATGCCGGGAAGGCTGTCTAAAATAAGGTTCTGCGCCTGGCTTTCTTTAAATAATCCATTTAAACGTCCGTCAGGATAACGGCAGATCACCCCGCCTGAAGGTTCTTTTATATCTTCTTTAATATCCGCTTCCAAAAGGGCCCGGGAATTAACCACCAAGGCATGACGGCAGACCCTTTTCAATACGATGGGATGATCTGCCGATATCGCGTCAAGCTCATCCCGTAATATCAATTCAGGCCTCGGCCATTCATTTTCATTCCACCCTTCGGCAACGATCCACTTTCCGGCCGGGGTCTTTAAGCACTTTTCCTTCAAGGATTTCATGATCGACTCCCTGCTATCCATCAAAGAGAGGTCTAGACGAAGCAGTCTTTCACCATGTCCGACCAAATGAAGGTGACTATCCACTAATCCCGGCAGCATCGTTTGTCCTTTTAAGTCGATTTCCCTGGAAATATTGCCGGCATGTTCATTTTTCAAATGGTCCAGGCTGCCGGTATCAACAATTAACCCCTTATCAGTGAAGACTGCCTCCACTTTATCATTTTCTTTAACCATCGTATAAATTGACCCATTGAACCATAACGTTCCCATTCCGGCTTTACACTCCTTATTAAATGATTGTTACTGTGCAGATATGCAGTAAGTGTACCATCTCATAACACGAATTCCCATATTTATGCTTTTACCCAAGTCCCTGTCAATAAAAAAACGCCAGCCTTGAAGGCTGACGTTCATGCATTTCAATCAATTGTTAAGGAGTGCTTCTTCCCTTTTCCGTAAATCCACCCGTTTGATTTTACCTGATGTCGTTTTGGGAAGCTCTTCTAAAAATTCGATTTTCCTTGGATATTTATATGGAGCAGTCAATTCTTTCACGTGCGATTGAAGCGTCTTGATCAAGTCCTGGCTGTTCGGATCGATATCATCCATCAAGACGACATACGCCTTGACCACATTTCCCCTTATTTCATCAGGACTTGCTATTACGGCACACTCTTTAACATACGGATGCTTAACGAGTGCATCTTCCACTTCAAACGGTCCGATCGTATATCCCGAACTGATGATGATATCATCAGAACGACCCTCAAACCAGAAATAACCATCCTCATCCTTTTTCGCTTGATCGCCGGTGATATAATAGTCCCCGCGGAATTGCTGCGATGTCCGCTCGGGATCTTTAAAATATTCTTTAAAAAGAGCAGGTGTATCGACATGTACGGCAATATCCCCCACTACGCCAGGAGAACAAGGTTTACCGGAATCATCGATGATTTCCACATGGTTGCCCGGAGTCGGTTTGCCCATGGAGCCCAATTTAATTTCCATGCCTTTCGTTACACCAACCAACAAGGTATTTTCGGTCTGTCCATACCCATCACGCACTTCAATCTGGAAATGGTTCTTAAAGACCTCGAACACTTTTTGATTTAAAGGCTCTCCCGCTGATACGGCACTATGAAGATGGGATAAATCATAATCATCAAGGTTATCCACCTTTGCAATCAATCGATACTCGGTTGGTGTACAGCATAATGCATTCACTTTGTAGTCCTGAAGCAGCTGAAGATATTTTTTCGCCTCGAACTTTCCATGATAGGCAAGGCCTGTCGCTCCAGTCCCCAGAACCGCCAGGAAAGGACTCCAGATCCACTTTTGCCACCCTGGGCCTGCAGTTGCCCAAACGACATCCGTTTCGCTGATTCCTAGCCAGTTTGCAGCGGACGTTTTCAAATGGGCATAAGCCCATCCATGTGTATGGACGACCCCTTTTGGATTTCCTGTCGTTCCGGAAGTATACGATAAGAATGCCATATCCTCACTCTTCGTGTCAGCCATGGTCAGCTGATCGGATTCCTCATCGGCGAGCTCATTCAAATCCAGCCAATTTTCGATTCGTTTTCCGATTGAAAACTTCAGGAGGCTTTCCGCTCCTTCTATTTCATTCAATTCGCCAGTAAATTCATGATAACTGATGATTCCTTTGACATCACCATGGTTGACTCGGTACTGCAAGTCCTTCGCACGAAGCATTTCAGAACAAGGGATGACAATCATGCCAATTTTCAATGCGGCTAAATACACTTGATAAGCTTCCACCAAACGGGGGATTATGATGAGGACCGTATCACCTTTACCCAGTCCTTTTTTCTTGAAGGCATTTCCAATTTTATTTGCACTTTTTAATAAATTCTCATATGTAAGTTGCTTTTTATCTCCGGTTTCGTTCTCCCAAAGTACGGCAACTTTACCTGGATCTTTTGCATAACGTTCCATTTCACTCACTAAGTTGTAATGTTCCGGAGCCAATAAGTCTTCACGCTTCATATTCTTCCCCTCCAATTATGAACTCTTAGTACCTACTCATTATACAAGATACTTCTCTAAAATTTCTATTTATTTTTACAAATTAAAAAAAGAGCGGGTCTAGGAATCCGCTCTCTTATAGCCTGTAGACAACTCCTAAAGCAAGGTTTGCCTGCAGTTTTTCTTTTAAAAAATTCCAGCTGATTTCAGAAACCCGCTCTCTTTCCGCCGACTGTCTGCCAAGCCTCATCAAAGCCTGCACCTGTGGGTCTTGGCTAGCCGGTTATTCGGCACAATAATGAGGTTTCATATTATATAAAACAGTAAAAAATTATGTAGTAAAACAAGGTCTTGTTGTTAACGCAGCTTTTTGACATACAACGCACTTTATTTTGCTGCCCACGAATTCAGTACGCAAACGTAAAGAGAGCGGGTGTTAAAACCCGCTCTCTGTAGCCATATTTATGAAATTATCTGTTGAAGCCTCCGCCTAATTGTTGTTCAGCCATTTGAACAAGACGTTTTGTGATCTCTCCACCAACTGATCCGTTAGCGCGAGAAGTTGTGTCGGCACCAAGTTGTACGCCGAATTCTGTAGCGATTTCATATTTCATTTGTTGTAGAGCTTGTTCAACTCCAGGTACCAATAATTCGTTTGAGCTGTTGTTGTTTGCCATGTGTGTTTCACCTCCTTGTGATTATAGAGTGTGTTAAAACACATGGCTTCATTCGCACATTTTTATTGGTAATTAAAGGATATTAAAACAAGTCTTCCATCGCTTCTTCCTTAACGAAAGTCTGACCCGGTTTAACCGTTAGTATTTCTGTTTCGGAGACCGCTTTTTCAATCAAGGAGTCAAAGTCGACGAAGCTTTCATAGTAATTGACTTTTTCACGTTTCGGTTTCGTTTTTGGGCTTGCCGGCGTAAAGACCGTACAGCAATCCTCGTACGGCAGATTGGATATTTCAAAAGTATCGAGTTGTCTTGCTATTTTGATGATTTCTGTCTTATCCATGGTAATCAGCGGACGCAGGATCGGTGTATTCGTAACCTCATTGATGGCAAACATGCTGCTCATCGTCTGGCTCGCAACCTGTCCAAGGCTTTCACCGGTGATCAGTGCCATGGCTTCTTCCTTTTCCCGGATGCGATCGGCGACCCGCATCATTAAACGACGGGTTGTAGTCATTGAGTAGTTTTCCGGGATTTGTTTTTGAATCAATAATTGGATTTCCGTAAATGGAACGATATGCACTTTCATGCTTCCATTAATTTCTGCCAGTTTGCCCGCCAAATCAATGACCTTTTGACGTGAACGCTCACTTGTGAAAGGTGGGCTGTAAAAATGGATCGCCTCCACGTCCAATCCCCGTTTCATCGAAAGGAATCCTGCAACAGGACTGTCAATCCCGCCTGAAAGCATCAGCATCGCCTTCCCGCTTGAACCGAATGGAAGACCGCCTGCCCCCTGGATGATTTCACCTGTCAAATACACGGCTTCGCGTCTCACTTCCACTAGCAGGTTCAAATCAGGGTTCTTTACATCCACTTTTAAATCTTCTGTATTTCGGAGCAAATGCCCGCCGATTGCCCTGTTAATTTCATCGGTATTATACGGAAAGTCCTTATCGGCGCGTTTTGTTGTGATTTTGAACGTGTTTACCTCTTCAAGAGTATGATTAAGGTAATACAATGCTGCCGTTTTCATCACTTCCAGATCACGCTCTATTTTTATTGCAGGGCTTAATGACTGTATTCCAAAAATGCCTTTCAATCGGTCAATGACCGGCACATGGTCCGCACCGTTCAGGAGGACGTACATCCGCTCCCGGTTGGCTGTCAGCACTACGCCTTCTATATCTTTTAAACTCCAGCGGATATGTGCCTTCATTTTGTCTACAAAGCCTTTACGGTTTCTTTTTTTAGTGGAGATTTCTCCATAACGGATAATTATATGATCAAATTTCATTTAGCAACCCTCATTATTTTTTCTAAATTAGCGACTATTTTCTGTATCGCCGCCAGAACTTGCTTTGCTTCTCCCATTTCATTGCCGTAGGTAGTACTGATACGGATGACGCTTTCGGAACGAGCCGGATGATGGAACATCGCGTCCACCGTTTTGCTTACCGTCCTTTTTTTCGAAGAACAGGCACTAGTCGTCGAAACATATATTCCCTCCGATTCCAGTGCATGCAGCAATACCTCGGATTTCAGTCCCGGAACGGAAAAATTCACAATATGGGGTGCACCCTCTTCGGGACTGTTAACCAACACCCCGTCCATTTCCTTCAAACCTTTATATAAATAAGTTTTGATTTGCTGAAGCTTATCATGATACAGCAATTGATTGTTCATACTAATACGTAAAGCCTTCGAAAGGGCGACGATTCCCGCAACATTTTCGGTGCCGCTCCTGATTTTCGTTTCCTGATTGCCACCATGGAAAAGCGGGTCGACCCGAACGCCTTCACGAACATACAGGATGCCCGTCCCTTTCAAACCGTGAACCTTGTGGCCGGAAATTGTACATAAATCCACATTGGCTTCACGCAATGATAACGAAACCTTGCCTGTTCCCTGTACATTATCGCCGTGAAAGAGCACGTTTGGGTATTGTTTTAACAATTTGCCCACTTCAGCAATCGGCTGTATCGAGCCAACTTCATTATTAACATGCATGACGGAAACCAAAATGGTATCTTCCCTCAATGCATCCTTAAGATCGGTTACATCAATTTGTCCAGATTCGTTAACGGGAAGATATGTGATCTCATATCCCATTCTCGTCAATGATTGGCAAGCGTCTTCTACAGAAGGATGTTCAATCGCTGTCGTGATTATGTGTTTGCCTCGATTTCCCTGAGAGAGGGCTGCCCCTTTAATGGCAAGATTATTTCCTTCCGTTCCCCCGGAAGTGAAATATATTTCCGAACTCTTCACCTTTAATAAATCAGCAATCTGCTTTCTGGCAGCGGAAAGCAGTTTTTCGGATTGCACCCCAAGTCCATGAAGCGATGAGGGATTCCCGAAATAATCCGAAGTAACCTTCATGAATGATTCGATTACTTCGGGATATGGTTTCGTTGTTGCACTATTGTCAAAATAAATCATGGGTTCACCTTCCATGTTTTTATATCTATGATGGTCACTCTTCTAAATATAAGTTTCAATGTTGCTGTTGCAACTTCTAATATTAACATAATTGAATTTGAAAGAGAATGTAAAACACTGGTCCAAGAATGATAGGATACCTGCTTCTTTAAATTCTCGGGAATGATTTAACTTCCCACCTAATCCATAAAAAGAAAAAAACCCGCCATGGCGGGTTTTCAGGAAAGGACTTCTTCTATGTTCGTCCCGATTTTTCGTAAACTGCCTGGGTCGACCTTTTCTATGGCAGTGGCTGCCGTTTCCAATGCGGCTTGATATTCATAGCTTCGGAATTTCGCTTCGGCTTCCCTTAGGCTCTCGGCTACCATATCGTGACTGCTTCGATAACGATTTCCGAATTGGATCACCTTTTCGGCCAAATACATATGCTCGATCAATTCCTGGGCTTTTTCGTGTACCTTATTCACCTGCTGAACCGCTTTTTCCAAATAAATATAAACAGCGGCCATGTCAAGCGGCTTTTCTTCAAGTTTGCCCTGAACGTCATCCATGCTTTCTTTGGCATCAGATAGCACCACTTTATACTCTTCTGGAAGACCTGGAATATTGCTTTTTGAAATTAAACGTCCAGTATCGACCATTTTGCGCTTCAATTCGGCCAGTGAATCCCTTGCATCCATTTCATCTTTCCGTAAAGCCTGTAATTTAACGGTAAAGTCTTTCTGATTTTCCTGTAATTCCTTCAACTGTGCTGCAAGCCCCTGCATCTCTTCGCTGATAAGCGAGCTTGCCATCACATTATCCTCCATTTTCAAGACGAGCAATTGATGGCGTTTTGAAATCTGGGCAATCTGCTTTTCCATTTTCCGTTGGGCATCGAGCTCATTTTCCGTCAGATGATACGTGTGTTGAACATGTATGGTTTCAACTTTAAGTTTATCGTTTTCATATTCAAGGTCACTAATCGTTTTCCTGAGAACTTCATCATTTTTCAAGATATACTGTTTTGAAAGCACTTCTTTTTCCAAAAGGTCATAGAGAACCTCGATGCTTTCGCGCATTTCTTTAATGCCTTTTTCCACTGCTTCCGTTTCGGCATTTTCCAATTGTGTTTTATATAGATCCAGTTCTTCCTCAAGCCTTGATATTTCCTGCTCGAATTGGATATGGCTCAGCAGGTACCCCTGTCCTGACATCTCCTCATAACCATCCTTCAATTCATTAAGCTGGGAATGCAGCTCGGATTGGCTATCAACCAATAATTTTGGGAGCATTTCCATTTTAACTGACAGAACCGCCAATTTGTCCTTAATGGTGAGAACAAGCTCCCTCGCATTCAAATAATTGCCGTTCACGGTCTCTTCTTCATATTTCTGAAGGATCTGCAGCACTTCATCCAAGGAGCTTTCCAGCTTATCAGCCGCTTTCCCATAATTATGCCTGTGTGCAAGCAGGGATTTCTTCAATTGACGGTAGGATTCTTTGATATCCTCAATTTCCAATCGATTCTTTTCCTCACTGCCTACGAGTTCATTCAGTTCGTATAGGATCTTTTTGATCATTTCCTCTATTTCATTCAGCTTGACTGTAATTTTGCGCTGTATCTCTTTTGATCGGCTGAAACGGTATTTATCGACGAATTCCTCGGCATCGAATAAAAGCTCTTCGACTTCGGGCATATGATCCGTAATGATGGCGTCCCATTCAATGCGCCAGTTTTCGAACATTTCCTCTGTTTCACCTGTCATGTTCAATTGTTTGACTTTAGAAAGCTCTTCCAGCACGGGGCGGTGCGTGATGCTTATTTTCCAGGATTCCAGTCGATCGATTTCTTTAAAATATCTCTTTTTGAAAAAATAACCCCAAATGATGAAAATCAAAATTAATACAATTACCCCAATTATGTAATCCATGGTAAGCCCCCTGTTCTAGTCCTTACAGTCTTGCTATTTATATATGAAATGTAAAAATGTTAAATTTAATGCTTTTATGATACCATGTTAGCAATAATTTTTGACGAGAAAAATGATTTTTTTGTAGAAAATTGCTACAAATACCTGTTTTTTGGGAGGGAAGGACCATGAAAGCTGACGGTCATGTGCACACTCCGTTTTGCCCTCACGGCTCTACGGATAAATTCGATGAATATATTACGCGGGGAATCGAGCTAGGATTAAAGGAAATCACATTTACGGAACATGCTCCATTGCCACGAAATTTTCAAGATCCTACGCCTGAAAAAGACAGCGGCATGGACGCTGCCCTGCTCCTGGATTACTTTCAAGAGCTCCGCGTACTGAAAGAACGCCATAAAGACAAAATCCTGATCAAAACAGGTCTGGAGGTTGACTTTATAGAGGGGCATGAAAAAGAAACAAAAGAATTCCTCGACGAAATCGGAGAATTCCTTGATGATAGTATACTTTCCGTTCACTTCATCAAACATCAAAACAACTGGCATTGCATCGATTTCAGCGAAAATGGGTTCGGTGAGATTGCCAATGAACTAGGTTCAGTGGATTCGGTTTATGCCAAATATTACGATACACTGGAAAAATCAATAGAAACTGATTTAGGCATTTATAAACCAAAACGGATCGGGCACATTACGCTTGTCCATAAATTCCAGCATCGATATCCGCCGGCATCAAGTTTTGACGGGCGGGTTTACAAGGTTCTCGAAATGATCAAGGATCAAAGGTATGAACTGGATTATAATGGGGCTGGGCATGTAAAGCCGCTATGCGGTGAACCCTACCCTCCTGAACGATTTGCAAAGCGTGCAATAGATCTCGGCATTCCGCTCATTTACGGTTCCGATGCCCATCAGGCTAAAGATTTGGGTCAGGGCCATCAGGCACTGATTGCAGGGTATAATGGGTAACTCATGTTTACACTTCAGCCCCGGCCAGCTAACAGCGGCTGCAGGTCTTCGGCAATGAAAAGGGTATCTTGCAGGAATCGTCCGACTTCATTGGCATAAATATTCGTGTAATACGCTTCCTGCGGGAATACATGAAGCACATCCATCGCATAATGGGTATGCAGGACAGGGGCCGTCAATAATCCCTTCAACTGCAGCATATACATTGGAACGGAGACCTGCTGGAAACTCCTGCTCTTGATTCCTTGTTCCAATATATATTGAAAATAAGACTTTTCCTTTGTAAAATAAGTCGAATGAATTTCCCGGTTTAAATTGGAATCGAGTGAAGATTCACCATATATGAACCGTGCAGCAAGGAAGTTTTCCCTCTGGAAGGCGAGGATATCCTTTACAAGGTTCATCAAGCATTGCTGTGGGCCTTTAAGTTCCAGCAACGTCATGTTCGTCTCAAGGACCAGGATATATTCTTCTAAATAGGAAGTGAAACAGAATTCCAGCAACCCCTGCTTATTCTTGAAATAGTAGGCAATATTGGCAGCGTTCACTTTCGCTTTATTCGCAATATCCCGTATGGATGTAGCATGATAACCTTTTAAATGAAATAAATGCAATGCAGCATCCACAATGGCTTGTTTCGTTGGCGTCTGGCGATTCATTCAGGCAATCCCTCGCTTTCTTTGAGACAAGTCTTATGGACTACTTCTTCACGAAAGAGCCTGAATCCTTTAGTAAGTTCTCGACAATTTCCCAACAATGGAGCATCATGATTAGAAAGTGCTGTAAAAATATGAGGAAGACAGGTGAACGCTTTTGTTTAATGTCGAAATGTATCAAGGAAAAAAAGAAAAAAACTATGAACTGGTCCAAAAACAACTACTTGCCTTAATCGAAGATGAAACGAACCGGATAGCCAATTTAAGCAATGCGGCAGCTTTACTTAATCAGTTTCTCGATGAGATTAACTGGGTTGGCTTTTATTTATATGAAGAAGACCAATTAATACTAGGACCCTTCCAGGGGCTTCCGGCCTGTGTGCGCATTCCAATGGGCAAGGGCGTATGCGGGACTTCAGCGGCAACCGAAAAAACCCTGCGCGTTGAGGATGTCCACCAATTCCCTGGACATATCGCCTGCGATGCGGCATCAAGATCTGAAATTGTCATCCCGCTGATGAAGGATGGCAAATTGCTTGGTGTCCTCGATATCGACAGCCCGATAACGGACCGTTTTGACGAAATGGATCAGCAAGGACTGGAGAAGTTCGCTGAAATCCTTTCCAATCATCTATAAAAGTTAAAGGGAGCGGCAGCCCATGCCTGCTCCCTTTTCCATTACAGGACCCCAGGTACATGTACCCGTTCCTTCCACAGGATTGAACCTCACCCATGGCATAGGCAACCAAGGAATGTCTCATACCATCCATGACTTTTGGATTCATTACCTCATAACGCTTTCAATGGAAAAAACCTCTCTATTTTGTATTTTTTAAATAGACTCTTATCGTAAAGATTGTTGTTTTTAAACCGAAACGATTTAAGGTTGATTGGAGCGGAAGTGCGAGACTCCTGCGGGAGCATCTGGAGAGGAAATCAACCACACCGCAATAATTGGTAAATAGCAGTATGCGAAAACAACCTTTAAATATATTGTATTTTCCTGCTGTCATTCTCTTATCCATTCCTTAATTATCACAACTGTCCTTGACTCATTGAGCAGAATATTATACAATACTCTTTGTGTAAAATATTGCAGCCTATGTGATAGCCTTTATGTTCTCATTTTGTTCCTCAATCCAGAGGTGTATCTCGTAACCCTCAGCTGCTAGGGCGAAGGTACATGAAAACAAAATGGTCATGATCGTACATTCACACGGTTTTTATTTTACCAAAATAAAAACATTTAAAGGAGGAGTCATCCTATGGCTCGTTATACTGGCCCAAGCTGGAAACTATCCCGTCGTTTAGGAATTTCCCTAACAGGTACTGGTAAAGAATTAGAAAAACGCCCTTATGCTCCAGGACAACATGGTCCTAACCAACGTAGAAAAATTTCTGAATACGGAATGCAACTACAAGAGAAACAAAAACTTCGTCACATGTACGGAATCACTGAGCGTCAATTCCGCACAATGTTCGACCGCGCTGGCAAACTTAAAGGTGTACATGGTGAAAACTTCATGATTCTTCTTGAATCACGTCTTGACAACCTAGTTTACCGTCTTGGTTTAGCTCGTACACGTCGTCAAGCACGTCAACTTGTTAACCACGGTCACATCACTGTAGACGGAAGCCGCGTAGACATTCCATCTTACAAAGTGTCTCTTGGACAAACAATCTCAGTTCGTGAAAAATCACGCAACTTCTCAATCATCAAAGAATCAGTTGAAGCAACTAACTTCGTTCCTGATTTCCTTACTTTCGATGCTGAGAAATTAGAAGGTACTTTCACTCGTTTACCAGAACGTTCTGAATTGCCTGCTGAAATTAACGAAGCTCTTATCGTTGAGTTCTACTCTCGTTAATAACTTCAAAAACCCCATCCTTGGATGGGGTTTTTTTAAATTTAAACATCTTTGCAGAACAAAGCCCGGCTGGGATTCAGCCGGGCCTTGGACAATCATTTCACTAATGTGTATTTCTTCTTGCCGCGACGAACGAGGATGAACTCCCCTTCAATCTTGGCTGCTTCCGTCACTACATATTGCAGATCGGTCACTTTCTCCCCATTTATGGAGATTGCCCCGTTCTGAATATCTTCACGGGCTTGGCGCTTTGATGGCGAAATTTTCGCTTCAACGATTAAATCGACCAAACCGATGTCTTCCTTGCTTTCACGTTCGAAGCTAGGGACATCTTTAAAGCCCAATTTGATTTCCGCTGCACTTAAATTCTTCACCTCACCGCTGAATAGGGCGGCAGAGATTTTGATTGCTTGGTCAAGAGCTTCCTGACCATGAATCAAACGGGTCATTTCTTCCCCTAATGCTTTTTGCGCTTTACGCAAATGCGGTTCGTTTTGTACGGATCGCTCTAACTCTTCAATCACCTCACGAGATAGGAATGTGAAGAATTTCAGGTATTTCACGACATCTGCATCTGCTGTATTGATCCAGAATTGGTAAAATTCATACGGAGTCGTTTTTTCAGGGTCAAGCCAAATCGCTCCGCCTTCCGTTTTACCGAATTTCGTTCCATCCGCTTTCGTTACGAGCGGGATCGTCATACCGAATGCTTTGGCATTCTCATCATTGGATTTCCTGATCATTTCAAGGCCGGTCGTAATGTTGCCCCATTGATCACTGCCGCCAATTTGCAATTTACAGTCGTAATTGCTGTATAAATGACCGAAATCAATTCCTTGTAAAATCGTGTACGCAAATTCAGTGAAGGAAATTCCCGTATCCAAGCGGGAAGCAACCGTATCTTTTGCCAGCATGTAGTTTATGCCGATGTATTTCCCGTAATCACGCAGGAACGTAACCATATCAATTTTGCCTATCCAGTCATAGTTATTGACCATGACCGCACCATTTTCACCGTCGAAATCAAAGATGTGGGATAGCTGCCCTTTTATGCAGTCTGCATTATAAAGCACTTTTTCCAGCGTTTGCAGCTGACGTTCCTCTTTTTTACCGCTTGGATCACCGATGAGTCCTGTCGCACCGCCTACCAGCACAAGGGGGCGATGACCGTGCTGCTGGAAACGGCGCAATGTCAAGAATGGCAATAGATGACCGATATGCATGCTATCCGCAGTTGGATCGACACCACAGTATAAAGAAATTTTCTCTTTTTCCAAAAGGTTCTTTAAACCTTCTTCATCCGTTTGTTGATAAATAATTCCTCTCCACTCGAGGTCTTTAAGCAATTCCATTAAATATTCCTCCTCCATCATAGAAAAAAACCGCAAAAAGCACACAAAAACGCCCCTTCATGAATATGAAGGGACGAATGAATTCGCGGTACCACCCAACTTGAGGACATAATATGCCCTCCGCTCAAGACGAATAACGGTCGTCAGCCGTTTCCTGCTACTAATCATTTCACAGCAAATGCTCCAGGAAGTAATTCATCATACCATTTGTACCGATTTCCACTAACCACCGGCTCTCTGAAACAGGGATAGTCTGACTACTGGGTCCTATCATCGCGATCATTTAATCATTTTATTGTTGTTAATAAACTTTTATCATACATAAGAATCCTTGTCAACATCACCCTTACAGATTATAGAAAAATAAGAAAGATGCCCTTTCCCCTGCATGTTATATGCTATAATATATGTGATTTCAGGGGGTATGATACGATGAATAATAATCAAAAAGATAGATTTCAAACAGTCTGGAAGCAGCTGACCCGTTTTTTCCAAAGTGAAAAAACACATAAGAACGCGCGGGTTACATACCAAGTCATTTGGAATTTAACACTGATCCTCATTATTGTCGGGATCCTAGGATTCTCATTCGCCGGCGGCGTCGGAGCCGGCTATTTCGCTGCCCTCGTCAATGATGAGCCAGTACGCTCAAAAGAAGATTTGAAAAAAGACATTTACAATTATGAAGAGACCTCTGAAGTATACTTTGCAGATGAAGTATACTTGGGCAAGCTCAAGAGTGACCTTGAGCGTGAGGAAGTGTCCATCGATAAAGTTTCCGAGCATCTTAAAAATGCAGTCATCGCTACAGAAGATGAGTATTTTTATGAGCATGACGGGGTTGTCCCGAAAGCCATCCTGCGTGCGATTTACCAGGAATTTTCGAATGCAACCGTCCAATCGGGAGGAAGTACATTAACACAGCAGCTCATTAAAAACCAGATCCTGACCAACGAAGTATCATTTGACCGGAAGGCAAAAGAAATCCTTCTTGCGCTCCGGGTCGAAAAGTTCTTTGAAAAAGAAGAGATTTTGGAAACGTACTTAAACGTCTCCACTTTGGGACGAAACTCTTCAGGCCGTAACATCGCCGGGGTCGAGTCCGCTGCTGAAGGTATTTTTGGCGTGGAGGCCAAAGATCTGACACTGCCCCAATCAGCCTTTATCGCTGGATTGCCGCAAAGCCCTTTCGGATATACACCATATACCCAGAAAGGAAAACTGAAGGAAAATCAAGAGCCCGGCATCAACCGGATGAAAACCGTTTTAAAACGGATGTATAGTAACGGATACATAACAAAAGCAGAATATGATAAAGCAAACGCATACGACATTACGAAAGACTTTATCGGTAAAACGGAGATGCCTTCGGAGAAATATCCATGGCTCACCAATGAAATCGAAAAACGCTCCATCGAAATCCTCTCTGTCAGTCTGGCAAAAGAAGACGGATATGAAGAGAAAGATTTAAAGAATGCTGACTTAAAAGCTCAATATCTAGCACTTGCCGACCGTAAGCTGCGGCAAAATGGCTATAAGGTATATACGACCGTCAACAAAAAGATTTATGACAAGATGCAGGAAGTAACGAAAAACTATCCGAATTTCGGGTACGATAAACTGGCGCAAGTCCCCGACCCGGATACGAAGGAAATGAAGACCGTGAGCCAGCCCGTGGAGGCCGGAGCGATTCTTATCGAGAATAAAACAGGGAAAATCATCAGTTTCGTAGGCGGCCGTGATTTCAAACGGTCACAGACGAACCATGCAACCGGATCACTGCGATCGAACGGATCAACGATGAAGCCTTTGCTCGTATATGGCCCAGGCATCGAGCTAGGCAAAATCTCACCTGGCAGCGTATCGGCCAACGTGCCGATCTCCATTCCAACAGGCGGCAAACCGTGGAGTCCAGGAAACTATGGCGGCGGCAGCTATACAGGAGTATCGACTGCCCGCGAGGCTTTAAAAAATTCCTACAACATCCCGGCAGCGCTCTTTTACAAGAAAATAATCAACCTGAGCCCCGCTTCCTATTTGGAGAAAATGGGATTCTCCACCGTGACGAAAGAGGATTACTCCCATCTTTCCATGTCATTAGGTGCCATGAAGGAAGGTGTGACCGTTGAAGAAAACGTCAATGCATTTGGCACATTTGCCAATTCAGGGGAATTCATCGATGCTTATATGATCGATAAAATCGTATCGAAGGATGGCAAGGTCATCTATGAACATAAAGTGAAACCAGTGGATGTTTTCTCTCCGCAAGCCGCTTACTTGACGCTTGATATGATGCGTGATGTCGTAAACAGCGGGACGGCCGCTTCGGTCAGGAACCGCCTTGCCTTCTCAAGCGATTGGGCAGGTAAGACCGGTACTTCACAAAACTATTGGGACGCTTGGTTCGTCGCTACGAATCCCAATGTATCATTCGGTACATGGCTGGGTTATGACACACCTAAATCCTTGCAAGGGACTTATAATGGTCTTGAATATAATAAACGTAATATGTATTATTGGGCAGATTTGATCAATGCCGCATACAAGGTCGACCCTAAACTCATCGACCCCGATAAGCGCTTTGAAATGCCTGGCGGAATTGTCAGCCGTTCTTTCTGTGGCGTTTCAGGACTGCTGCCTTCAAGTTCGTGTCAAAAGGCAGGACTTGTCAAATCGGATTTATTCATCGCCAAATATGCTCCATCAAGGGCGGATGATAGTTTCATAGATGGACAATATGTATCAGTCGGCAGCAAACGCTACGCAGCGCTTCCGCAAACGCCTGGCGAATTCACAAGCGGCGGGTTCATGCTGAATCCAGATTCATTTGCAGATATCGGATTGAGATATGTCGTTGACCCGGGATCCGTGATTCCCGGAGCCGAAAAATCCGGAAATGTCGTCGGGGCGACAGCGAAATTGAATGATAATGGCAAAGCACCTGATCCCCTATCCATAACGATCAGCAACGATAAGATTACATGGGGCTTGCATCATGAAGGAGATGTCGTCGGTTATCGTGTCTATAAAGACGGCAAAAAAGTGGCGAGCATCAATGCTGGGGGGAATCTTGTTTACAAAGTCGGCTCTGGCGGATCTTATTACGTAACGGCCGTCGACATTGTCGGTAAAGAATCAGCCCCTTCCCAACATGTTGAAAGCGGCGCTAAAAAGACAAGTTTCAAAGAAGATTCCACGAAAAATAAAGATGATCGCGGAAAAGATAAAATAGTTAACGAAGTTAAAAAAACAGACTCAAAAGAAGAGAACGGTCCAGATAAAAACACAGATACAGATAAACAACCGGAAAAAGATATACAACCAGAAAAAGAAACGGAAACGGATAAAGAAAAAGATCCAGTTCAAGACAAAGATCAAAACGAAGAGAATACAGATAAAGAAATTCAAGAGACCGACAAAGATCAAGGCACGATCAATGATCAAGAGCAAGAAACGGATAAACCGGAAGAAGAGGAAGAATGACACTCTTGAACTAAAACAGGCTGTCGGGATTGCCCGACAGCCTGTTTCCTAATTTCCCAAAAAGGCATCCATGAAAGTGACTATGGATGCCTTTTTCAGTTTCAATAATCCGTATGACTCAGTTTCTCAATCCTCCATCGATGATAAATCACCGGTTGGCAAATCAAGTTCCCAAGCTTTCAAGACACGGCGCATGATTTTACCGCTTCGTGTTTTAGGAAGTTTATCCCTGAATTCAATTTCACGAGGTGCTGCATGTGCCGCTAAACCATGCTTCACAAAGGTACGAATATCCTCAATCAACTCATCGTTCGCATCGTATCCGTCACGAAGGGCGATAAACGCTTTGATAATTTCCCCCCGGACCGGATCCGGCTTACCGATGACCCCCGCTTCAGCTACAGCTGGATGCTCGACCAACTTGCTTTCCACTTCGAAAGGCCCGACCCTCTCCCCTGCCGTCATGATGACATCATCAACACGGCCTTGGAACCAGAAATAACCATCTTCATCCATGTATGCGGAATCTCCGGAAACATACCAATCACCTGGCATAAAGTAAGATTCATATTTCGCATCATTCTTCCAGACGGTCTTCATCATCGAAGGCCAGCCTTTCTTGATTGCAAGGTTCCCCATTCTATGGGGCGGGAGCTCGTTGCCTTGATCATCCACTATTGCCGCTTTCACGCCAGGAATCGGTTTACCCATCGAGCCCGGTTTGATTTCCAGGCAAGGATAATTGCAGATGACCTGAGCCCCAGTTTCCGTCATCCACCATGTATCATGGATCCGGTGATTGAATACCTTCATTCCCCAGCGCACCACTTCCGGGTTCAACGGTTCACCGACACTTAAAATATGGCGGAGACTGCTTAAATCGAACCGCTTAACGATCTCGTCACCCGCACCCATCAGCATCCTGAAGGCAGTCGGTGCACTATACCATACCGTGACACCAAAGTCCTCCAAGGTCTTGTACCAGGATTCAGGCTTGAAACGCCCGCCTACAATGACATTCGAGGTCCCTGTCAGCCAAGGTCCAAAAATCCCGTAAGACGTCCCTGTCACCCACCCAGGGTCCGCTGTGCACCAATACACATCCTCATCCTGCAAATCAAGGACCCATCTTGCGGTTTGATAATGCTGGATCATCGCATTATGAACATGAAGCACCCCTTTTGGTTTTCCTGTGGAACCGGAGGTATAGTGAAGAATCAGACCGTCATTCCGATCGACCCATTCAATCTCGAATTTTTTGTCGGCTTCTTTTAATTTCTTATTGAAGTGATGGTACTTTCCTTCTTCTTTTATATTTTCCCCCACCAAGAAAATATGCTTTAAATGGGGTAATTCATCCACTGGCACACGCGGCAAAAGTTCAGGTGTCGTCACAATCACACTTGCCTCACTATCTTCAAGACGATCCCTTATGGCGCCTTCCATGAAGGCTTCGAACAACGGCCCTACGACCGCTCCCGTTTTAATTGCACCCAACAATGCAAAATACAGCTCCGGGGAGCGAGGCATGAAAATGAAAACACGATCACCTTTTTCCACATTGGCAACGTTCTTGAATACATTGGCCGCCTGGTTCGTATAATCTTTCATTTCCTTGAATGTATACTTTTCATTTCTATTATCGTCTTTGTAATAAAGGGCCACTTTATTCTTTTTGTATGTTTCGACATGGCGGTCAATGGCTTCATACGCAAGATTCACTTTACCGGTTTCAGACCAGGAGAATTCCTTTTCCGTCTCGGACCAGTCAAACTTATTGTATTTTTCATCATAATTCTTTAAATTAAAATTACCTTCCACTACTGGTAACGCTTTCACATTCATACGACAAACTCCCCCTTCATTCGGCTCTATATTTTTATTATAGTATAAGAATCGAATTATCTCAATTTTTAAAATATTGCAAGCTTCCATAATAGGGAAATCCCTTTTTGGTGAATGTCGAAAGTTACTGGTATATGGTTATGGTCAAGGTGCATCCATATGATAGCCGGGAAAGAAGAAGCACTGTAACAAAAGCGCCTTGAACTTTCTGAATTATGCCCCTTGTTTTCATGTATAATTTATGTAAGCTTTCCATTCGGTTTAAAAGCGATGCTTCGGAATGCGAGAGTGTATGATTACTATATAACAAGGGTGGTGAAAGAATGGAATATAGTAAGACCTTTTACACTAAGGAACTGCAGACATTAAGCGGAACGCTCATCATCGAGGGACCGTTAAGCGGCGAAAAAATGTCCGCTTATGAGTTTCACGAAGACTTGGTCGCCTTTCGCCCCCCTGCATTGCAGCATAAAGCGTTAATAGAAATAGCAGACTTGCCTGAGGGCAGGATCTTCATCGCCCGTGAAAATGAAACGATCGTAGGCTATGTAACTTACTTATATCCCGATCCCTTGGAGCGCTGGTCGGAAATCAAGATGGAGGACCTGATTGAGCTTGGCGCAATCGAGGTCATCCCTAAATACCGGGGTGCCTCCGTCGGGAAGAACCTGATCCGCCTTTCAATGGAAGACGATTCGGTTGAGGACTTCATCATCATCACCACTGAATACTATTGGCATTGGGATTTGAAAGGGACAGGGCTGAATATTTGGGACTATCGCAAGGTCATGGAAAAAATGATGAGTGCGGGTGGCTTGGTCTACTTTGCAACAGATGATCCTGAAATCAGTTCCCACCCGGCCAACTGCCTGATGGCCCGAATTGGCAAAAGAGTCCCACCTGAATCCATCCAGAAGTTCGACCAATTGCGTTTTATGAATCGGTTTATGTATTAAAGAGGAGAGGAAGAGGAGGAAGGAAAATGATTGTTGAAACAATAATGAATGAGGATGTCATCACCCTCACTCCAACGGATACCATCCATAGCGCTGTCTTGATCATCAGGGAGAAACGAATTCGCCATATACCGATTGTCGATGACAGCTTTCAACTTGTGGGATTAGTCAGCGACCGTGATATTCGGGATGCTGCCCCTTCTATTTTCCGTACCGAAGAATACAAAAATGATTTACAAAAACCATTATCAAGCATCATGAAAACGGAAATAATCACGGGGCACCCGCTTGATTTCGTGGAAGAAATCGGGGCTGTTTTTTGTGATAACAATATCAGCTGCCTTCCAATCGTAAAGGGCAGGAAGTTAGTGGGCATCATTACCGGTTCTGATTTACTTCATTCATACGTTGAGTTGACAGGAGTCAATCAGCCCGGTTCCCAAATCGAAATCAGAATCCCGGATAAGGCAGGTTCCCTTCATGATATTGCCCATATTTTCAAAAGGCGCAATACGAATATCCTGAGCACCCTTGTTTATCCTGAAAAAAATGGAACTGATTATAAAATTCTTGTAATTCGTGTACAGACGATGAATCCATTTATGGTGGTGGAGGATTTGAAGAAAGAAGGCTATACCGTTTTATGGCCTAATCTACCGGGGATTTCACATGAATGATACATCCCTTTTCGTCTATTCGGATGAACTCCTTACCTACAAATTCAACGATGATCATCCATTCAATCAAAAACGGCTTAAACTCACGCTTGATTTATTAAAAAAACACCATGCCATCAATGATGATCAAATTATCAAGCCCAGAATGGCTACGGATGCAGAATTGGAACTGATCCATGATCACCATTATGTAAACGCTGTCAGATTAGCGGGCCACGGAAAGCTCCCCCCTGAAAAGGCAGTAAATTATGGACTGGGAACAGAGGATACCCCTATCTTCCCCAATATGCACGAAGCAAGCGCCTTGCTTGTAGGCGGTACCTTGACGGCTGTGGATGCCGTCATGACCGGTCAATCCCTGCACGCACTTAATCTTGGCGGTGGCCTGCATCACGGTTTCCGCGGGAAAGCCTCGGGCTTTTGCATTTATAATGATAGTTCGGTCGCGATTAAATACCTGCAAAAGAAATATGGGGCGCGTGTCTTGTATGTCGATACCGATGCACATCATGGTGACGGAGTCCAATGGTCATTTTATGATGACCCTGATGTATGCACCCTATCCATTCATGAAACGGGACGCTACTTATTTCCCGGCACCGGCACGATTAACGAGCGGGGCCAAGGAAAAGGCTACGGCTATTCATTCAACATCCCGGTCGATGCGTTCACTGAAGATGAATCCTGGCTCGAATGCTATAGGGCTTCCTTTAAAGAGGTCATTGAATACTTCAAACCGGATGTCATATTAACGCAAAACGGAGCCGATTCCCATTATTACGATCCGCTTACCCATTTATCTGCGACCATGAAGATTTTTAGGGAAATACCAAAGTTGGCCCATGAAATGGCCCATAAGTATTGCGATGGACGGTGGATTGCAGTAGGAGGCGGCGGATATGATATATGGCGCGTCGTCCCGAGGGCATGGGCGAGGGTCTGGCTTGAAATGACGGATAATGATATTTCAGGTCCCCTATCAAAGGAATGGCTCGATTTCTGGCAGCCTGAGTCCCCTGTTCCCCTACCGACTGAATGGGATGACATGGAAGATATATACGAACCTATTCCGAGAAAGCCTGAAATTACCGAGAAGAATGCCCTGACGCTTGAAAAGGCCCTTTATCCCATCAGGTCTTCCAAGCAAACATCGAAAAGCAATGGACAAAGTTAACCAAAAGATCGTTGAAAAACGATCTTTTTTGTTCGGTCAAACATTTGAGAGACAAAAAGAGAGTGCCCTCGGGACACTCTCCAAACCAGTTTATTTCGTTGATTGACGGTTTTCAATCCGATGCGGGAGGATCACTTTTTCAAGACCTTCCTCCACTTGTTCTTTATTCATCAACTTTGTAAGAAGCCTCATCGCAACCGCACCAATATCATATAAAGGTTGAACGATCGTCGTGATTTGCGGACGCACCATCAATGTCAATCTCGTATTATCGAAGCTGATCACTTCAAAGTCTTCCGGCACATTATACCCTTTATCCTGTGCGGCATGGACAATACCAAGCGCCATTTCATCAGCACCGGCGATGAATGCCGTCGGCCTGTCTTCAACTTCCAGGTACTTTTCAAAAGATTCAATTCCTGAATCATATGTATAATCACCTTCAACAATATACCTTTCATCAAATGAAAGACCAGCTTCTTTCAATCCTCGTTTATATCCAGTCAGTTTCATTTCATTAATCAGCGCGGAAGGGTTTCCGCTTACAAACGCGATATGCTTGTGGCCTTTATTAGCAAAGAAGGTCACTGCGTCAAATGCCGCCGCTTCATAATCAATATTAACAGATGGAACTTGCCCGCTTTCATCCACCGAACCTGCCAGAACGATCGGAACCGGTGAATTCGTAAACTCTTTGACATGCTCATCAGAAATGTTGCCGCCCATGAATACGATGCCATCCACTTGTTTTCCAAGCATCGTATTCAGCAAATGGAATTCCTTATCTATATTCTCATCTGAACTGCTTAGAATGATATTGTATTTATACATGGTGGCTATATCTTCTATGCCCCGTGCCAATTCGGCAAAAAAGATGCTCGAGATATCCGGGATGATGACCCCGACAGTAGTCGTTTTCTTTGAGGCAAGTCCCCTTGCCACTGCATTCGGACGGTACCCTAACTTTTCAATCACATCGGAAACTTTCTTCCTTGTTGCAGGCTTTACATTTGGATTCCCGTTAACTACGCGGGAAACGGTGGCCATGGATACATTCGCCTCACGTGCCACATCATAAATGGTTATATTATTCATTCATCCATTCCTCCATTTCTTTCATTTTCCCCATAAAAGACCCGAATTATTTCGGAAAAAAATCTTTTATGCGTTTTTCTCTATAAGGAAGATTATTTTAGGAACGATCTGCCTAACAAAAAGGCAGTCCTACTCTCTTCTCAGTCAAATATTCAATACCCTATTCAAGTATAAAATTCACATAGATAACACTTTATGTATGACTCAATCTTCCGAACAGTTCTCATTCTTGTTATTTATCATACGATAGTCGAATCTTTCCTGCAATCCAATAGTGCTTATTTCGAAGGTTTTTCTGCAAAAACTAGTATTTTACCATTAAAAAAAGCCCTTGCCAAGTTGGTAAGGGCCGTAAGTAGATCAATTAAAGACATTCTTAGCTTAAACAGTTACCCAGTTCAAACGTTTAATTTCATCGTAGAATTCATCAAATTGTTTGAAGTCCATTTGCTGTGCAGAATCCGATAGAGCAACGGAAGGATCCGGATGCACTTCAGCCATAACACCGTCAGCACCGATTGCAAGTGCCGCTTTAGCCGTAGGCAGCAATAGATCGCGACGTCCAGTTGAATGCGTCACATCAACCATGACCGGTAAATGTGTTTCTTGTTTTAAGATCGGTACAGCAGAGATATCAAGTGTATTTCTAGTTGCTTTTTCGTAAGTGCGGATACCACGTTCACAAAGGATGATGTTGCCATTGCCCTGCGACATGATGTATTCCGCTGCATGAATGAACTCTTCAATCGTTGCAGCCAGTCCGCGTTTTAACAGAACTGGTTTATTTACTGCACCTGCCGCTTTTAGCAAGTCGAAGTTCTGCATGTTGCGCGCCCCGATTTGGATGACATCGATATGATCGGTCGCCGCTTCAATATCATTGGCACTCACGATTTCACTGATGACAGCCAAGCCGTATTCATCAGCAACGCGTTTAAGTATTTGTAAACCTTCCAAACCAAGCCCTTGGAAGTCATATGGAGATGTACGTGGCTTAAATGCACCGCCGCGCATCAATTTCAAGCCTTTAGCTTTAATGACTTCCGCCACCGCAGCTGTCTGTTCATAAGATTCAACGGCACATGGTCCGAAAACGAAGCTAGGGATCCCGTTACCTACCAATTCACCCTTGATGTCGATGATCGTGTCTTCAGCTTTTTGTTTTCTTGATACAAGAAGCGTTTTCTTCTGATCATCCTTTTGCAGCTCCAAGCCCAATTTAAAGATTTCTTTGAAAATATGTTTAATCGAACCAAGATCAAGCGGTCCTTGGTTATTGGCTTCGATAAGATCCAGCATTGTTCTTTCACGGACCGGATCGTAACGGTTTACACCTTGTTTTTCTTTAACGCGACCAATTTCCTGTACAAGTTCAGCACGTTGATTAATAAGATGTAATAACTGAAGGTTCACATCATCCAGTTGATTACGAAGTCCATCAAGCTCTTTGTTGCTCATTACAAATCCATCCCTTCGTTTTTTAAAATAGAAATCGGTTCAGCGGACTCAAACAAAAAACCCTTCCGGACCCTTGAGCATCCACCCCGATTGTTTTATCAATGAAAAATTTAGAATATTTCATGTATGATTAAAATCAATTATAAATGAAGTGTCCAAAAATGTCACTATATTTTTCTTTAATAATTAAACGCTTTTAAGCATTAAAGTTATAAATGCATACATCCAGGTGCCTCTCATGCCAGAAAAACAATTTAGACTGAATATTGAAACAGATCCGTTGTAGGAATTATATTGGAAATAGAACAGGAAAGCTATCATTTAATTGATCATTTTTCTTAAAAGCATGGGACAAAGCTTAAATCTTCTGCCACTCTGGACCCATCCAGAATTGAGTAAAGAAACTTTGCCTAGCGAAATGAACAGGAAGGGCCTCCCTAGATAAGGTTTCCCCAGGATTAACATCCTTAGGCCCGCCAATCAATGGAATAATAAAAGGCCGGAACCCTTACCAAAGGGATCCGGCCTTCCATTCATTCTGTAACGGCCTTGCTCAATGAATCATATGTAATCCGCCAATGAGATTCATTCCAGACAGGTTTTCCATTTTTAAAAAGGATGGCCTGAGGTGATTGATGTTTGACCTCAAAGGTTTCTGCCACATAATTGGATAGTGGACGAGCTTCCTGGACGGCCAAATAGGCCGTTTTAAGTTGTTCGTTCTCTAAGATGTACCTCTCGTATTGTTCAAATGCTTCAGCGCTGACAGGGCATGTTACGCTATGCTTGAAAAGCAGGAATGTATCCTCTTTTAGCAGCTCATTGAATTGTTCTTCTGTTTCGATTTTGCTCATGACCATATAGCAGTCTCCTTTCCTTGTCATATAAATTTTACCATCAAAAAGGCGATGAAGCCATCGAAGCACTTCACCGCCTTATTCTTCGTCCCTTAATGACTCTTCATTCCCATTAAAGGAAGCCAGGGAGTTTAATTCTTTAGTTTACTCTCCGTTTCATCAAATGCCTTTTTCGCTTCATCAAGTTTTAATTTTGCCGCATTCTTGTTTCCGCTTGTGGGATCTGCAGGATTATTTTCCGAATCATTGCTGTTAGCGAAGTTCGTTTCGACGGATACGATAGGAGCATCGGTAGTTCCGGTTACATCAATATCCTTATTGCTTGAATTCGTTGTATCATCAGCAGCGTCGCCGTTTTCTTTTCCTGTTTTCAGGCTCTTCACTTTGTTGACGATATTCGAAGATTTATTGGAAACGATTTCCGTGACGGAGCTTGTTTTTTCTTTTGCGGTATCAGCAAGGACTGTACCTTTTTCCATCGCCGTTTGTCTTAATCTTTCTGTTTTCTCGGAAATGTTTCTAGCTTGCTCATTGAAGTCATTCCTTAATTCCTTGCCTGTTTTCGGAGCCATGAACAAAGCTGTAGCCGCTCCGATCATCCCGCCGATCAAGGCGCCAATCATAAAGTCCTTAGAATTGATCGAGTCGCGTTCGTCCTCATATGATTTCTGATAGTCCTTTGTCGGAAATTCTTTTTGAGTCATAATACATTCCCCTTTCAATTTTCAGTTCATTTTTATTTAATAGATTTTATGATCTAGAACGTAAAAACCTTTTTTTAGGTAAGTTATCTGTTTCCAGCGCTTCCCTTTCTATCTCTGCCCTTTCAGTCGGGGTCGGGGCTGCCTGTTTGCTTCTGGACTTCCATTTGTCCCTGATCTCCATGGCTACATTGCTCCATTGTACAATTTGTGAGATTCTTTCTTGATTATTATCAATCTCAGCCTGCACTTTATGGGAAACCTTTTGGATGGAAGAATTAAAGCTGGAGATGGATGTACCTACATCCTTCACCGCATCCACCACCGTGTTCAGGTTTTCTGACTTTTGCTGCAAATCTTCAGCCAACGTATTCGTTTTATGTAATAACTGAGTAGTTTCGAGCGTTATGCCCTGCATTTGGCCCTCTAGTCCTGTCAGCGTCCGGGCCACACTGTCCAGGGTAGTTTGAAGTGATGTCAGTACCTTCGTTAGAAAAATAACGAGTACCAAAAAAGCTATCGCTGCAACAGCAGCACTTACGTATAAAATAATCTCCATTGGAACACCTCCGAAAAAAATCGACTTATTTAATAGCTGTTAGATATTAATTACCCCTTCCCTATTATTATAAACGTATTTATTTTTTCAATATACCCTATCAAACCCTAATCTGGAAATATTGTTGTCTGCATCCAGTTCCTCCTTGAAATTCATGGGTGACACTTATGGCAGGAAATCGGGTATGATAGAAAAGATAAGTCGAATTTAAACAATGGAGGTATTTTTTATGAAAGATCCCAGAATTGGTACATTGGCCAAAAACTTAATCAATTATTCCGTGAAGCTTCAAAAAGGTGAAAAAATCTTGATCGAAAACTTTGGTTTGCAGCGTGAACTTGTTAACGCACTTGTGAATGAAGCCTATGCAGCAGGTGGTTACCCATTCGTCCTGTTAAAGGATCATCAAGTGGATCGGGCCTTGCTGATGGGTGCCAAAGAAGAACAGTACAAGATGATGGGTGAGTTTGAAGCAAACGTAATGAAGCAGATGGATGCTTATATCGGGCTTCGTGCCGGGGATAATATCAATGAACAATCCGATGTCCCTTCAGAGAAGATGGCGATTCATGGACAGACAGTCGGTAAAGTACATAGAAATATCCGCGTGCCAAAAACAAAATGGGTCGTACTTCGCTACCCGACAAATTCCATGGCCCAATTAGCCAAGATGAGCACAGAAGCATTCGAAGACTTTTATTTCGAAGTCTGCAACCTCGACTATGGCAAAATGAGCTCAGCAATGGACAACCTTGTCGAATTGATGGATAAGACGGATAAGGTCCGCTTAACTGGGCCCGGTACGGATCTAACCTTCTCCATCAAAGACATTAAAGCCATCAAATGTGCGGGTGAGCTGAACATTCCTGACGGTGAAGTATATACGGCTCCAGTTAAAGATTCCATCAATGGAGTGATTTCGTATAATACTCCTTCCCCATATCAGGGTTTTACTTTTGAAAACGTGAAGTTGACATTCAAGGATGGAAAAATCGTTGAAGCGGTTGCGAATGATACGGAACGCATCAACAAAATTTTTGATACTGATGAAGGCGCACGATATGTTGGTGAATTTGCAATTGGTGTAAATCCTTATATTCTACATCCGATGCAAGATATCCTCTTTGATGAAAAAATTGATGGAAGTTTTCATTTCACTCCAGGACAATGCTATGATGATGCCTTTAACGGAAACCATTCAGACATTCACTGGGACCTGGTCAATATCCAGCGGCCTGAATATGGGGGCGGGGAAATCTATTTTGATGACGTCTTGATACGTAAGGACGGACGCTTCGTTTTACCGGAACTGGAAAATTTAAATCCGGAAAATTTAAAATAACCCAATAAAAAAACGACCGATCCGCTACTAACGGATGGTCGTTTTCTTATTTTACCTGCAGTGAATGCTCATAGGCTGCTTGGAACTTTTGAATGTCCCCCGCACCCATGAATAACACGACACTGTTATCATGGTTTTGCAATATAGATGTTGTGTTCTCCGTAATCAGCTCGGCACCTGGAATCTTATCTTGAAGGTCTTCAATCGATAACTTTCCTTGATGTTCACGAGCAGATCCAAAAATTTCACATAAGTATACTTTGTCGGCCAAATTCAAGCTGTCGGCGAATTCATCCAGGAATGCCTGCGTTCTCGAGAAAGTATGCGGCTGGAATACAGCAACAACTTCACGCTCTGGATATTTCTGACGCGCCGAGTCCACAGTTGCAGAGATTTCGGTCGGATGGTGTGCATAATCATCAATGATGATCTGACTTCCGATTTCCTTTTCGGAGAAGCGGCGTTTAACTCCGCCAAAAGTCCGCAATTGGGCTTTCACAGCTTCCGTATCCAAGTTTTCATATTTACAAAGTGCAATGACACCAAGTGCATTCAACACATTATGCTTTCCAAAAGTAGGAATAGTGAATGTATCATAGTAATTATTCCTTACATGCACATCAAAAGTCGTGCCATCCGGAGTGACGGAAACATTTTTCGCTTGAAAATCATTTCCTTCTGCAAATCCGTAAAAAATAACCGGTACTTTCGCCTGAATATGTGGTAAATGCTCATCATCCCCGCACGCAATGATGCCTTTGTTGACTTGAAGGGCCATCGTTTGGAAAGCCTCGAACACGTCTTCGACATTAGCGTAATAATCAGGATGATCAAAATCGATATTCGTCATGATTGCATAATCCGGATAATAGGAAAGGAAATGACGGCGATATTCACATGCTTCGAATACGAAGTAATCAGAATTCACGATTCCTTTACCCGTTCCATCCCCAATCAAGAAGGATGTCGGTTTAGCGCCCCCCATTACATGGGCAAGTAAGCCGGTCGTCGATGTTTTACCATGCGCTCCCGTAACCGCCACGCTGATGAAGTTTTTCATGAAATCACCTAGGAAACGGTGATAACGGATAATCGGCAAATCAAGTTCTTTTGCCTTCAAGATTTCCGGATGGCTATCCGGAAACGCATTTCCTGCAATGATGGTCATTCCAGGTTGAATATTTTCCTCGTTGAAAGGAAGGATTTTAATCCCGGCTTTTTCTAATGCCAATTGTGTAAAAAATTCTTTTTCGTAATCGGAACCCTGCACTTCAATATTCATATCATGCAGTATTTGTGCAAGAGCACTCATACCCGACCCTTTAATTCCCACAAAATGGTAAGCAGTCATAAAGCGAACCTCCACCAATCGTCTACCTGTATGACAGTATATGACGTCATCTTTTATTTGTTTTTCCATTACGAGACTTGTTAGTAACGCAATTTCTTCATAGGTTTTCGAACTTTTATTTTCAATCATTCATCAACAAAAAACTATTATATCACTTTTTTATTCATTCATCCATGTCAGGCAGGTGCCAATTTATCAAATCATTGGCTTTTCCCTCAATTAAGGTGATAAAAAAGGGTTTTCACCCTTTCACATTATATACAATTTCCTTTTATTAGGTTCTCTTAATTAACATGTAAAAATTCCAGCTCTTCTTCCGTAATCAATACATCCCTGGGCCTTGAGCCCCTGGATTCGGAAACGACTCCCTGTTGCTCCATCATTTCTATTAGACGCGCTGCACGGTTATATCCGACACGGAAACGCCGTTGGACGCTCGATGCAGATGCGGCCTGCTGGCTCACGACAAATTCACATGCCTCGAAAAACAGCTCATCCGCTTCTTCCGTGACCTGGGCCCTGTTCAGCAAGTCTTCCTGTTCAAACAGGTATTTCGGCTGCTGCTCCCGTTTAACATGGTTGACCACTTGATCGATTTCTTCATCACTCACGAAAGTCCCTTGCAGGCGCACCGTTTTTGAAGAGCCGTTTTCAGCGAATAGCATATCTCCTCTTCCCAAAAGTTTTTCTGCACCGCCGCTATCGATGATTGTACGGGAGTCGACTTGTGAAGAAACCGAAAAAGCGATCCTTGTCGGGATATTTGCCTTGATCAATCCAGTTATGACATCGACTGAAGGTCTTTGAGTGGCAACAATCAAATGGATGCCGCAGGCACGGGCCTTTTGAGCAATCCGGCAAATCGCTTCCTCAACATCAGCCGGGGACATCATCATTAGATCCGCAAGCTCATCGATGATCACCAGGATATAAGGCAGCTTGCTTGAATATTGACCGGCTTTTTCCGCTTGTTCATTAAAGCGGGTGATATCACGTACACCGGCATGTACAAACAATTCATAACGCCGTTCCATCTCCTCTACAGCCCATTTCAACGCAGCCGTAGCGGCTTTTACATCGGTTATGACTGGACTGACCAAATGCGGGATCCGGTTATATGGGGCGAGCTCGACCATTTTCGGATCGATCAACAGTAATTTCAGCTCCTGCGGCGTCGCTTTATACAGCAAGCTGACCAGCATGGTATTGATACAGACGCTTTTCCCCGATCCCGTTTGCCCGGCTATCAAACCATGCGGCATCTTTCTCAAATCCGTGATAATCGGCTGACCGGATATATCGAGTCCTAAAGCCACGGCAAGCGGTGATTCATGCTCTTGAAACTCAGTACTTTCCAAAACCTCACGCAAAAATACCGGTTTGCTTTTCCTGTTCGGAATCTCGATGCCGATTGTATGTTTACCCGGAATGGGCGCTTCCATCCTCATATCCTGGGCAGCAAGGCTTAATTTGATGTCATCCATCAGGTTCGTCACTTTATTCACCTTCACTCCCGGCTCCGGATGCACCTCGAAACGAGTGACTGCCGGTCCTTGGGTGACATTGACGACCTTAGCACGGACATTGAAATTTTTCAATGTCTGATCAAGTAATACAGTCTGTTCCCCGAGCCACTCATCATCATGCACAGCATAAGTGGGAGGTGTCAGCAATTCGATATTCGGAAACACATAGTATGGATTATCATCCGCTTCCACGGAATCAAAAACTTCAAGAGCATTGCCCTGGCCACTTTCCGCTGTCTCTGTTAAAACTGCTTCTTGATACCCATCTCCAGAAATGGGGGATTCCTGTTCTAGAAGCGGCTTAGGGTCAGAGCCAATAATCGATTCAATTGTATTTTCAGGCTCGGCGGCGGCTTCAGTATCCGAAAAGGCAGGTGTAATGTCCGGATTCTCCCCTTTCGGCATAACTCTGCCTACATCCGGTTTGCGTTCGGGAATGGCGGATGGTTCCGCTTGTCCCGCCTCCGTTTGGACAGCATCATCCATTGCTCGTTTATCAGGTGAAACTACTGCCCTTTCCGATTTAAGGCTTTTTTTTTCCGCTATCATTTTATTCATGAAGCCATTTTTTTCCCGATCTTGCTTAAGCATCATCACATTAAATGGAATATGTTTTTTCGGACTTTTAGGCTGCACTTCAGGCATGGCCTCAGATGAGTCACTTTCAGGCATTGTCCCTTGACTAACGGATGATTGTCCAGTAGCCTCCCCCTGAACCGATATCGCTTCAGGTCGTGTGTCGTCCGCCTGTTCGATGATGGATACAGCGACTTCGCGTCCAAAATCGACTTGGTCCTGTTCAATAGCCTCTTTTTCTACCTTAGGCTCGATCATGTTAGGCTCGATTACCGCGTCTTCCGGCAATGACTCAATGGAATTTCTACGAAAGAATGCGGGTATCTCCGTATCTTCCCTTTTTTCTTCCGCTTGTTCCGGTATAAGAATGGCGGGTTCTGTCATCATTTCCTCATGTGACGCACCTTTTGGGATTTCAGGGATCGATACCGGAATCTCGATAGCGGGTTCTTCTTTTTTAAGGATGGGCATCTTGCTTTCCAATTCATATTCAACAATTTCTTCAGAAGGGACTATTTTTTTTTCCGGACGACGGAACCCGTAAATGGGTGATGGGATTTCCGTTGGGCGGAATGGGGTATTTGACGGGACTATTTTTGAAGTTTCCTCCCGGTCAAAGCTTTTCCGTTTTGGTTGAGGATCCCTTACAGGCCTTCTCGTTGTTTCTTTAGTCACATTCTTCCCCTGTTTGGGTTCGTTGTCTTCCCTGTTTCTTTCCCTAGGTTTTCTTTTAATCTGCTCCCGGTCTGGAATGAGCGGAAACTTGAACTGGCCTTTTGGATATTGAAACAGGATTTTCGTATCCGGGTCTGGCGTCTGGGACATTTTTTCCACTTTTTGATTGTAAACCTTTATTTCTTCTTTCTTTGACTTCGTAAGCTTCGAAAAATCCATTTTCCTCAATGTCTCTTCATCAAGCGGTTCATCTATAATAATCTCTTCGATTTCAATAATTTCCTCTGCTTGGAACCATTTTTTCATCTTATTTAGCCATTTCAAAACTATCACTCTTTCTACATCTGTAGTTATGTAACTAATTCTACCAGTTATTTTAAAAATATCGAGAAAATTTAAGCTAAATTGGGATTAGTATCTACTTTTTTATCGCATTCTTGCTGCCTTAACGTATTTCGCAGAACTCCTACCCTATTAAACCCCTTCTGCAATGGGTTTAAACCTATCATCACGAAATAACATTAGCCCGTAGTCTACTATTTAAATAAAACACAGCTGTTAAATCGCGTTTACAAAGAGATTAAGTTTTCATGCTGACTTGAAAACAGCCTGGCCAATTCATTGCATCATCCTTCATGAACCTCCGGCAGAATCCTATTGCCTGTCGCAACCCATAAAACACCGTTCGTTAATACCGAACGGTGTTTTGTGGGTTTCTCCGTTTTTTTTGCAAACGAAGACCAAAGGACTAGTTCCATTCATAATAACGGCAAACAACCTGCGCCACTGATTTGGAAGCGATCAAAAGGGCATCTTCATCAATGTCGAATTTAGGATGGTGATTGAAGTATGCCTTCTCCACCCCTTTCGGTTTACAGCCAATGTAAAAGAAGCAGCCTGGTATCTTTTCTGCATAATACGAAAAATCTTCTGAACCTGAAAAAACCGGAAATTCGACAACCTCCTTAATCTCTTTGTCATTCATGCTTTCCAGGCTATTTTTCACGAATTCAGTCAGTTCAGGGTCATTATATAGCGGAGGATAATCGGGCACATATGTAAGGTCGCACTGAACATCGAATTCCGTTTCTATCCCTTTGACGATCCGGTGGATTTCCTTATCGATCAGCTGTTGGGTTTCCGCTGTCATATAACGGACATCCCCTTCAATTTCTATACGATCTTTAATGACATTAAAGCTTCCTTTTCCATCGAAGGAGCCAATTGTAACTACGCCCATATCAAAAGGGTTCAAGCGACGGCTGATTACGGTTTGGACGGCTGTCACGAAATGGGCCCCTGCCACAATGGCATCATTCGCCATATGCGGGGAGGAACCATGGCCGCCCACACCCTTTATCGCCAGCTTGAAATAGGTCCGTCCAGCCATCGAATAGCCGCCGCGATACCCGACAACCCCTGCTGGGTGCGAAGGAAATAAATGGATTCCAAAAACAGCATCCAGTTCATCCAAAGCCCCTGATTCCATCATGCTTTTTGCTCCGCCTGGGGGTGTCTCTTCTGCATGTTGATGGATTATTTTAATCGTACCTGATAGAGAATCTTTCAGCTCGTTGATGCAGTCTGCCAGTACCAATAAATAAGCGGTATGCCCATCGTGTCCGCAGGCATGCATGACACCTTCATTTTTTGAACGGAACGGGACCTCCGCTTCTTCTGTAATCGGCAATGCATCGAAATCCGCACGGAGACCTATCGTTTTCCCAGGTTTTCCGCCCTCGATCGTTACGATGATCCCTAAACCATTTCCTACATTCGTTTGTATCGACACACCTTTCCCCTTATAAAAATCAATGATATATTGTGCCGTTTTCTTTTCTTTGAAGGATAGTTCCGGATTCTCGTGTAAATGACGGCGGATTTGAACGATTTCCTCTTTACGGGCTTCCAGCATGTTCATTAATTTGCTTTTCACGTTCACGATTGTTCTCCCCCTTGGTCAGTTTTGCTTTTCGTGGACATTTATACATCATGCCCCGTTGAATATCAGTGTGGATAAACAGCGTAATTCCTTACTTTATATTGGACGATAAAACGGAAAGAGGGTTTAACTCCAAGGGATATTTTTGGAACTTGCTCCTTGGCGCCTCAATCTTGCTCGATGTTTTATCCATATTTTCAAAATATTACAATTATATTATCACCGATTAAAATATAAATATCAACTACAAGAGAATTATAAACTCTATCAAACTTTAAAAGGACCGCTGCCAGATGCTGACACGGTCCTTTTGTGATTCCCTTTATTATTGTTCACGCTTTTTGTTTTTTCCCATAATGAAGATGGGCTCCAACTCATTTTCTTCGTAAAGGAATGATAGAGCCGTAATCGGAACATGGCCGCTGGCAAAGAAGCTCATCGCCATTTGCGCCAGAATATCATAGCCCGTATCATTCTTCACATCGGCAATGATGATGACATCCTGATGGGGAATGGCCACAGCCATGGTTCCCTCGATCTTGTCCTTCATTTCCCGAAGCCATGATTCATTCAGGATCCTGCTGGCATCATATCCATCATTCGTGTTCAAAAAATAAAATGCATTACCTGCAACGATATCCGACTTCATTTCAGTGGAGAGGGAACGGGCATTAAAAAGCGCAATTTCACGGATCCTGTCACCCTGCCAGTTTTCCCGTTGAATCATCTTTTCATCTATAAGACGGTAGGTTTTACCTAAATCAAGGGCATAAAAAACCCGGGTTTCAGCTGTATGCTCATCGAATAAAAACGGATTTCCGTCTTCCGATTCCATTGGAAAGGAGGTCGAGCGGATGACTGGGAAAATGAATTTCTCCTTGCCTTCCATGCTGTGTTCTTCCCCCATCACATTCAGGGCCTCTTCCACGTAATATATAATTTCATCGATGGCCTTTTCCTGTACGTTTTCATAGTTAGCAAGTACAGGAGGCAACTCGATGGTGATCCCTTTCCCGGTCTTCACATTTTCCACCCGTAACGTATCTTGCTTGCTATCGAATTTGAATGTCCGACCCTCATCTTTTAAACGTTCCTTCAAAATATTTTTCAGCTTCGTGCTGTCCATTTTCATGACTGACCCTCCTCTTCATTGAAAAACCCCCAACGAGAAGGGGATTTTGATTATAGTGATTGAATGAATTCCTCAATTTGTTCTTGCGTTTTGCGATCCTTGCTCACGAATCTGCCTAGCTCTTTACCATTATCATAGGCGATGAAACTTGGTATACCGAATACATCATTAGCCGCACACACATCGATGAATTCATCACGGTCCACATAAATGAATGTAAAGTCAGGAAATTTCGTTTCTATCTCCGGCATTATCGGTTCGATTACACGGCAATCTCCACACCATGTAGCGGAAAAAAGAAAGATATGTTTGCCTTCATTTTTCAATGCATCATATTGCTCGACGGTTTGTAATTTTTCCATTTGAATATTCCTCCTGCTCTAAATGACACCTTAGTTTTTATAATCCCATCATACCAGACTCTCCGCGAATCAACCATTAATACGGATCGGTTGAAAGGCAGGGGTCAGCTTATTTCTGGGGCACGGATGAAACGATTTCCATCATTTGTTTTGCATCGGTTTTTAATTGGTCTTTATCCGTTTCCGTTGTCAGTTTCACCCCGCCGATCCCCACTGCAAGCTCATACTTTTCTTTCGGTATTTCTTTAATTGAAATAAAGCCGAATTTATCATCAGTTTGAAAAGAATGCAGCACTTCAAATTGATCCCCTTGTTCCTTAATTGCCAAATATAACACGGAACTGTCTTCTTTTTCATTTGGGTTGGCAAATAATATATAAATCTGATCACTTTTTTGTAAAATCAAGTTATTATCATGTTCTTCCACTACTTTAAAATCATTTGGCAGATGGACCTGAATTAGCCCTGCTTCTTGATTGGGCTGTTTTTCATCGTCACGAAAAGCCACTTCAGCAGCCTTCATTGCCTTTTCGGTTTGTCTCTCGATTCCTGAGCAGCCTACGATCAAACTGCTTATCAACAGGATAACAAGGAAATTCTTATTCGATAAAGCCATCGTCATTCCTCCAGCCGTCTCTTGTACTATCTTATGGATAATATTATCCTTATTTATGGAATTCATCCATTTTCTAAAAAACATGGTACAATGAAAGCAATTTCAATATCGAGGAGGAAAACAATGAAGTTAACCGTTTATCTTGCTGGGGAAATCCATTCAAATTGGAGAAGTGAGTTGAGAGATAAGGCTGCTGCACTGAAGCTTCCATTAGAATTCGTCGGCCCGATGGAAAATCATGAACGCTCCGATAATATCGGTGAAGATGTCCTGGGGGAACAGCCGAACCCTATCCTGAAGGATGCAGCCGCTTCCCAAATCAATAATTTGCGGACAGGTCTTTTGATGAAAAAAGCCGATCTAGTCGTCGCTCTGTTTGGCGAGAAATATAAGCAGTGGAATACTGCCATGGACGCAAGCACCGCGATTTCCCTGGGAAAACCACTTATTTTGATTCGTCCGGAACCCCATCACCATGCCTTAAAGGAGTTATCGGAAAAGGCGAGTGTCACGGTCGAATCCGTGAACCAAGCCATGAAGGTGCTTTCTTATATTTTTGAAGAAGGGCTGTAAATCTTCCTGTCCTTATCAAGCACAAGAATGAAGGGCTGATCATTTCATATTTACAAATAAAAAAGCTTGCAGGGGCAAATTAGATGCCTAACCCTGCAAGCGAATAACGAATGATTTTGATGGTTGAATACTATCCCTTTTTAATCGGAATCCAAATTTCGGAGTAATAGTCAGGGTTTGAAGCATCCGCAATGTCGTATACTTCCAATTCAGGAGTTCCGGCATGTTCATGACCGCTCGTAGGGAACCATTCGGAAAAAATCCGCTTCCACGCTTGTTGCATGCTATCAGGCATAGGTCCGTGAACTTCAAATACAACCCACTTGGAAGCCGGTATCGTAAGGGCCGAAAACTCTTCAGGCACTTTCCCGGAATACTCTGCACCTATCCAATAATCCATCGTTTCAGTTTTTTCCACATTACGCTTATCGACACATACACCAAGCAAGCCATCTATTTGGCCGTTGTTCAACTTCGCTAACCTATCTCCTGTTCCATTCGAATTGACTTTCTCCCACAACTTTGGAATCCCGATCAAATTCTCTTCATTAACCAAGGAAAACTCTTGCTTGATTCCAATCAATTGAAAGGAATCCCTTTCAAGGATATTGTATTTCATCGGTTTTGCCCCTTTCAGAATGACCTGTATCATCAGGCGTTCATAGAATTTCAGCTTCCCCATATACTTTCGCGCTTCGCTCGGAGATACCCCATGCTGCCTTCGAAAAGCTTTTGAGAATGCCTCGGGGGTGTCATAGCCGTACTTGTAGGCTAAATCAATGACCTTGCCATTCGTGGATGATATCTCCTGGGCCGCTAACGTCAGTCTTCGACGCCGGATATATTCACCGATGGAAATATCCGTTAAAATGGTGAAGGTCCGCTGAAAATGAAAAGCTGAAGCATTCGCCTGCCTGGAAATGCTCTCGATCGTAAGGTCCTCCAATAAGTGCTCCTCGATATAGTCGATGGCCTTTTGGATTGATTCAACCCACCCCATATCCGCTCACCCCTTGTCACTATAGTAGCAAGACCGCTCAATAAAACCCTGTCTTATTCTGCTCAGTTTTGGCAGTGTTCGTTTCCATTCGAAGGCACCTTTCCATGACAGTGATTCATAAATCGTGCTTTCTCATTTTCAGCTTATATTCGTGTTGACCGGCTAGCATCCTCATGATATGAAGGAACATTTCTCCCCTGGTGATTCGCTCATTTGTAAATACGCCGATCGCCCCTTCCTTTTTGCTAATATTCTCTTGCTTTGTGAAGGCGTCCATCACCGGGCCCAGCTCTTCACCGTCCAGAACCTTCCGGGCAACGATTCCCGGAACCGGGATTCTCGCTCCGGCAGCTACAAAGACCTCACCGTCCCTCGTGGCCATTGCACCCCAATTACACAGAAACAGGGCTTGTCCCATTTTCACGACACCGCCTTCAAGTCCGATACCCATATCGGCATCACTGTGAATCAAGCAATTCCGGGCACGTGTAATGGCCCCCTCCATCGTTTCCTCGTCTGAAAAAGGCTGTTCCGGGACCCCGCTCTCCACTTGAAGCGAAATGGTTTCAGCATCTTCATATACACCAAGCACGGCACTTACTTTCGCCGGATTCTTACTGCCTACTGCTATTTTCAATATAATTACCTTCCTTCTATGTAAAAAAAGCTGATGGAAAAGGATTATGACACCATCCCTTTCCATTTCAGCTTCCTCCATCAACCGTTTTTAATCAAGGTCTCAAATGTCGTTTTATCACAGGAACGAACCAATTTCCCTATCAGTTCACGGGCAGCGGCATAATCATCAATATGAATCATGGATGCATGCGTATGAATATAGCGGGAACAAATGCCAATCACCCCGCTTGGAATGCCTTCGTTTGCAATATGGACTTGCCCTGCATCCGTGCCGCCCTGGGAAACGAAATATTGATACGGAATCTCATTCGACTCGGCCGTATCAAGGATGAATTCCCTCATGCCGCGATGCGTAACCATCGAACGATCAAAAATGCGGAGCAGTGCCCCTTTTCCCAACTGGCCAAATTCACTTTTACTGCCGGACATATCGTTCGCCGGACTTGCATCCAAAGCAAAGAAAAGATCCGGTTTGATCATATGAGCTGCAGTTTGCGCACCCCGTAATCCCACTTCCTCCTGGACGGTTGCCCCGGAATATAAGACATTCGGCAGCGTTTCACCTTTTAAATCTTTTAACAATTCAATCGCAAGCCCGCAGCCATAACGATTATCCCACGCTTTTGCGAGGATTTTCTTCTCATTGGCCATCGGCGTGAATGGACATATCGGTACAATCTGCTGACCGGGCTTAATACCGATTCTCTTCACATCTTCCTTATCATCCGCCCCAATATCAATCAGCATATTTTTGATATCCATTGGTTTTGACCGTTGTGATTCATCAAGCAAATGGGGCGGAATCGAACCGATGACACCAATGACCGGACCGTTATCGGTTATGATCTCGACTCTTTGGGCCAAAAGCACTTGGCTCCACCAGCCACCTAGGGTCTGAAAGCGAATCATTCCATTTTCAGTTACGGATGTGACCATGAATCCCACTTCATCCATGTGCCCGGCAACCAGGACGGTCGGCCCCTCCTCATTTCCTCTTTTTACGCCAAATATTCCGCCAAGGCGATCTTGGACGATTTCATCCGAATACTTTTCCAACTCACTCTTCATGAAACTCCGAACTGCATGTTCATTTCCCGAGGCTCCCGGTAATTCCGTCAATGTTTTAAAAAGCTCCAAAGTCTCATGATTCATTTTTCTACCCCTAACTATGTATTGTTTCTTTCTATTTTACAAAACTTAGCATCATGTTACACTAGAAAGTTCTAATTTATCAGTTTATGGGTAAAATTTCAAATTATTAGTCAAATAAAGCCTTCTTCTGTATACTAGAAGAAGTGATTTTATAAAATGCAATGGAGGAGAAATCAATGAATTGGAAAACGTTTTTACTAGGAACTGCAGCCGGGTTTGCTGCTGGCTATGCAACAAAACAATTATTGGATCAATCAAGTAAACCTTCTCCCGATAAAGTCTTGGCCCAAGTGAAGGAAACAGTCAAAAAGGACGGAAATATATATGGCTCATGGATCTTGATGAAGCCGGAGAACTATACAAAAAACGATTTGGACTATGAAGTGTACAAAGGCGGGATCACCAGGAATACAGAGGGTAAACGCGAGCAATTCGAATTTGTTGCAGATGCCTCGACAGGAACGATATTGGAGCTAAATGCTCAAAATGATTGAAACAAAAAAGGAGGGCCGTCAAGATGACGTCCTCCTTTCGCTTTCCTTCTTAACGCTTCCGTTTCAATTCGGCTAGTATCTCCTTACCCGTTGCATCCCATTTGATGGCACAGTATTGGGCATCATGGTAAAAGCTATACCAGGACCCATTTTCCAGTCCGGATTTCATCCACTTTTCCTTCGCCTCGATGGAAGTCATGGGATAATCATCATAAGCAAGAACCCAAAGGACATTCGCATGCGCGTGCGTCGGCATGATATCTGCCATGTGGATCAATCTATCCCCGCCATCTTCCATGATGATGATCGCATGTCCATCACTATGCCCCCCTGTATGGATCATTTTAATGCCAGCCGTAATTTCCTGTTCCCCTTCAAAAGGACGTACAAGAGAAGCGACAGCCTCCCAGTTTTCTGCCCAATATGTACTTTTTGAACGAATATTCGGGTTTTTCATTTCCGCCCATTCCGTTTTGGTCGTGATGATTTCTGCCCGCTCGAAAACAGGCACCCAAGTTTCACCTTCACGTTTCGTCAACCCGCAGGCATGATCGAAATGCAGATGGGTCATTAAAATGTAATCGATATCATTTGGCTGAATCCCAAGTCTGCCAAGATCTTCAACAAGATGGGATTCCTCCGTCACCCCAAAATTGCGTTTCTGCTTGTCATTCATCTTTCCATTGCCAATACCGGAGTCTATTAGCATATTCAATCCATTCGCCTGCACCAAAATCGGATCCGTACGTAACTCGATTTGGTTGTTTTCGTTAACGGGATACTTCTTGGACCAAAGCGGTTTCGGTACAACACCGAACATCGCACCGCCATCCAAGTGTGTCACACCGCCATTCAACCATGTTAATTTTATTTCCCCTATTTGCATCGTTTCCATTTTACCCCTCCTCTGCCTATAGTTTAACACCCGCTTCCATATATTGAAATTGATAACAATCAAGTCATCCGTGAATCAAAAAAAAACCAGATGCTGTGCACCTGGTTTCCGATCGTTGATTATTGGAACATTGCTTCCAATCGGTATATCCGATTGCCTTTACTCGAGAACTTTTCTTCATATTCAGTCATGATGTTGCCTTCAAAACTGCTGTTATGCAAATCAAGGCTTACAAATTTCAAGAGCATGCCGTATTCGGAAATACTTTTCAAGGAAGATTCGAATAACCCTTGATTATCCGTCTTGAAGTGAATCTCGCCTTTGTCTGGCAGGATGCCTTCATATACTTCGAGGAAGGTCTTATATGTTAACCGGCGTTTTGCATGACGTGATTTCGGCCATGGATCAGAGAAATTCAAGTAGACGCGATCCACGTCACCTTTTGCAAAATAGTCCCCTAAGTTCGCTGCGTCAACATTCAACAGCTTTAAATTTGGAACATCCGCTTCAATCAGCAAGTCCAATGCAGCGACAATGACGCTTCCATATACTTCAATTCCAATGAAATTCACATCAGGATGGGCCTTTGCCATTTCTGTGATGAAACGGCCTTTTCCCGTACCCACTTCAATATATAACGGATTATCGTTTCCGAAAACTTCATGCCATTTACCTTTATGGCTCACTGGCTGCTGAATTACATATTGTGGAAAATCATTCAAACGGTCTTCAGCCCAAGGTTTATTTCTTAAACGCATGATGACACCCCTATTTATAATATAATCGTTCAAACCATAACACGAGTGTATGGATTCCTGCAAGTTGATTTTTTCAGGAAACACCCACTGATCAAATAAAAAAACTGCCGGCCATCCAGGCGACAGTCACTGTAGTTTTCATGTATAAAACTTTCAGCAAAACACACCATAAATAAGTGAAGGGCAGGCGAGTACCACCTGGAAACCCCTTGAATCCATGTTTAAGAAAGGAGAGGTATTATATGCCGCTTTCCCATGAACACCAAATGTCACTATTGAAAGATATATTGACCAACCATCAAACAGACTGCTGCGGATCCGTTTCTGAATGTGAACAGGTTGAAAGGCTTGTCAAATCCTTGATGATCAATATGGAAATTGACAGCAATGTGAAAACGATACTGACGGAGATTTACGAATACAGTCAGACGGGCATCGGTACCGCCGATTTGGATGCACATATTTCAACCCACCAGAACGACCTGTCCCAGTGGGTGGATGATATAGATCAATTCTGATCAGCTGACCATCAATAAAGCTTCCAGTTTTTGCAGTAATTCATTTCTTTCCTCGTACCGCTTCCTACGATGATGCCATTGGATGGAAAGCACAAGTTGTGAAACCGTGTGCCATTTCATCCTCATCTCCAGGCCTGCGTCAAGCTTCTTGCCGTAACGGGCAAGCCATTGATTCCATTCTTCCCTCGGGACATATGAATACAGGAGTATGCCGAGGTCAATGGCCGGATCGCCTATGACCGCTCCGTCCCAATCAATCAGGAACAATCCGTCCGTTTCCGTCATGAGCCAATTATTGTGGTTCACATCACAATGACAGACGACTTTTTCGTCGCATTCAATCAACAGGAGATTGTTCTGTAAAAAATGGATGGCCTGTTTGATAATCGGAATGTCCGTAACATCCGAAGATAACCCGGTTTCTATGTCTGTAAGTATACTTTCAGGTCGTAAAGGGGATTTCCCAAGCCTTTTGAGCATGCTTAACAAAGGATCGGATTGATGAATTTTTTGAAGCAGCTTTGCGACTCTTATATTGTTCATTTCCTGCTGAGATAGCTCCCTGCCTTCCATCCAATGCTGGGCCGTAATTACATCCCCATTTTCCAGGCGTTTTGTCCACATTAACTTTGGAACAATGCCCTCAGCTGAAAGAACAGCTAAAAATGGCGATGAATTTCGTTTAAGGAAGAGCTTCTGCCCCTCTTTCTCGGCAATAAAGGCTTCTCCCGTAGCTCCTCCAGCAGGGGATATATCCCACTCCTGACCTAATAAATGTTCCAACTGGTTCACCTTCGATTTCCTCGCTTAATCATACAAATGTGGGTACGTTCACCTAGTGTATGTATTACCACTACTTTGAGTCCATGTTTTATAAAAAATCCGCCTGCTGGCGAAGCTGCATATATACTTGCATCGGGGTGATACCCGCAATTAAAAACATCCTCATTTTTAGAGAAATAAAAAAATAGCTATTGAGCAATTAAACAATAGCCATAAATTAAATTTTAGTTGAAAAACGGTTTCTTCGTCAAGTACTATAAAACGATTATACGCATAAAACAAAAACAAATAAATCATTTCATATTTTTGTATCGGTTAACACCCTGTAACATGACGCGCAATTTCTGTTTCAGAACCACTGCAGCTACTTCGTTCCTACCAACAATCTCCCCATCAGACTGGATTTTCACTGACCCTTCATTCTTCATTTTTATCATTTTACCGGAAAAAGAATCAACATTTTTAATGTTCAGGTGACCGCCCCATAAAACGGTGATGAAGACGGTCAATAATTTCAACAAAGGAATATCATGGACCGCAATCACGTTCAACCTGCCATCATCCAGCTTCGACATCGGTGAAATTTTCATCCCGCCGCCAAAATAGGACTGGTTCGCAATAACGATGAACCAAACCTTTTTCAATATATGCCGGTCTCCATCAATGATCAATTCCATGCAGCTGGGCTTATAAGTCACTATCTTTTTTATAAAAATGAACAGATAAATTAATTTACCCGCTCTGACAAAATTAAACCATTTTTTCAGAGCGGAACGCTCCGCTTCATCGGAAATTTCAGCATCAATGCCCATTCCCAGGCTGTTCACGAAATACCCCATCTTACCATTCGTCTCGAACTGTCCGATATCAATGGCACTAAAGGCATTTTCCTGAAATAAAGAAAGAGCTTCTTCCACACTCCCGGTTTTTTGAATGCCCCTTACATAATCATTGCCTGATCCAGCCGCAAGGGAGCCGATGATGGCGTGGGGGAAACCAATGGCGCCATTTATCATTTCATTGATCGTGCCATCTCCCCCGACAGCGATCATCCGGGTATCATGCTTCGTCCCTGATAGGATCTCCTTCGTCAATCTTAGCGCATGACCCTTTTCCCGTGTAAAAAACACCTCATGGGGAACAGCTTTTGATTGCAGGATTTTCTCGGCTTTTTTCCAAACCTTCAAACTCTCTCCATTTCCTGCCATTGGATTGACAATGAAATATACCGTTTCTTTAAGGTGCGGCATGCTGATTTCCATCCGTTTGGTTACACTCCGCTTCCCATTCAGGTCGCAGGCTGGATGTAGTTTGGCAATATTCAAGCAAAGCCTGTGCCCCTTTTAACTGCTGTGCCTTGAGCGGAGACGATATGGCCCGCATCCTTTCGAACCATTCCGGGAAGGTCCGTTTATCCAATATCGTAATATCATAAGGGGCTTCGGGATAATCGACATATCCATTCCGGGATAAAATCACCTTTTTAATCGGCATGTTCACTCCATACAGCTCAAATAACTGGGAGACGATGTTCGTCATCCGATTTGCACCAAGCATAGGATTGAGCACCTTTTTATCAGGATGCTTATGATGCCTGCGGACCCAGAATCGTTCACTTGACCCAATGAAAGCAGCGTCTTCTTCCGCTTCCAGAAACGTGATGCACCAAGCATCAACAGGGGTCAATAAAATGACTTCGACCTCAACAGGCGCATTTTTCAAAAGAAAGATAGGTTTATATAATACGAGAAACGTATCCGGAAAACGCTGCAGAAAAAAGCGGAGCCTCTCATCCAAAAAGAATGATTGGTCCACAAATGACTTTTCACGAAGCGTCGAACTCCCCCATTTCATTTGAAAACGAAGCAATTGATTTAAAAAGTTTTGCTTTAATTCATCGAGACTGGCCGGCTGAAACGGAAATCTTAATGAAAAAACATTAGAATCTTCAATGTGGTTCGTAATCGGCAGTTCTTCCGACTCTGAATCCTGTTTACCTGTCCGGAGGAATATGCCTTTCACCTTTTTAAACAGGCGCTTCGAATCTTCCTGAGGAGGATCAAATTTGACCTGTGTTTCACTTTCAGTATGTTCACTGTACAACCGATCTAGCTCGCCCGCATTATAAGCAGCCTTCAATTTATCCCATTGCTGTTTTTTCAACCGCGCAAATTGTGTAGGATAACGATAAATATCCTGCTCATACCGGGAAATATAATCCTGCATCTTTATGAGCTGTGCCATTCGACCACCACCCAACTCTCTATTTTTGAAGTTTTATCGTGAAAATCTGCTCGTATGAAGGGGAAGCTCCAAGATGTGTTTGATATAACGCAACCTGATCTGCTTCAAAATGCTTATCCTGCACATTCGCCAGCTGGCGAACGCCCTCCAACGAAAAGGGATTATCCCCCTCGAATTTTCTTGCCAGTGTAATATGAGGCTTAAACGGCTTTTTATCAAGTTCAAAACCTGCTTCGATACAGGAATTATAGACTTTCCTTTGAATGGCAAAAAGCCTTTCTTGCTGCTTGACGCCTGCCCATAGGATCCTTGGACTATCACTCTTGCCAAAACCGCCGATATCGTCCAGTTCCAAACCGAATGAGGCCTCATTGGCAAGCTCACTTCCCACACGCCCCAAAGCATCTTCTTTCAATGTATCGGGAGCATTGCCCAAAAATGCCATCGTAATATGATAATCGGCTGGATGCAGCCATTTCTTAAATGGAAAGTCTGGCTTTAGTTGTTCCGTAACAGCATTTAAATAGGCCTTAATATCGTCAGGCAATACTAAAGCAAAGAAAAAATGAGTATTCATGTTCATTTCCATTCCTTCCTGTTTTCCCTTTAATTTTACCATAATTCCCATTGCCTATACCTTTTCCCGGGCTTCCTAATAATTACTCCCTCCACAGGAATATCCCTAATCTACCATCCTATGAATGAAGCCCCTGACGGATCATGCGCAGGTCCGGAATGTAGTTTTCAGGCTTGGTCGATTAACGAAAAAACAGCAAAAAAGGACCGAAAATCGGTCCTTGCCTGCCATTTCCATGTTAGCTGAACAGTGTTTCATAAAGCAGGAACAAGTTCAGTCCAATGATTAGTACAGCTATAAGCCAAGCGATGCTTGAGGTGATTTTATGGTTGACCAGGCTGCCCATGATTTTTTTATTGCTTGTAAACATGATCAATGGCACTAAGGCAAACGCGATGCCAAACGAGAGGACCACTTGGCTCATCACAAGCGCTTTGGATGGATTCACTCCCCATAATATTATGAGCAGGGGCGGGACGGTAGTAATGACCCTTCTTAAATAAATCGGAATATGTCTTTTAATGAATCCTTGCATGACAACATCACCTGTCATTACACCAACGGATGAGCTCGATAAACCGGCAAATAATAATCCTATTCCGAAGAACATCGCGACTGATGGTCCAAGCATGGCCCCGAATTGTTGATAGGCAACATCCAAGTCCTCCACCAGTGCTCCATTCTTATAAAATAGGGCAGCTGAAACTATTACCATGGCGGCATTGATTGCACCTGCAATTAACATGGCGATGACAATGTCAATTAGCTCAAAACGATAAATCCTTTTTCTTTCCAAATCGTTTACTCCGACTATCCTTCTTTGAGTCAAAGAGGAATGAAGGTATATCGCATGTGGCATAACGGTGGCTCCAAGCATACCGGCCGATAGTAAAATGCTGTCCACTCCCTCGAATTTTGGAGTGAAGAGTCCTAAAACAACGGCCGAAGTGTCAGGTTTTGCATAAAAAACTTGAGCGCCAAAAGCTATCACAACGACAAATATCATGACCGTGATCAGGGCTTCGAATGTCCGGTAACCCCTCCGCTGGATTTCCAGAATGGCAAAGGAACCAATCGCTGCAATGATTGCAGATGTGATTAACGGTAAGTCAAATAGTAAAAAAATCCCTAGTGCGGCTCCTATGAATTCAGCCAGGTCGGTAGCCATTATAACCGCTTCAGCCTGAATCCATAATAAGAAAGATGTTTTTTTCGAAAATTTTTCCCTGCATAGCTCAGGAAGGTTCTTTCCAGTGGCTATCCCCAATTTAGCTGATAGTGATTGGATTAGCACAGCCATTAAATTGGAGGCGAAGATAACCCATAATAGTGTATAGCCATATTTTGATCCGGCTGTAATATTGGTCGCATAATTCCCTGGATCAATATAGGCCACAGCTGCTATGAAGGCAGGCCCTAGATAGGGAAGCAGTTTTTTTATTCCTCTCGAAGAAGATTGATGCAACACATCGGACATATCTATGTCAACTCCTTTTTATACGCAACTTAAATTGTTGCAACAGGTAAACTTTTTAGGTTATTAGCAAGTATATTCCTGGTTTTTGAAAATGTCAAAAGAGAGGATTGCAAATCGATGTAATGAACGGATCGGGGGATTCGGGGAAGGCAATCTCGCTTCCGGCTAATCAGATAAAAAAACCCCTTGCCATTAGTGGCAAAGGGGCGTTTCTCTATTTAATGGAACCGCATTGCTTCTCGATTTCCTCGGAAAACAGTTTCTGCAGTCTTTGAGTTATCGGACCGGGTTCCCCGGCTGCAATCGATTGGCCATCGATATTAATGATGGGTGTCACTTCGACGCTAGTGCTTGTATAAAGAACTTCATCGGCTGCCATCATGTCCTCGACCGTGAAGGCCTCTTCGACATAGGGAATTCCATGATCTGTGCAAAGTTTCAGCATCACCTGACGGGTAATTCCATTAAGGATCAAGTTTGTGGCCGGATGCGTTTTAAGTTGGCCATCCACCACAATTGAGACATTTGACGAACTTCCCTCCGTCACCGTACCATCACGATGCTGGATCGCTTCTTCACAGCCGGCTTCCACCGCTTGCTGTTTAGCCATTATATTACCCAGTAGATTTAAACTCTTGATATTACAGCGCAGCCAGCGAATATCGTCGGTGGTAACAGCATTGACCCCTGGCTTAATTTTACCTGTATAAGGCATTTCCTTTGTATAGGCGACAAAGACCGGTTCCACCTCTGCAATTGGAAAAGAGTGTGTACGCGCAGATACTCCTCTTGTCAGCTGCATATAGACGATACCGTCCTTCAGTTGATTTTCAGCGATCAGCTCTTTCATGCGGGTTTTGATTTCCGCTATGGTAAAGGGAACTTTCATCTGAATCAACTTCGCACTGTCGATCAACCTGTTCAAATGCATGTCCCCCGCAAATAGTTCACCATTATAAACCCGGATGACTTCATAGACGCCATCACCGAATTGATATCCCCGGTCTTCAATATCTACCTTTACTTCGGACCTGCTTTTAAGGTCGCCGTTTAAAATGATTTTTCCCATGTCTTTCTCCCTCTTTGCCTCTTATTTAGCCAATTCATGAATGGCACGTGCATAAATGGACGTTGCCTTAAGCATATCCTCAATATCAATATATTCATCTTTCTGATGCGCAATGTCTTCGCTGCCTGGGAAAAGCGGGCCAAATGCAACGCCTTCTTTCAATGAACGGGCATATGTGCCGCCGCCAATCGAAAGAAGCTCGGCTTTATCACCTGTCTCCGCTTCGTACACTTCCTGCAACGTCTTGATCAAGAAGCTTTCACTGTCCACATAATGTGGAGTTGAATGCGAATTGGTCTTCACTTTCAAATTATATGCCGCAAGCTTTTCCTCCAGCGCCGCCTTTTGCTGTTCCCACTCAAACGTGACCGGATAACGCATGCTGAAACCGATCGAGCTGTCGCCTTGTTTAGAATAATTGAAAACGCCGGCATTGATCGTCAATTCCCCTGTTTGCTCATCCGAATAAGCTACACCTAAATTATTTCCGCGGGAATCTTCGAACAAACGATCCTTGATGAAAGTGAAGTAGGCTTTCGCATGCGGATCAAGAGTGAGATCAGCTAAAAATACGGCTAAATGCAGACCTGCATTTCTCCCGTTGTTCGGTTCCATCGCGTGTGCCGAGACACCATTCATTTCAAGCAGCACTTGATTTTTTTGCGGAACGGCTTGGCCCCCCAATGAATACTTTTGCAAATAATCTTGATAGTTTGCCGCCACTTCAGCAGGTTTGTCCGTTTCCACAATAGCCGTCGCAAAATCCGGTACCATATTCGTCCTTCGACCTGAAGAAAACTCGATGACATTCACGTCTGAGTTCGTGCCATTTCCTGCATCGGCAGGATGGATAACCGAGAAATCCCAGATTCCTTTTTCCGCACTGATGATCGGGAAGTCAGCATCTGGTGCGAAGCCGATCGAAGGCATTTCCTCCACTTCAAAGTACCGGTCAACGCAGCGCCAGTTCGATTCTTCATCGGTTCCAATGATCATCCTCACACGTTTGTTCAAAGGTTCTCCCAGCTCCCGGACCAGCTTCATCGCATGATAGGCAGCCATCGTCGGCCCTTTATCATCGATTGCCCCACGGGCATATATGCGGCCATTGCGGATTTCAGCGCCAAACGGATCCGAACTCCAGCCATCGCCCTCGGGTACCACGTCGACATGGCATAATATCCCGATTAACTCGTCGCCTTCCCCCATTTCGATATGACCAGCGACATTATCGACATTTTTCACAGTAAAACCATCTTTTTCTCCTAATTGAAGCATGAAATCAAGCGCTTCCTTCACCCCTTTACCGAATGGTGCCTCCTCTGTCGGGTGTTCTTCATCAAGTACACTTTTTATTTTCAATAAGTTTTGTGTGTCCAGCAATAAGTCCATTTTCCGTTTTTCAACTTCTTCTCGCCAATTCAATTCACTCAAAATATGACAACTCCTCTTTTATATATATATTTTTCATTTTATCACTATTCCTACCACATTCGCCAAGCCTTGCTACCTATTCTTCGTATTCCCGCATTATTGCTAACATCAAACTACCGATAAAATTCCTTAAAAAATAAAAAAACACCCTCTTTTTTTAAAAAGAGGATGATTTCATCAGACTATCGTCATTCATTAACACTGTTATTTTTCTGTTCAGTCTTGGGATATATAATGCTAAAAACAAAGAACGTCCTAAACTGAAAGCCAGGAATGCAAGCCATAAACCATGATTGCCATGATTGCTGACCGCTGCAAATTGGACTATTAGAAAAGCCATTAATGCCAGAAGCATCGAGTTCCTTACTGGAACGGCTTCAGTCGCACCGGTGAACACTCCATAAAAAACGAGGCCGATAAAGGCACTGAATGGGAATAGGACTATCCAAAGTCCATATTCATGGGCCAATTCGATGACGCCGGGAATATCCGTGAATAGGAGAATGACCTCATCGCTGAAAAGATAGTAAGATGCGGCAAGTATGAACGAGACATACAAGCCCCACCGCGCCGATAGTGAGAGTGTTTTTTTATAAAGGTTTATATCTCTCGAACCAATCGCCTTCCCGACCAGAAGACTTGACGCGTTCGCGAAGCCATCAAAGCAATAGGCCATCAGATAATGGATTTGAATGAGTACGGCATTGGCCGCCAGGGTCTCTGTCCCGAAAGTCGCTCCCTTGGCCGTAAAAAGATTGAAAACCGTGATCAGGCAAATGGTCCTGATGAATAAATCCCTGTTGACCACCATCATTTTTTTCAAGGAAGCCCGATCGAACCCCTCCCGGAATGAAAAAGAATCCGGTACGTTAACCGCTTTCCGGATGACCCACAAGCCCAGTAAAAAAGCGGATATCTCTGATATCAGTGTAGCGGCAGCAACCCCTGATACAGACCATGAAAAGCCATTAACGAAAACGAGGCATAAAATTATATTCATCACGTTCATGAAAACTTGAATGAACAAAGATGTTTTTATCCTCGATTTCCCCATTAACCAGCCTAAGATGACATAATTCAATAGAGCAAATGGTGCGCCCCATATCCTGATGCCGAAATAATCTGCGGCAAAGGCGGAAACGTCCGATTCCGGGCCGATTGCGCCTAACGATACATTCAAAATGGGCTTTTGGATCACGATAAAAAGCAGACCGATGATCGCTGCAATGAAAAAAGGCCGAATCAAGGCCATCAGGGTTTGCTTTTCATCCCTTGCCCCTACCGCTTGTGCAGCGAAGGCAGATGTACTGACCCGGAGAAAACCAAAAAGCCAATACATCGTATTAAAAATTATCGTTCCGACAGCCACCCCGCCAATATAAGCGGGATCACTCAACTTTCCAACCACAGCCGTATCGACCGCACCAAGCAAGGGCGTACTCATCGTCGAAATCGTAAGCGGGATGGCCAAGGAAAGATATGCTCTGTTATTCATAAAATGATGACCTCCTATGTACATGAAAGTTCTGAAAAGTTAAAATTGGAATGCCGTTATAAAACTTTGATTAAGTGTACAAAAAGATAGCAGTATTCAATTTTAATCACTAGAATTGTTCTTATGGTGCCCCCCCAGCGAGATGCCTCTACAAGATTACTTGTGGATCGTTTTAAATAGAACGGGTAAAAGCCATTAGATATGAATAATTTACGTTTCAAAATTTGAAGATTGAAAGATTGATATCGCTTTCAACCCGCAGGAGTTATGGCGATTCCACTTTTCCCCAGCAAGAAACAGGCATTCCCAAGCCGGAAAATAAAATGCTTGACGGATTCTTGAAGGAGTTAAACTATTGCTCGTTAATCATATAACTTTTGAACTTCAAAAGGTGCGTGCAAGGCTGCCGCAACACGACATGGCCGCATGGGCGTCCGTGTCAATGCCGTATTCCCTGGTATCATCGAAACACCGATGACCCAAAAATCAGAAGAATCAAAAGAGTTAGTGAACTAAATGCAAGGCCACTCCATTACAACGTTTGGGTCAGCCGGCGGATATTGCAAATGCCGTGCTTTATCTAGCATCCAATGAAGCTTCATACGTAACTGGTGCCGAGCTTGTCATCGACGGCGGATACTCCTCTCAATAATTAAAGCGGAAATGGAAAATCCCGTTTCCAATACTCAGAAACGGGATTTTCTGATTCAATAAAAAAATTTGGTAAGTTGTAATGAGTTAAGTTAACACACCGATGAAATAGCCAAAAGTCGTAAATACCAAACACCAGCTGAATGCCCCTGCTCCTGCAAAGATAAAATACTTTCGTTTCCCCATTCCATTCATACCGGAAATGTAACTGGCGAAGTGACGGACTCCTGGAATGAAATAGGCGATGATAATCGTCCATGGACCGTATTTATTGAACCATTTCTCCAATTTTTCCAACCTCGCGGGGGTCATTTTGATCCACTTACCATGCTTCCTCAAAAAAGGCTTCCCCACCTTTTTTCCGATGAAATAACTGACAAGCATCCCGGATATCGAGCCAAGGAAACTGACAAGGAATGCTCCCTGGACATTCAAAACGGAAATGGATGATAAATAGCCGACAAAAGTCATCATGAACTCATCGGGTACCGGCAAGCCAATAATCCCAATCGCCAGCAATCCATATATCGCAAAATAACCATAGTTTGATATTAAATCTTTTACTATATCCATCTAAAGTACTCCATCTCAGCACCCTTTATTAAAGTAATCCATTTTCTTATGCGGGCCTGGGTAACGTGATTACTTCTTTTTAATAGGATAACCTAATTTAACCCAGATGAGTTGATTTTCAAAAAAAAAATAGAAAAAAAAGAAGAATGGACACGTTTTTTGTTGAAATACCTGTATGACAGTTTCCTCATTAAGGATGAAAATCGGCAACAATAAAAGCGGACTCGATACCTGAGTCCGCTTCTTCTTATTTCACAATCTTTATTTCATTGATCGGCCAATACACTAGATTCGCCTTGCCCACGATTTCATCGACGGAAATCGTGCCAATTTCACGGCTATCCAAACTATTTTGGCGATTGTCCCCCATAAGGAACAACTGGTCTTCCGGCACTGTCATGCTGCCTGTAATATCTTCGAGCTTGAAGGATTCAGTCAGCGGCACTCCTGATGTCATCTGATTCTTATATTTGTCCAAGTATGGTTCTTCATAAGCTTTCCCATTAATATAAAGCGTATCGTCTTTATATTCAATATGGTCACCTGGCAGACCGATAACCCTTTTTATATAATCTTTATCTACCGTTGCATGAAAAACGACAATATCAAACCGGTCTATATTATCGATATCCGTTCCAAACTTGGTAAGAACAATTCTTTCGTGGTCTTGCAGAGTCGGCATCATTGACTCACCGTCCACGACAATCGGTGCAAAAATATACGTTCGAATTAAAAAAGCTAGAATGACTGCAATCAATATCGCTTTTATCCATGAAAAAACTTCTTTTCTTTTTTCCAATCGAAGTCCCTCTCTCTGTTTTTTATTCATGCCATTATAACATAATCCTTTCATGATCACGTCATACAAACACCCACATTTTACACATTATCATTTACTTCCATTTTTCATACTGGATTTCGATGCTTTCCATCACTATTTCCCTCCGCTGCATTTTGGTTGGACAAATCGCATCATATGTACGGACTTTCTCATTTATTTCACCCATTCGTTTCATTAATTCAGATTCAGTTCCATTCATTTTTTCAATCGAACCAATTCGGCTAGCTCTTCGCGAATTTCTTTTTGCCATTTTATCCAAAGCGGAAGGAAGCCGGCATCCTTGGCCTTCGTCAAGAAGTTGTCATATATATTTCCCGACAGCGCCGACTCCGGAAGCGGTTTACCAAAGCCAGGATTATTCTTCAGCTCGCCTTCTCTTTCATATTCCTTAAAAATTTGATCCATCCAGTTCACATGCCCGTGTTCTTTGCCCATAAACAATCCCCCTTCAGATCACTATCATTACATGTTTTTACAATTATAACATTTTTATCAATACCCACTCCACCCTTGAGGACACTTTCTACTATTATATATGCCTATCTTTCAGACAAACACATTCAGACATCAAAAAAAGGATTCCCCTATTCAGGGAATCCTTGTTGGCCTTCTATTTAACGGTGATTTTCCTTTTTACTTCCGCCTTATTCTTCGATTTATCCGTAACTGTGTAAGTCAATGTATAGGTGCCTTTTTTCTTCGTATTCACAGTCCCTGTTATGTTGATCTTACTTGTTAAGCTTCCATCAAGATTATCTTTTGCGGATACACCTGATTTAGGATTGAATGTCGAGTTATAGGCAATGGTTTTGCTCTTGGCACCGGAAATGACCGGCTTTGTGCTGTCTACCGTGATCTTTCTTGTGACTGTTGCAGTATTTTTCGATGAATCGGTGATTGTATACTTTAATGTATACGTACCTTTTTTCTTTGTATTCACCGTACCTGTCACCTTTATTTTACTTGTCATGTTGCCATCCAGGTTATCTTTCGCAGATACGCCCGATTTAGGGCTGAATGTCGAATAATAGCCAACGGTTTTACTATTGGCTCCCGAGATGACTGGCTTGGTGCCATCTATCGTGATCTTTCTTGTGACTGTCGCCACATTTTTCGATGAATCTGTGACCGTATACTTCAATATATAGGTCCCCTTTTTCTTCGTATTGACTGTACCCGTCACTTTGATTTTACTAGTCAAATTTCCATCGGCATTATCCTTTGCACTCACGTTTGTTTTTGGATTGAATGAAGAATTAAGTTTGATGGTTTTGTTCCCGGCACCTGAAATGACAGGCGTGACTTGATCATAAACGGTTATTTTCCTTGTGACCTTGGAAACATTCCCAGCTTTGTCAGCTACCGTATAAGTCAAATTATAGGTGCCCACTTTGTTGGTATCGACCTTACCTTCAACTCGGATGACATTCGTTAAGTCACCATCTTTATCATCCTTCGCCTTTACGCCGGTTTTAGGATTGAAAGTTGAGTTGATTGGAATTGCTTTACCGGCAGTCCCTGAAATCACAGGCTTATTCGTATCCTTGACAATCGATGGCCGATTGGAGATGTAAGCTGATGAAACATACCCCTTAATACTCTTGTCTTCCGTTTGTACGGGGTAAAAGACAAATTTATTTCCCTTAGATTCGTGATAGTCAAAATCCCCTGTGATGATCAAGCTTTTATTTGGCGGAACAGTTACTGCACCTGCCGTAGTGCTTATATCTTTCCTGATATTCGCGCTCGATGTCGTCACCACTTTGTCTCCTGCCCTGAACCAATAAACAGAGTCATGCGTTGGATCTGTCAGGGTGTATTCAAGATTTTTAAAGACGATATTTTCCGTGCTGTCCCGATCATATTGAAAGTCAGAAGTTTTGAATGGATATTTTGCCAGTTTCGTATCATTCAAATAACTTTGGTTCTCTATCTCAGCAAAAACTTCCTCTTGGTACGCATTCACATTCATTTTCCCGTTTTCCTGGTAAAGAGGACTGTTCACCGGTTTTGTCCCATTGTAAGCCATGACAGGGAAATACCAATTTTCGATGACCCTGCGCCCTGCACCTTTGATCTTGGGTAAATCCCTTCTTGAATACATGCCACTCAGTACCTCGACGCCAGCCCCGATATTGTAGACCATATCATTTTCCAGCTTTTTCTGGTCATACCCACTTTTATTGGTAAGCTGCATTAGACCGATGCCGCCATCGCCGGATATAATCGGTTTACCGTCCTCATTAAATTGCCTCCAATCCCCGTTTTCCTGCGTAGCCACCGCTTTTACCACTTCAGGGGGGATTTCAGCCTCTATTGCCGCATTCGTCAGTAAGCAGTTGATCTGCTTATGAGAAGGATTTACATTTGATTGAATCTCACCGAATGATGAACACGCATTGATTATTCCAGACTCCGCAAAAGCGTGTCCATTGAACAAACCGAGTGTTAAACAGGTCAGTGCCCCAATCTTCATTAAAGGTATCTTCATCGATCGAACTCCAGTCTATTTATATTTGAATCTATAATAATAGTAACATGATAGACTGGTGATTTCAGGTATAATAGGGTATTTCCTCCTAAAATATCCTTACGGCATAAAAGGAGCTTACCCGGATTATCGGAAAAGCTCCTTTGTTTTCAATCACAAAACTATGTATGATGCCGGATCATTCGATCACTTCCACCGTTTCCCTCGGCTTCCTTACAAGGCACATGATACCCGGTATGATGAAGAAGATAAGCGGCCAAACATGAAAGATCGTCAGAATGCCCGTAATGATCAATAAGATTCCGGCTCCCTTCGCCTTGCCGCCCTTTAATAGAAAGATAGCGATCAAACCGCCTGCCAGGGCAATGAACAGCGATATGATCCCCACCCAAAGCATGCCCATGAATAACTTGATTGACATATCTACCTCAGACGAGGAAAACTCAGAATCTGTCATTAATGAGTAGTCCATCATTTCTTTCAAATCGATACTGTTGAGATAAACGGCCGCTATGATCGTCACGATTAAAAAAATCGCGGCGATACTCACGCCTATGATACTTAATGCGTATTCCCATGTCCGTTTCATTTACTTCGCCTCCCTGGAAAAGTCACATATATATAATACCTAATCTGTGAAGGAATAAAAGACTTTTATTCCTTACTCCTCAAAATTGAGTGTCCATTTGGTGAATTCGTCCAATTCCGTTTAATGCCCACCCCTGCCTCGCCTTCATTCATCCTTCTTTTTCAATCGTTCATGTAATTCATCTCATTTATTATCCAGGTTATTCATTTTTGTCATATGCTTTATAAAGAAACGGACCGCCTTCACAACCATAACGAATAACAGAACAAGGAGGGCAAGGTAGAAAAATTGCCATAAAATATCGCCAATATTAAACATGAAGTCACCTCCTGCCTTTGAATGAATTCCGGCCAATAAAAGCAGTAAGTGAGGGCTTTTCATACTCCGTGATGTTCCGTAATTAAATGATAACACGATTGGCACTAACACTGAACGCCAACAATATATAGAAGGTGAACAACGAAGCCTTCCAAAGGAAATAGACTCTGTTTTTATCAGAGCCTAAAAAATATTCCTATTCACGATCAAATCCACCAATTGTTCGACAGACGGTTCTTTCGGCATCATATCAGATGTAAATCCATAGTCTTGAAGTCTATTGCCGGTACTTTCCCCGATCACCCCGATGGAGGCTTGTTTTAGCAGCGCTTCAACATCCACGTTTGCCTTGTTCCCATATTGCATCAGCATATCGACTGAATGCCGATTTGAAAATAATACCGTTCCTACAGCTTTCCCATCAAGCATTCTCGGAAAGATTTCAAGAAATCTTTCATCGACAAATTTAGCGATTGTTTGAATATAGTCTCCGTCCCCGTGTGCAGGATCTCTAAATTCCCTGTCTCGATCCCCAACAACTAACAGTGTTCCGGCTTCCGGCATCCCGGATTTGAGCTCGGCCGTCAGACCCCGTTGCTGCAAAGCCTTTTTCGATTTCCTTGATAACACATATAGTTTAGAAGAAATCCGGCGGAAATCAATAGCTTGTTCAGTGAGTGAATCCAAGAATCCATGGACACTTTCAGGCGAAGTGAAGAGAATTCGATCATATGAAAGAAAAGCGAGCAGCTGACTTTCTTCTATTTTCACTTTTGCCGCATTCCATTTAGGAAACTCGATGACTTCGCCGCCAAGTTCATACAGGGCTTCCGCCAGAGCACTTTTTGCCGTCCCCGTCCGGGCAACTAAAAACCGTTGTCCATAAAGCGGCTTCCTTTCGAACCATTGCAGTTTTCCCCTTAGTGAAATGATATCCCCGACCAAGGTGATTGCAGGATTGCCAAGCGACCTTCCACTTACCCGTTCGACGATATCATCCAAGGTCGCCTCGACACTTTCCTGTCTTCCATAAGTGCCCCATTGAATGACGAGTGCCGGTGTATTCCCCGGCTTTCCATGATTGATCAAATTTTCGCGGATAGACGGAAGGTTGGCTACACCCATATAAAAGGCAACCGCATCTATACTCACAAGCCCATTCCAATCTATATCCTTCTTCGTTTGGTCATGGCCCGTCACCATCGCAAAAGAACGTCCGTAATCCCGATGTGTGACGGGGACTCCTGCGTACATGGATGCAGCAATGCTGGACGTAACCCCAGGAATGACTTCGAATGGGATTCCCTCATCTTTCAACGATTCCGCTTCCTCCCCGACTCTTCCAAAAACGGCAGGATCACCGCCTTTCAAACGGACGACCCGATGCCCTTCCAGTGCTTTGGAAACAAGCAGCTCATTGATTTCCCCTTGGCTGTTGCCAGTAGTATAAGGTGTCTTGCCACAATATATCAATTCACAATCGAAGGCGGCAGCCTCCAACAGCTTGGGATTTAGCAATCTATCATATAAAATGACATCCGCTTTTTCAATCGCTTTTTGGCCTTTTACGGTAATCAGGCCTTCATCACCCGGACCTGCACCAACAAAATAAACCTTGCCCTTGGTCATGCCGCACTCACCCCTATCTGCTTGCCATTCCCTGATAATATTTCACCAGCTCCACCATTGCACTGCCCATCCGTTGATCTTCAGGATATATGACCCGATCGATCCCTTCATCGATCACCACCTGCGCCGTTACCTTTCCGACCGCAAGAGCAATTACATCTGATGCAAACAGGCCGACTATCTTATCCTCCACGCCTTGTTCACGGACAAATCTCATTAAATTTCGCGGCTGGGGTGCACTCGTGAACACAACCGAATCGATTTTGCCTTCAAGGATTTCTTGGATCAGCTGCTGCATCGTTTCTTTTTCAGGCGCTATATGTTCATATGGCAGGATTTCTTTATGTTCCACTTTTTGTTCATCCAGCCAATTCATCAAAAGAGGCGCCGGATCGCCGTGAAGCTGCAAAGCGACCTTTACACCTCCAAGCAGATGGCCTTCCAGATTGCGAACAAGCCCTGCCGTACTGCCATCATCATCACGGATTAATGGCTGCAGGCCAAGCTTTTTCAGCATATTAACCGTTTTATAGCCCCTAGCTGCAATTTTCATAGACTGCAAAGCCTCTATGAAACGATCTCCCGCTTCCATCTTCACTGCCGTTTTATATAATAATTCCGTTCCCACTCCCGTCGTGAGAATGATCCAATCGAACTCCCCTGCCATCAACCGGGTGACATCCTCTTCCAAATGGGAATCATCAAGGAAAACCGTCCCCTGTGCCGGGCGAACAACCGGGACTCCCCCAAGATTTTGAACGATTTTACTAAGTTCTTCCGTCTTCCGCGCCCCCAATAAAGCAACGGTCCTGCCATCAAGCTTACTCATCCATGCCCCTCCTATATGTACATTCAATTAAATCCATCTCACCCATTATACAAATTTTCAGTCTTTGAAACTATAAAAAACGGATTCCATATCAAAAACAACGCTTTTTCTTTCTTTTATCTTATATGAATTCAGCGGAAAGATGGAAGAGCAGCATTTTGCTTTTCATAAGTCCCGCGCTCATGGGTTTGGAGCAAATAATCGTGAGTTTGGGGCTTTTACTCATGAGATTGGAGCAAATAATCGTGAGTTTCGAGCTTTTACTCGTCAGTTTTCGGCTTTTACTCGTGAGTTTCGAGCTTTTACTCGTCAGTTTCTAGTAAATACTCGTGAGTTTCCAAAAAAGCAAAACATGGCCTGCTTCAATTCCCTCATCTATCTTTTCAGTCAATACAAAAAAGCTGCCTTCAGGACAGCGATTTTCAACGATTTAACTTTTTGTTAATTCTTATTTATCGCCCTTTGGGCAATATGCTCCTGTTCCTTTTTTACAAAAACATCATATTGAGTGGTTTCATGACGATTCTGGAAGTTTTCAGTGCCTAAATTCATAGGCGTTTTCGTTTTGTAGGGTATCCCTTCCCTTTCCAATTTCGCAACCGCCTTATAATAATTTTCATTCCCGAATGCTGTATAAATACATGTCCAATATTTATAGGAAATTAGTTTGGCAATTACTGCACATGCAATCACGAAGACTAGTATTCCAATCATTATATACAACTTTAACTCCCTTTCATTTCGGACTTTTTTTGGAAAAGCCATCCTGTACACTATATTCTTTGCCATACATGACATTTCCTTTTTAAGAAAGGCTGTTTTCACATACTTTGTTGCTATTTACCAAATAGTGAGGTGTGGTTGATTTCCCCTCCAGATGCTCGCTTTCCGCGGGGCGGGCGGTGAGCCTCCTCGGCGTAAACACCTGTGGATCTCACCTGTCCCGCTGCTCCCGCAGGAGTCTCGCACTTCCGCTCCAATCAACCTTAAATGGTTTCGTTTTAAAAACAACAATCTTTACGAAAAGAGCCTTAAGAAGAAAAAGGAGACCCCAGTTTGGGGCCTCCTTCTTCACCTTCTATTTTTCCTTTACGTTACAAGAACCGTCCGTACAAGCGTCGCCTGTTGCTGGATCATTCACGATCGTAAGCGGATTTTCCTCAGCCCATACTTTTTTTAGCGTATCGAGGAATGCTTCCGTTGGCTGGGCGCCGGAGATTCCATATTTCCGATTAATGACGAAGAATGGGACTCCTGTAATGCCAAGCAGGCTTCCTTCTTGCTCATTTCCCCTAACCTCTGCCGTGAATGCCGTTCCTGTCAGCATGGACTCCGTCTCGGACTTTTCAAGGCCAACCTCTTCAGCCAAACTTGCCAATGTAGCGTGATCGCCAATATGTTTGCCTTCCGTAAAGTAAGCTTTAAATAGGCGTTCATTCATTTCTTTCTCTTTACCTTTTGATGCAGCAAAGTGCATCAAGCGGTGGGCATCGAACGAATTCGTTAAGACCACTTTGTCCAAGTGATAATCGAGTCCCAATTCTTTAGCCTGTTGAGTCAGGTTTTGGCTGTTCGCTTCCAGCTGTGCTTGAGACATACCGTATTTCTTGGCCAGCATTTCATTTTGAGTCATATTGATATCCCGCTCAGCCTCTGGGTTCAACTCAAAACTGCGAAAGGAGACCTCTACCTGATCTTTATTTTCAAACTGCCTTAAAGCCTCTTCGAACCGGCGCTTACCTATATAACAGAACGGACATTGATAATCCGACCAAATTTCCACTTTCATGTAAATACCTCCTCATTTCAAATGCAATCGCATTAAGCACATTATATAATCCTGGGTACCCTCTTGCAAGGATATTAGCCCAGACACTCATTTTCAAAATTGGTGAAATCGACTTTTTTCATGAATTCTTCCAATGTATAGCCCTTTAGCAGGCGCAATGTTTCCTTTTCGGCTTCGTTCATGATTTCCTCCAAAGCCGTATCCAGCTGTTTCCCGACCTCACCGCATTCGCTCGTTTCCATACAAACGAGACATTCGGGCCGTACCGCTTGATACACATCCGCCAAAGTAAGCTGAGAGGCAGGCACCTTCAGACTATAACCGCCTTCCCGTCCTTCCTTTGTTTCGACGATCCCCGCAGCTGCAAGCTGTGCCATCACCCTTCTTAAAAAAGTGGCGTGTGACTTCACCTTTAAGGCGATTGCCGAACTTGTCAGGAGCTTTTCGCTTTGTGCGAGCCAAACCAAAGAGTGAACGGCAATGGCAAACCGCGGCGGTCCAATTTGATTGTTTCGATTACTTGAAGACAAGATTATCCCCCCTTACACTCTTATCCATGGTAAGGCCATTATACTATGTTACGTGCTCCCGAACAAATGCGCCGTTTCTCGATTTTCCGCCCGCAGCGCACGATTTTACGTACGTTTCCGGTTTCCGCAAAATAAAATCCCCCTTTCGGCACCAAAACCCGGCAAAACATCCTTTTACCGGGTTTTCCAATTCTACTGAATGATTTGTACATTTTCATATAAATAAGCTTCTTCCGGTGCCTTTATTTTCTTCGACTCCTTTAAATCGATCACCGGTACGGGTTCCCCTTTATAGCTACCTTTTTTCAATGTCCCTGTAATCGTATACCAATCATTCGTCTTCATTCCTTCCACGTTCCCGTTGACCATATACCCGTATAACGTCGCATCGACCACACAGCAGGACATGGAGAGGCGGGAGATGGCCATTTGTTTTTTCGTAAATGTATCCTCACGGTATATGAACCCCGAAATCTCTATTTCCTTCCCCTCGATCGTATCGAGGTTGTTCAGTAAATCATCCAGTACTTCAAAATAATTATCATCGGTTACGGAGATTTTCTCCCCATTCGCATGTTTCCCTGAATCATATGAACTTACCATCTGTGCCTGCTGCTTCGCCATCCCCCTTTTCGCCAGCACTTCCCCGCTCAATGTAAAATCGGTCAGGATGAAGCCCAGGAGAATCGGAAGGAAGAACAAACTATATTTCAGGACCGAAGACTCCCCATTCGATCCGCAATCACAATGTTGTTCACCCTGCTTTTGTTTTTTCATTCGGAGAAAGCTGATCAATAAAAAAGCGAAAAGTGCCGCCAATGCATATGGGACCATCTTGGGTGCAATCAATTTCGTTAAATATCCTGAAACATACAATTTAAAGATCATGAGGCCCAATCCCAGCAGCAGCAATCCTTCAAGTCTTTGGATAAAATAACGTTTCATCAGAAGACCCCCTTACTGATCAACTTGCCTGCAATCAGGCAGAGGCTGAAGACGACTGCGAAGATAAGCAGGACATACGTGACGACGAAGCTCCGTTTAAAACAGGACATCATGATCAAAACATTTTTCAGATCCAGCATGGGACCAAATACAAGGAATCCCAGTATGGAGCCTGGCAGAAAACTATGGGAAAAGGAGGCCGCAACGAATGCATCAGCTGATGAACAGAGTGAAAGCACAAACGCAATTCCCATCATCAACGCCGTGCCTTTTATTGGCGCCTGACCAATATCGGCCATTACCGACCGATCCAGGAATACCTGAAATACACTGGCAAACAAGGCCCCGATGATAAAGTATCGGCCGACCATAAAAAACTCCTGCGAAGTATGATCAATGAAGCTTGTCCATTTACTGGACTGAATATCATGTTCATGCCCTTGTACCAGTTCCAGCTTGTCCTCTTTCACCACATCTTTTGTGCTGAATATATGAATGAATAAACCGGCGATTATGGCCGTCAGGACACAAAGGATGATTCTTCCATATAGAATGGACGGATTATTTTGGAATGCATAATAAGTTGAGCCAAACACGATGACATTCAATATTGGGGCTGTTACGAGCAAGACCACACCTGCATGGACCGGGACACCCTTTTGAATCAATCTCCGGACGACCGGGATGATTGCACATTCGCAAACCGGAATGATCAGCGCCGCCGCAATCGCGGCAAAAATGGCCGTCAGGGGTCTTTTGGGTATCATCCGCTGAATGATTTCTTCACTGATGAACAACTGGATGAATGATGAAGCAATGGCCCCCAGGAACAGGAAAGGAATCGATTCTAAAAACAATCCCAAAAACACGACGAACACAGAGTGAAGCATCGGGTAGTCGGAGAAATCAATCGCTTTGGGAATGAACACATCGCCTAGAAAAAAGAATGCCAGCAGCAAAAACAGCAGAATCAATAACAGCAAATTTCCCGTGTAACGTTTCAAAAGCATATTTAACCACCTCACAAATCATAATTATTACGATTTAAGTTTGGATTCGGTCTAGTATATGCTTTTGATAGGATTAACAGTACAGAAAAAAAAGAGAATGGAAGACATTTCCCACCCTCATTTATTCCTTCGATATAGATCCCTGCTCTTGTAACCTTCTCCTAAAATCGTTTTCATTTCCTGGCGCCGTTTCACTTGTGTCGCCTCTTGTTTTGCACTATACACATAACGGGCCCAATCCTTGCGATACCCTGGCGTAAGTGATTGATAGAACGCAAGCAAATCAGGGGAATCCTGCAAATCCTTCTCAATTTCAGAAATCATGCCGATATAATCATCTACTGATTGGCTTGCTTTGGTAGATGGACGGTTTCTATTTTTTGAATCTTCTTTCAGTCCGACTACCGTAAAGACATCATCCAACCCAACCATACGCGCAAACTTCAGGTCACTCGAGCCAACATACCCTTCATCATCCGCATCAAGGCCCTGCATCAGATCATCACGATGAATATATGAAGCATATTCTTTATTCCCCTTCTTCGGGTACGCCAAATAAATATAGCCATTTTTACTCAAATGTTTCTTCCCGATCACCTTATCCACGATTCTCTTTAAGGAATCCATATCCAATACAAAGGCAAATATAAGATCATAGGCACTTTCATTAAGCCTTGTATCGTAATCCGGCAGCTCTGCTAAATAATCCGCCCCGGCAGGCTGATTCAGGACTGCCACCCGTTCATATTTATGTAAATTCAGTTTTTCAACTATTGTTTTAGCCATTGCATTCACCATCCAATCCTGGTTGATTTTTTTACCTTCAGTTTATAAGCTTCCCATTGCGTTAGCAACTTTTCTCTAGATAATATAAAAAGTCAAAAGTCCCTGTGGAAAACTTCCGTCTTTTTCATATAATCATTTCTAGGAAAATATTAACTGTGCTATAATTCAGATATAATAAATTCCGATGCTCCGGCTTCCTTGGATTCTTTTCCCTTTGAATGCCAGCTTCATTTTTCGGTTCATTAGCGGAGGCCCTTGATGCAACATACTAAGCAGGCATAAACTCAACTTTTTTGCATAGGCATGATAGGGTATCAAAGCTCCGGATAAAATGTAGTCCCTGGAAATACAGAACTGACTTCAGCTCTGCATTTCTTCCTCAAAATTATGAATACCAATGAAGCATGCCTTTTCGTTGTACTATAAGAGGTATCTTTTTACACTCTTCATTAAATCGAAACCATGCTTTTAAAACATAGTGTCACACTCCTTCATTCATCATGAATCCACTTTAATTCAGGTGTTTTCTCCGTAGTTTTTATGCATTCTTTATGCAATCAGATATCCCTTTGGTTTTTCCTATTTCAAAAAATTCAGTGATGCTTTCATATGGGGTGTCACAAAAGGGGAGTTCTCATGAATTATATCGAGTATGATTTGCTATTTGAATCAAGAAAACAATTAATTGAGGAAATTACGGAGTTGGATGAAAAAACGCTCCACCATAAGCCTGTGCCTGAAGTATGGAACATCGCCCAAATTTGCCATCATTTATATCTTACGGAACAGGTTTTTACAGAAGTTATAGCAAATGGCATTCGGGAAAGGGATTTTAATAATATCATTCAAAAAAACATATACTTCGTTACTGATAGAACAAGGAAATTCTCATCCCCTGAGGTCATTTCACCCTCTTCAACCCCATTTCAATTATCGAGCCTCGTGGATTTGCTGGCAGAATCAAGGGATCGATTATTACAGGTTCTTTATGATATGGATTCAGGTATCTTGTTAAATAGAAAGAAAGCCAAACATCCCCTGTTCGGGGACCTCTCATTGGATCAATGGATTGAGTTATTATCCTTACATGAACAAAGGCATATCAAACAGATTCAAGAAATAAAGTCCTCCCTTATATAAGCCTTCATGACAATGACACCAGACAGCCATTTTCAAACAAAATAAAGAGACCACGTCATTTGTGGTCTTTTTTCATGCATGCTATGAAATTAACGTGACTGTTGGGGGCTGCACCAAGTTGATGGATTGGCAGAGTCCATATTTCCCTAGCCAGCATTTTAGTATCCAGATGATACTTTTAGTTTCCTTTTGATTTGTGTTGCGAAGATTTCAAGACAGATTGCGATGATCAGGATAAAATAAGTGATTGATCCATTTCACTCAAGTCAAAGTAAAATCCACATGCCATGTACATATCGAAGCCGATTCCTCCTGCACCTGCCACTGCAAAATTGATTTCAAAGCGCATGCACGTCCACGAAATGATATAAGTGATCGAAGATGGAATGATGACTTGGATCACGATCTGCCACCAATTCGCTCCGCTTCTTGGCTACACTATTCAAATTTCGTGCTTGAATCGTGAATTCGGAGCATTTACTCGTGAGTTTCGTACCTTTACTCGTGAATTCAGAGCATTTACTCGTGAGTTTCGTACTTTTACTCGTGAATTCGGGGCATTTACTCGTGAGTTTCGTACTTTTACTCGTGAATTCATTGCATTATTTACTAGTGAATTCGATCGATATTACTCCGCTTATCCCGGCATAATGATTCCACTTGCAAAAGTGGAATCAAACTTGAACACTGCAAAATATCCCGTTCGAAAAGAGTGGGGAAAAACACATTCAGCGTGCTCCTGCTGGATCCGAACTCTACAAAGCCAAGCTGCCGATAATATTGAAACATGGTGGGTATATCCGGACCGTCCTTTTCTATTTCAGGAAATGTTGATTTTGCTACAAAAGATGTATGAAGAGCGATCGGGAAATCGGCCATTAACCTAAGCCTGACAATTTTAAAGACCTTTTTTTCCGCCAACAAAAATCCCCCTTTACATATAATTTCCTTGTTACTGTCAGTGTAATGAGTAAATATGAAGCTATCATGGTTTTCTTGTAAAAAAAAAGTCCTGGTCAATTACCAGAACGAAAGGAAGTACTTATTTTTGTCGATCCTTTTACATACAATACCTTGCATGTTCATTCTCAAATTCATAACCCAGCATGTAAGCATGCCGCTTTCACAGCAAAGTTCCTGGTTTCATAGGTCTATATTTTTCAATACCACATCATTGATGGCCATGCTTTTTTTCCTTAATTTCAAAGCATTCACACATTCCGTTCCAGGGCTCATACTGCCAAGCCGAATCGGCTTTTTCCCATAATCCCCATGAAAATCGGATCCTCCTGTTTTAATGAGATTATATTGATCTGCATAAGAAATCGCTATTTCCTCTTCTGCATGACCATGATGCGGGTGAAGAACTTCAATCCCTTCAAGCCCTGCTTTTACAAGATCAGGGATAATTTCGAAGCTCCCGTATTGTCCAGGGTGAGCAAGGACCGGGACGCCTCCGGCAGCACGAATCGCCTTCACAGCCAGTATGGCATCCACATACTCCAAAGGAATAAAGGCAATGCCCGGCTCTTCCCCATTTTGGCCGCGGCTGAAGATTTTTCTATACAAATCCCCATAGATAGAATCCGTATACCCCGATTCCCGAAGCGCCAGCATAATATGCTGTTTATAAACACCGGTTCCTCCCCTGAATTTAGATACCTGTTCCCAAGTTATTCGATAACCTGCATGAATCAGCCGTTCCACCATTTTTTCAGAAGCTGCATTCCTCTTTTCAATCATTGGATTACATAAATCCTCAAGGGCCTTATGACCAGGCTCAACAAAATAGCCCAAAATATGTACACGCCTTCCTCTTGCAAAGTCATAACCGGATACTTCGATACCAGGGATGATTTCAATTCCTATCTCCTTACCCCGTTCCACCATCTCTTGCAATCTCATGGTTGTATCGTGATTCGTAATCGCTAAATGGCCAACGCTCTCCCTTTTTGCAACCTCCAATAGTTCTTCAAAAGAACTGGAACCATCTGAAACGTTCGTATGACAATGTAATTCAACCTTCATGCCAATCCCCCCATTCTTATTCGTTTCCCATTTTCATTTTAACTTAGTGCCATGCCGGTCAACGTTAAGATGATGTAAAAAAACGTAAAGGTGTAAAAGTCGTCCCGATTGGTGAAAATACTTAAGTATTTCAAGCAGTAGACAAAAAAATTCCAGTTGATTTCAGAAATGCGCTCCCATTCCGCCGACTGGCTGCCAGGCCGTATCAAAGTAAACGTCTCCGGGTTCTCGGCTAGCCCGTTATTCCGCAGGAGTGTCGCACATTTCTTCCATCCCATAAGGAGTACAGGAAAAAACATGAAGGATAAACTGGTCTTAAACATGGTTCGGAATGTACCAGCCTGGTTTTTCTTTTAGAAAATTCCAGTTGATTGGAACGAAAGGCGCGAGACTCCTGCGGGAAAAGCGTGTCTAGGGGAGACCCCGCAGGCGCAAGGCGACGAGGAGGCTCCCCGACCGCCCGCGGAAAGCGAGTGCCTGGAGTGGAAATCAACGGTTCTATTTTACAAACCTACAAAAAACTATTGGCAAAAGGAGTTTTCCTAAATTTCAAACAAAGTTGATTGGAATGGGTGTTCGAGACTCCTGCGGGGAAGCTTGGCATGGGAGACCCCGCAGGCGTGCCTAGGAGGCGCCCGCCCGCGGAAAGCGAAAGCCTGAAATGGAAATCAACGTTCCAAAGTAACATGTTCATTCATCCTTTTCAGCTCCCATTCTGTTGGATTTTCCATCAAATTGAAATAAAATCAGAACAAAACCAATTAAAATTTTGACTTACTGTCAAAAATGATGTACATTACCTAATGGGCGAACAATTTTTATTAAAAAAGACAAAAATATTCGTATATAGAGGTGCATAACATGGAAAACGTGTTTGATTATGAAGATATTCAATTAATTCCTGCAAAATGTGTAGTAAATAGCCGTTCTGAGTGTGATACATCCGTTACTTTAGGTAAACATACATTCAAGTTACCTGTAGTACCTGCCAATATGCAAACGATCATTGATGAAAAGATTGCCATTTACTTGGCTGAAAACGGTTACTTTTATGTAATGCATCGTTTTGAACCAGAAAAACGACTGGCTTTCATTAAAGACATGCATTCAAGAGAATTGATCGCTTCCATCAGTGTCGGCGTTAAAGAAGAAGAATACGGATTCATCGAACAATTATCGAATGACAACATTGTTCCTGAATACATTACGATAGATATTGCGCACGGACATTCCAATGCCGTGATAAGAATGATACAGCATATTAAAAAACATTTACCTGAAAGTTTTGTCATTGCAGGAAATGTGGGAACTCCTGAAGCGGTACGTGAATTGGAACATGCCGGTGCGGATGCTACAAAGGTGGGCATTGGACCAGGGAAAGTATGCATCACTAAAATCAAGACTGGATTTGGAACGGGCGGCTGGCAATTAGCTGCACTTCGCTGGTGTGCAAAAGCGGCAAGCAAGCCAATCATCGCTGACGGCGGCATTCGCACAAACGGTGATATTGCCAAATCAGTTAGATTCGGAGCTTCAATGGTCATGATCGGTTCACTATTTGCCGGACATGAAGAATCTCCAGGTCAAACGATCGAGAAAGATGGAAAGGCCTTTAAAGAATACTTTGGTTCAGCTTCTGAATTCCAAAAAGGTGAAAAGAAAAACGTTGAAGGCAAAAAGATGTTTGTCGAGCACAAAGGATCTTTGGAAGATACGTTGAAGGAAATGGAACAAGATCTTCAGTCATCCATTTCATATGCAGGCGGTACCAAGTTGGAAGCCATAAGGAATGTGGATTATGTGGTCGTTAAGAATTCAATCTTTAACGGTGACAAAGTTTATTAAGATGTAATCTAAAGAAACGGCCTAATCAATGGATTAGGCCGTTTTTTATCATTACCCCTTTTTAACAAATTGGGATTTTAATTTCATTGCACCAAAACCATCTATCTTACAATCAATATCATGATCTCCATCAACTAGACGGATGCTTTTGACTTTAGTGCCCATTTTTAAGACGGATGAGCTCCCTTTCACTTTAAGATCCTTGATTACCGTAACGGTATCACCATCGTTCAAGGCATTTCCATTAGCATCTTTGATGACCTTCTTTTGATCACCATTTTCCGTTTCCGCTTCCACCGTCCATTCATGGGCGCATTCCGGGCAAACTAAAAGACTGCCGTCTTCGTATGTATATTCTGAATCACATGCAGGGCAATTAGGAAAATCAGGCATAAATTCACTTCCTCCATTCATTATGCCAATTTTAATATAATAATGGTTTACACACAACCAGCAGGCTGTACCTCCCTTGTCCCTCCCTTCCTCTAGAACCTATAAAGGTTTTACTATATACTTTTAAGAAAAAGCTGGAAAGTGCGGTGAACCCATTGTTTAAACTATTATTGATAGAAGATGATACGACGTTATTCAATGAAATTAAAGATAGATTGGCGCAATGGTCTTATGATATTTACGGAATCGGCGATTTTAGTAAAGTGGTTCAGGAATTCACGGACATAAAACCTGATTTGGTCATCATTGATATACAGTTGCCGAAGTTTGACGGATTTCATTGGTGCAGAATGATCCGGGCCCATTCCAATGTTCCCATCATCTTTTTATCATCACGTGATCATCCTACGGACATGGTGATGTCCATGCAGCTTGGAGCTGATGATTTCATCCAGAAGCCTTTTCATTTCGATGTACTCATCGCGAAGATACAGGCCACCCTTCGCCGTGTCTATAATTACAATACGGAAAAGATCGAATTGAAAACGTGGTGCGGCGCCACCGTGGATTACGAGAAGAACACGGTTTCGGCCGAGACGGGCACAATCGAATTGACGAAAAATGAAATTTTCATCTTGAAAAAGCTCATTGAACAGAAAAACAAGATCGTAAGCCGCGAAGAATTGATCAACAGTTTATGGGATGACAAACGTTTCATAAGCGATAACACCCTTACAGTGAATGTGAACCGTTTACGAAAGAGGTTGGATGAACTAGGTCTAGGGCATTTTATCGAAACCAAAGTCGGACAGGGCTATATCGCCGTGGAAGAGGCAAATGCATGATCAGGAAATATCTCGTGGAAAGGTTCAGCTGGATCATATTCTACATACTTCTTCATCTATTCATTATCTTTGTCGCTTACCTTGATTCGGCCATTCCGTTAAAGCCAATACTGTATATTGTTTTTTTATCATTGCTCATGTTCAGTATGTTTTTGATTTTTCGCTATAAAAAGGAAACCTACTTTTATAAAAGTTTAGAAGCACGGGAAGACAACCTGGATATAACGAATATAGCCGAACCAGAGAGCCCTTTCGAAAGAATCATAGAAAACTGCATCATTAACCAAACCGAATTATTGAAGCGATCCGCAGCAACCGGTCAAATGACTTTAGAGCAGGAGAAGGATGAATTATTATCTTGGATTCATGAAGTGAAGACACCATTGACGGCGATGCATTTAATGATTGACCGCTTGGATGATGAATTGCTGAAATCACACTTGACCTATGAGTGGCTGCGCATTCATCTTCTTCTTGATCAGCAGCTCCATCAAAGGCGCATGCCTTTCATCGAAAATGATTTGTATATAGAGAAAACCGATTTGGAAACAATAATCTTTGATGAGATTAAAACGCTGCGGTCATGGTGCATGCAAAAAGGAATCGGCTTCGACATCCAATTGGATGTAACCGAAGTGCTTAGTGATGCCAAGTGGCTGGCCTTCATCATGAGGCAGCTTTTGACCAACTCCATTAAATACAGTGAAAATTCAGATATCATGATATATAGCCATGAGCAAGCCGGCCAAACGGTTCTGGAAGTGCAAGACTCTGGACGGGGCATTGACCCAAAGGATTTATCCCGCATATTTGACAAAGGATTTACATCCACGACAAATCACCGTGACAGTGCGGCAACCGGCATGGGTCTATATTTAACCAAGAATGCGGCCGAACCCCTGTTCATCTCCATTAATGTGAAATCAGAGGTTGGAACCGGGACGACCGTTACCTTGACCTTCCCAAAAAGAAATGATTTCGTGAATATCACAAGCATGTGACAAAAGTGTCACATGCTTTTATTCTTTGTTCGTCCAAACGAAGGAAAAGAAATACATGGCCTTTTATAATGAGGATATAGAAAAAAAGGAGTGTATCCAAATGAATATATTAGAAGCGAAAAAAATCCATAAAAGCTATGGTAATAAATTCAATAAACAAGAAGTATTAAAGGGTCTTGATATAAGCATACAAGAAGGTGAATTCGTAAGTATCATGGGTGCCTCCGGTTCAGGAAAAACAACTTTGCTGAATGTCCTTTCCTCAATCGATAAAATCAGCAACGGCACCATTACGATCGATGGTAAAGAGATATCAGGGATGAAAGAAAAGAATTTGGCCGAATTCCGTAAGAACCACTTGGGCTTCATTTTTCAGGAATATAACCTATTGGACACATTGACTGTCAAAGAAAATATCCTTTTGCCCTTATCCATTACAAAAACGCCCAATAATGAAGCGGCACAAAAGTTTGATAGCGTGGCGAAGGAACTGGGCATATATGAAGTGAAGGATAAATACCCAAATGAAATTTCCGGCGGTCAAAAACAGCGTACGTCTGCAGCACGGGCTTTCATCCATGATCCAAGCATCATTTTTGCGGATGAACCGACTGGGGCGCTTGACTCCAAATCAGCTTCCGATTTACTGAACAAACTGAGCGAAATGAATAAAAAGCACAAAGCGACCATCATCATGGTAACCCATGATCCCGTGGCCGCCAGTTATTGCAGCCGAGTCATTTTCATTAAAGACGGACAAATCTATACCCAATTGAATAAAGGTGAAGAATCAAGACAAACTTTCTTCAAGGACATCATGAAAACACAAGGTGTATTGGGAGGAGTTCAAAATGAGCATTAATCAACTCATCCTGCGAAATCTGAAGAAGAATCTGAAGAATTATTATCTGTATGTGTTTGCCTTGGTCTTCAGCGCTTCCCTTTACTTTGCTTTCGTCACCTTGCAATATGACCCAGCGCTGGATGAAGCGGAGGGTACGGTGAAAGGGGCCGCCTCCATCAAGGCAGCATCGATCCTGCTTGTCGCGATCGTTTCCATATTCCTTTTATATGCCAATAGCATTTTCATTAAAAGACGCAGTAAAGAAATTGGCCTATTCCAATTGATAGGCATGACGAAGAACAGGATATTCCGTATCCTGAGTGTGGAAAACCTGATCCTGTATTTCTGTTCCGTATTCCTGGGAATCTTTGTAGGGTTTGCCGCTTCAAAATTGATCATCATGATCCTATTTAAAATAATGGGTGTCGAGGCAATCGCGACGCTAAACTTTTCTTTTCAGCCGCTAGTGCAAACCTTGCTCGTTTTTAGCGCCATCTATCTATTAATCATGTTGATGAATTATGCCTTCATTAAAAAGCAAACCATTCTATCATTATTTAGAGTGACTTCCATGACGGAAGGAAAAGTGAAAAAAGTTTCCATGGTCGAAATGATCACCGGGATATTCGGAATCATCCTGATCATTGCTGGCTATGTCATTTCATCCAAATTATTCGATGGAGCATTTACACAGATGACCGAGCTTTTCATGGTCATGATCGTCATTCTGGCAACCGTCATCATCGGTACCTACCTATTCTATAAAGGATCCGTAAGCTTCATCTTTAATATCGTCCGTAAAAAGAAAAATGGCTATTTGAACATCAATGAAGTATTGTCCCTTTCATCCATCATGTTCCGGATGAAATCGAATGCGATATTATTGACGATCATCACGACCGTTTCCGCTCTGGCGATCGGGTTATTATCATTAAGCTATATCTCCTACTACTCAGCGGAGAAAATGGCACAAAGCAGTATCCCTACCGATTTTTCGATGACGGATATGGGAGATGCGGATACATTCAAAGAGGCTTTATCAAACAGTAAAATTGATTATGACGAAAAGGTCATAGATGTCATTCAGGTAAATGTCAATGTAAAGGAAATAATGGAAACGAGCCTTGAAGGAATGAACTTCGATCCGGACATCATGACCGTTCCCGTCATCAGTGATGAATCCGTTAAAGGAATCAACCTCGCTGAAGATGAGACCCTTTTCAGCGGCTATAGTAATATGATGGAGCAGGTCATATCCTTGAAGGATTCCGGAAAGATTGAACTGAAAGGCAAGAATGAAGCGATTCCGCAAACATATATGGGATTGAAAGATGATACGTTCCTGCACTATTACTTCACGAATGGCGGATTGCCCGTTGCCATTGTAGACCAAACAATATTCGACCGTTTGAAAAAGGACATCGACCCGAAAATCCAAAAAGTATCATCCGTTAATATTGGCATTGATGTGAAGGATGAAGCTGAACTTGAAAAAGCGAATGATTTATTCAAAAAAATGAGTTTTAAAGAAGAACATGTGAATGATTCCCAATTGGAAATGTTCAATACCCAGAAGAAGAATATGGGTCTTATCATGTTCATCGTCGGCTTCTTGGGATTAACTTTCCTCATCACATCCGGCTGCATCCTGTATTTCAAGCAAATGGATGAAAGTGAAGGGGAAAAATCCAATTATACGATTTTAAGAAAACTGGGATTCACGCGTGGTGACTTACTAAGAGGAATCCAAGCGAAACAAGTTTTCAATTTCGGCATTCCATTAATCGTCGGTCTGCTTCACAGTTATTTTGCAGTCCAATCAGGATGGTTCTTTTTCGGGACCGAAGTTTGGGCACCGATGATCATCGTCATGGCATTATATACGGCATTGTATTCGATTTTCGGAATCCTATCCGTATTTCATTACAAGAAGGTCATCAAAGAATCTCTATAATTTCGAAGATACTAAAAGCTCCAGGGCCAATGAGGCCCTGGAGCTTTTAAACTGTAGAAAAAATCGAATAAAAGTGATTTCCACTCCAGGCACTCGCTTTTCCCGCCTGAGTTTCGAACACCCTCTCCAATCAACTGGAATGTTTTTTCAGAAAAAATGTAGGCAAACTGCAACGAACAGATTATACAAACCCTGAAAGAAGTTCCAGCTGCTTTCGGAAATCAGCTCCATTTCCATCCTGCCAAGCATCCAGCGAGTCTTTGGCTAGCCAGTTAATCGGCAGGAGTGTCGCCCCCCTTTTCACTCCAATGGGATCCATACATAAAAAAGTAAACCATGGCGGAAATCATCATGGTTTTAGGTGGGACAATTCGAACAGCTGTCAGTTTCCGTTTCCCTTTAAAGTACCCCAGCCGGTTTCATCATTTCCTTGATCAATTCCCTGTTGCGCTTTTTAAAGATTTCATTATGGGAAGAAACCATTCCGACTCCGTGAGCGTCAGGCTGGATATATTGCTTTGCCTTGTTTACGGCATTTGCAGCATCTTGAAAGGTGCCTGCTATCAGGTTCAATTTACCTTCATGTTTAAGGATATCACCGGCTGCGTATATTCCATCCATCGAGGATTCACTTGCAGGAGTACCTTCAATATAATAGTTGTCGGCAATGGCAATGTCCACTTTACTATTTCGAAGCAGCGATGTATCACGCTCATAACCATGATTGATGATGACTTCATCGATCGGTAAGTAGGATACCTCTCCCGTTGCGTGATTCGTCAGTTCAACATGTTCAATTGATTCATGATCGTCGCAGGCGATCAATTTTGTAATCGTCGTATTCAAGAAACACACAGCAGAGCTTTCCATCAATTGCCTTGCTTGTGATTCATGTCCTGCCAAACTATCTTTCCTGTATGTCAGGTACATCTTTTTGGCGATGGGCTCTAATTCATTTGCCCAGTCTATTGCAGAATTCCCGCCGCCTGAAATGATCACCGTCTTATCCTTGAAACGATTGAAAGACTTGACAGTATAGTTTAAATTTGAGACTTCAAACCGTTCTGCCCCGTCTATTTCCAACTTTTGCGGATTCAGGATTCCGCCGCCAACCGCGACAATGATCGTCTTGGAAAAGTGCATTTGACCTGAAGCCGTATGTAAAACGAAGATGCTTTCTTCATTACGTGTGATTGATTCCACTTTCTCATTCAAGACGACTGTTGGATTGAATGTTAAACCTTGCTCCACTAGCTGCTCGATTAATTTTTCCCCTGTAGTGGGTGTCAGCCCTCCTACATCCCAAATCATTTTCTCTGGATAGACATGAATTTTCCCGCCCAGCCGTGGCTGGTATTCAATCAGCTTAACTTTCATTTCTCTAAGTCCGCTATAAAAAGTGGAGTAAAGACCTGCTGGCCCTCCCCCAATAACCGTTACATCAAATAAATCCTGCTGTTCCATCTACGTCCACTCCCCGGTAATCAAGTGTGATTGATTATCATTCTCATTTAATCGTACACTCTTTTCTCACTTTTTACAATAAGCAGTCGAGTTAAATTTCAAAAAAAACGATGCATTCTGCACGTATGTATGAAGTTGAAAAAAAGTGCAGCCATCCTTCATCCCTGCTCAAGGATGAAAGTTGCTGCACTTTCTTTGTGATGAATGTTAGTTTGAACGAGGTCTTTTCCCGTCCGCTATAAGAAGGTTAATATGATCTATGAGTTCAGGTAGTTCCTCCATCGTTTTGATGGTAAAGTCTGCCCCGTTTTCCAAAAAGATATGTGCCGTTTTAGAGATGAGATCTTGTTTATCTTTTTCTGGCAAACTTGTATACTCATCCAAACTCAATCCCATCTCAGAGCTTCCGACAATGACTCCGACCGACCATACTCCAGCATTCACCCCCTCTTGCATATCGGAAGTGGTATCGCCTACCTTCACCACCTTCCATGATGCCGCTAATTTCAATTTTTCCATATTCCGATAGATCATGTAAGGATATGGCCTTCCAATCGAATGGGTTGCATCCGGGGTTACATGGAAATCCGGCCCATACCCTTTTTTCAAAGCATTTACTGTGACGACCTCCATCATTGTATCGGTATATCCCGTTGTCGACCCAATCTTCAGGCCGCGATTCCTTAATGCTTCCACCGTCTCGATAACCCCTGGAATGGGATCTGTATAATCCGCCAATGACATCATCAGCGCCGGTTCGAATTCAGCATATAGTCTTTCAACGTCTTCCTCATTGGATGGCCTTCCGTATTGCTCCTCCCATAACGAGGATATCCTTGGCATGGTCAGCATCGCACGAATATGGTCGATTTTCAGCATGCCCATCGGAGCTCTGGCTTCCTCCATCGTCACGCCCAGTCCAGCATTCTTAAAAATATCCACAAAAACATTCACTGGTGCAAAACATCCAAAATCCACTGCTGTTCCAGCCCAATCCAAGATGATTCCTTCTACCTTATTCATACTGTCACCACTTTCATATATTTTTCGACGATCCTGCCTAGTTCCTCGATATCTTCTTCATGGATTTCGCCAATATTGCCGATCCGGAATGTATCGATGTCAGTCAGCTTTCCGGGGTAAATTACGTAACCCCTCTCTTTGATGAAATTGTAGAAGTCCCCAAAATCAAAGGTTTCAGTTGAAAAAAGGAAAGTTGTAATGATAGGCGATTGTTTATCAGGTGAGATGTATGCATGGATGCCCAGTTTCCCCATCAGCTCCCTCAGCCTATCATTATTATTTTTATAACGGGTGAATCTGGCTGGGATGCCGCCTTCTTCCGTTAATTCTTCCAGCGCTTTAGCAAACGCGGCCACTACATGTGTTGGAGATGTGAAACGCCATTTCCCATCCTTGTCCATTTCTTTCCACTGGTCATATAAATCCAGGGACAAACTGCGGGCATTGCCTTCACAAGCCAACAATTTCTCAAGCTTTGCAATGACAAAGCCAAAACCAGGGATTCCTTGAATGCATTTATTCGCACTGCTGATCAAATAATCAATTCCGAGTTCTGGCACATTCATCTCCACTCCGCCAAAGCTGCTCATCGCATCAATGATCAAGGATTTCCCTTGTTCGTTTGATATCCTCGAAACCATCTCTATCGGATTTAAAATCCCTGTCGTCGTTTCACAATGAACCATCGCTATATGTGTAATGTCACGATCAGCCAGTAAAATGTTCCGGATTTCAGCTTCCTTTGGATATTCATTGAACTCAACGCCATATTCAACATGATTCAGACCAATGCACTCCGCCATTTTTACAATCCGTTTTCCATATGCTCCATTCGTAATGATCAGCACTTTATCGGATTTTGAAAGTGCAGTCGTCAGTACGGATTCTACAACAAACGAGCCGCTTCCCTGCATAAGTACAGCTGTATATTCTCCGTTTGCAGCATATGCCAGTTCAAGAAGCTGGGATCTGATTTTTTGTGTGATTTCTTTATAATCATTTTCCCACGTGCAGCGGTCAACAAGCATTTCCTGTTTCACCGTACTTGTAGTGGTCAGCGGTCCAGGCGTCAATAGTTTATACGTATTCATTTTCCTTCACTCCTCACTGTATTCATCATTGTGCTGATTTAAAGAACTCTTGATGCTGTTTCAATAATTCAACCGTTAGGGGCTGCCTGTATTTCTTAGGGTGGGCCGGTTTGTTCTTTTCCGTTACCTTTTCACCTTCATAAAGTGCAACAGGGTAATGTTTCAGCAATTCTTCTCTAGCATCTTTACTGATCGTTTCTGCCATTTTCATCGCCAAGCTTGTTTTAGCTTCATTATCTTTATTCACGACAGCCACGGATTCCGTGTAGGAGAAATTCCCCTCAACCGGATCGACGAACTTGATCGGTAAGCCTGACTCTTTAGCCATCACAGCTTGGTAGCGTAAACCAAAACCGGCAGCCACTTCCCCTGCTTGAACTTTATTGATCGGGCCTGAACCTGAGCTCTCAAGATGCGGACCGCTATTCGCTATTAAGTCATGAAGAACCTTTTTGCCCTCTGCGTCACCATATTGACTGATTATTGCTTGAACTAACAGCCACCCTGTTGAAGAGTCCAGGATGTTAGGAATTGAAACGAACCCTTTATAATCCGGCTTTGTTAAATCCTTAATCGAGGCAGGCATCGGCAGGCCTTTTTGTTTAAGCACTTCTGTATTCACAAAAATGGAACCTGTATTTGCCAAAATCGGTGTGTAATAGGCTGGGTTTTTTTCCAATGCTTTCGTACTGAATGACAGGTCCTTGAACATGGAGTGCTGTTCCTGTGCGCTTTCAATGAAATAGGAACTCATCGTCACGACATCAGCCTCGATTTCATCTCCTTCTGCCAACAGTTTCCCGCCTAATTCGGAAGTGCCTAATGATTGAAGGACATATTTCCCTTCGTATCCGGCATCTTTCAGGGAAGTCTCCATTGCGGCAGTGGCTTCTTCATCGCCATTCGTATAAATGACCACCTTTTCCTCATCCGCTTTGCCGCTATTACGGCCCACCAATACAAATACCAAACTTAAAGCAATTAAAGAAAGTAAGGCTATCTTCAACGTTTTAGACATAATATCCCCCTCATTAATGTTTGAATTGTCTTTTTTGATAATGATCACAAAGCAGCTTCACGATCAGGTTTGTAAAAAAGATAAGTAAAGACAGGATGAATATTTCATTGAATTTGGCAAAATGCTGAAGTTCTTTAATTTTGCTGGCCACTAATGTGGTTTGGGCCGTGACCAAAAAGATGATTCCGCTGATCGTCACCATACTATTGATGAAATAGTAGCTGAACATCTCGATCACCGTAGATGCCGAGTTAGGCAGGATGACACGATAGATTGTCCCGATCCAGCTATCCCCCAATAAATTCCCGGTGGTTTCCCAACCAGGGTTCATTTTGGATAAAGAGTTCTTTGCCATTAAATAGGGTGTCGTAAAGAAGTGGACCATGTTACATAGAATGATGATGGCAAAGGTCCCCTTCCAACTGCTGCCGTTGAACAGCAGCAAATACGATAAACCCAACACCATTCCCGGTACTGTATTCGTCAACATCGAAATGACATCCATTGATGATTTCCCCTTAAGGGGCGTCCTGACATTCAAGACCGCCGAGCTAAAGGCGACGAACGTTCCCAGTACGGCCGTCATCAAGGCAACGAATAAGGAGTTTTTATAAACTGCCGTTAAATCGCTCGATTGGAATGTGTCGATAAAATGCTTTAAGGTGAACGAGAGATCGTAAGGGAAACTAGTTAAAAATGGTGCAATGAACATGACTGCAAATACAGAAAACATTCCTATTAAGACCAGTAGCGAGATACTTCCAAAACAGATATCCCTCCCTTTGTGCTGCGTCAATTCAATATCGCTGAACTTGTCATAATGAAAATTAAGTTTTTCCAGATAGTTTAATAGGAAAACACTGAATACTACCGGAATGAGCATGAGAATGGCAATGACTGCCCCATTATTGAAATCAGGGATGGAACCCAGCATGACTTGATACAATTGCGTCGCAACGACGGAGTAGGTCCCGCCGACCGAAGCCGGTATCCCAAAGTCGGTGAAGCTCAAGATGAAGGAAAGTACAAAAGATCCACCTAAAGTTCCTGACAATGGCCTTATGATCGTATTCAAGAAACTTCTTATCGTTCCGTCACCCATCAATTTTGAAACGATGATGAACTTTTTATCCATGTATTTGAAGGAATTATTAATGAGAAGAAAAGCTGATGGCAATGTATAGATCACATAACCTATCAATAATCCATTAAATCCATATATATCGAATAGATTTCTTCCAAAAATCTTCGTCATGATTCCTTGATTGCCGAAAGAGTAGATGATCGCAAACCCGAATGTGATTGTCGGAAGCAGCATCGGAATAAGGATCCCGGTTTTAATTACACCTTTTAATGGCCTATAAACCTGTGTGCAATGGATGGAATAGGCCAGGAAAAAGGCTAAAATGGTCGTAATGACGGCTGTGAGTCCCGAAATTTTCACGCTGTTTCCAAATGACTTCATCAGCTCTGCATTGGAAAGGACCGTTAGATAATTCGAGAGATTGATTCCATCAGCCGTTTCAAAAGAACGGACGAACAACATGCCAAGCGGCAAGAAAAGAAAAGCGGCAAATAGCAGTAAGATAGGTATATAAATGACTCTCATTGCCGGTTTTACATCAGGCATACTTTTCACCGAATAAGTTATAAATATTTTCTCTCTTGATCTCCAATTGTTTAAGAATGAATTCCTTAACAAAATCATTGGCTGGCTGATTGATGATTTCTTGAGGCGATCCAAATTGAGAAATATTCCCTTGATTAATGATCAAAATCTTATCCGACATCGTCAAAGCTTCTTCCGGGTCATGAGTCACTATGATGGTCGTCAACTTAAATTCGCGGGCAATGGATTTGATGCGTTCCTTTATCGATTCCTTGATAACACCATCCAAAGCACTCAGCGGCTCATCAAGCAAGAGGATCTTCGGCTTCATTACAAGAGTCCTTGCGATAGAAACCCTTTGTTTCTGACCCCCTGATAATTCGCTGATCCTTTTTTTCAAATGCGGCGTTAATTCCAGGAAATCGATGTATTCCTGAAGCTCTTCCTTGGAAACGGATCCCTTCCTGTTCCTCAATCCATAAACGATATTTTCATAGGCATTCAAATGCGGGAAAAGAGCGTAATCCTGGAAAACGATATTAAATCCCCGGTCTTTCATGGGCACGTTACTCAAATCGGTATCATTGAAAATGATTTTTCCATGATTGATGCCCGTCAAGCCCAAAATTATATGTAATAAAGTAGTTTTACCGCTTCCACTTGGTCCTAATAGTGAAACGATCTCCCCTGTTTTAATTTCAAGATTTATATGATCCAAAACTGATTTCCCATCGAATTGCTTGCTAATATTTTGTAGTTTTAGCAAACCGTTCACCTCCTTTAATACACCCTTAGTATAAAAGCCCTTTGTAAACCGAATTTGGGATTTTTGTAAATACTCTGTAAATATTGAACATCTTTTTACTAAATCAATACCAACTTTTGACCAACTAATGATATTTTCATCATCTATATGTTGAATATGTTCGCAGTAAACAGTACACTTAAACTGAATATCAGGAAGATAGATATGAAGAATAGGCGGGTGTAACTTATGCTTCCTCTTGAAAGGCAAAAGAAGATCATCGAGTTATTAACGATTAGAAAAGTGATGAAGATTGCCGAACTTACTGAAGAAATGCAAGTTTCCATCGAAACCATCAGAAGGGATATAAACCTTCTTACAAGGCAAGGAAAAATTGAAAAGATCTATGGCGGCGTTAAGCTGGTTCAATCGAAGTTTGGAGAATCGACGATAGATGAACGGATGTTCAGTCAATTAGAAGAAAAAGAGTCCATCGCCCAAAAATGCAGTGAGTATATCGCCGATGGGGATTGCATTTATATCGATAGTGGTTCGACAACCTATCAAATCGCTAAATATATAAAACAGAAAAAGAAACTGACCGTAATAACCAGTTCGATCCCCGTTGTAAATGAGCTCATTCATAGCGATATCGAGATATTGATAATAGGGGGGAAAGTCAGGAGAAATGAACAATCCATCGTTGCATTTGATTACTTATTCAACTTCAGTGAATTGAATATTTCAAAGGCATTCATTTGTGCGAGCGGCATAACCGTTGAAAAAGGGATATCCGACTATAATTTAGAAGAAGCGAACACACGAAAAAAAATCATTGATTTATCCCAAGAAGTCTATGTTGCCGCTGACAGCTCCAAGTTCGGGAAAGACGTGACCATCGGGATATCGTCACTGGATAAAATCGATTACATCATTACTGACGAACATCTGCCTAAAGATTTCATCTCTTCGTTTAAAGAGATCGGCACACATTTGATTCTTTCTTAAAAGCAAGAAAAAACGGGAACTATACAATCGTATAATTCCCGTTTTTCAGTTTGTAGACAAAAGGGGTTCGGCGAATGCCAAATCCCTTTGGCCGAAGGACACTTTACAAATTTACAGGGTTTATCTTTGTCGAGCGCCTTCGTGAAATCAATAACTGCCGGACTAATTGATTTTAAAGGCATTCCCTTAATACAACGTTGATTTCCACTCCAGGCACTCGCTTTCCGCGGGCGGTCCGGGAGCCTCCTCGGCGCTCTTTGCGCCTGTGGGGTCTCCCCTGGACTCGTTTTTCCCGCAGGAGTCTCGTACCTTACGTTCCAATCAACTGGAACGTGTTTTAAAAGATAGAAATCCTTTTTTCCACAGTTTTTTTTGAGGCGGTGTAAAATTTTGATTTCGACTCCAGGCACTCGCCTTTCCGCGGGCAGTCCGGGAAGCCTCCTCGGCGCTCCTTGCGCCTGTGAGGTCTCCCCTGGACTCGCTTTTCCCGAAGGAGTCTCGTACCTTACGTTCCAATCAACTGGGATTTTCTAAAAGAAAAATCAGGCTGGTACATTCCAAACCATGTTTAAGACTGGTTTATCCTTCATGTTTTTTTCCTGTACTCCTTAATGGATGGATGAAATTTGCGACACTCCTGCCGAATAACGGGCTTGCAGAGACCCCACAGACGCTTGCTTTGATGAGGCTTGGCAGACAGTCGGCGGAAGAGGAACGGATTTCTGAAACAACTGGAACTTTAAATAAAAAACTGTGTCCTCCATCAATGGAGAGTGGCTCGGTGATTCCCATAATGTTGAGCCTAAGTACCTCAATTAAAATTCCTTTCATGCTGAAGGAGCCATTCCTTTCTCCACAAGCCACCCGCATAACCAGTTAATTTCCCATTTGAACCTATTATTCGATGACATGGAATCACGATGCTTAACTTATTTCTTCCATTAGCGCTCCCTACTGCCCTAATGGCTTTTTCATTACCGATTGAAACGGCGATGTCTTTATAGGAACCCGTGTTGGCGTACAGGATTCCTGTTAATGCGTTCCACACGTTTTTTTGGAAGTTGGTCCCTTCAAGTATATAAGGAAATGTAAATTCCCTGCGTTCACCTTTGAAATACTCATCAAGCTGACTAAAGCACTCCGCCAAAACCTTGGGCGTTTGCTCTTGCATAATATTTATCTTTATCTTCCTTTCAGCGAACAGTATGGAACAGATGGCATCATTCGTTCCTGATATCTCGATAACTCCAATCGGCGATTCATAATCTAGTTTATATAATTCACTCATATAAGGACCCCCATTTCTGTATATGCGGCTTACATTCGATTCTTAAGATTCATGTTGCGATATTCACTGGGAGTACAATTTTTCAAACGGCGAAATACTTTATAAAAGTTTGAAGGGCTTTGAAAGCCCACTTCAAGGCAAATCTCAAGATTCGTTAGACTTGTGCTTGTTAGAAGGTATGAAGCTTTATCCACTCTTATTTTTTCCAAGTACGAACGGGGAGTTTCTAATGTTTCCTTTTTGAACAGCCGCTCCAGATAATAGGAACTTACGCCGACATGATTGGCAATATCCTTTAATTCAACTTTTTGATTATACTGATTGACCAAGAAAGCGATGATATCCCTTACAAGTCCCAACTGAGGGGAATCATCAACTTCCGGTTGGCATCGTTTGCAAGCACGGAAACCGGCCTTTTCAACTTCATCAATGTCATGATAGAATTTCACATTTATTTTTTTCGGCTTCCTTGACCTGCAGGAAGGGCGGCAGTATATTTTAGTTGTCTTTACTGCGGTAAAGAATAATCCGTCATATTTAGGGTCGCAAGCAATGATTTTCGCCCACATTTCTTCAAAAGAAAGATTTATAGCAACAGCCATTATACTCCTCATCCTTTCAGGTTTTAGTTCCCATATAAATGTGAGGTGTCACTTAGCTCTACTATTCGTGCTGTATCTCGTTCTATCAATGCAATGGCTTTATCGAACAGGGCATTCCCGAAACTGATGCGTTTTACGCCTAATTCTTCAAGCTCCTTACCATTCGTCAATCCAGGCAAAGATAATACATTAAGGGGAGCACCTATATTCAAAGTGATTTCCTTTATTTCATCATGGTTCGTTAATCCAGGGATGAATATTCCACTGGCACCACTCTCCACATACGCTTTTGCCCGCTCTGCCGTTTCCGGGAAAGGATTATCTTTTTGAAAATAAGTATCTGTTCTGGCATTGATGTAAAAACCTTCATACCCATTATAATCCAAAGCTTCCCTTATTTTTAATAGCAGGCTGCAGTGTTGATATATATCTCTTAGCCCTTTTTGTTTTTTGAGGGAATCCTCAATATTGATCCCGGCTACACCGGCGTCTGCCGTCCTTAACACATTATCGACAACCTTTTCTGCGGTTTCACCATAGCCTGCTTCAATGTCCGCGGTGACGGGAATTTTTACATTATCCGCAATTAGTTTAATGATACTTAAATGTCTTTCAAAATCAATCACTTCGCCATCAGAATAACCCAGGGAGTTGGCAATTCCCCAGCTTGTCGTTCCAATCGCCTTAAATCCTGATTTCTCGAGAATCAAGGCCGACAATAGATCCCAGGCGTTCCCCAATATCAACAAGTCCTTCGAAAAGTGTAATTCATTGAATTCGTTAATCTTGGTCATTATAGATGCTCCTTAAATTCATTTGTCCTTATTCTAACAATCAGCCCAGCTCCAAATCGTCCTCATTCTTGCTCTTATGGTCCATTCAAACAATGATTGTGCTGGATACCCGTTTAACGGTTGCGGACAAATAAAAAAATGCCCTTTCATTCCGGGGCATTTCAGTTTATATACAAAAGGGTCCTATCTAAGGTTATTACAGAGTATTGTTTGAAACGGAAGGTACCGAGACGCCTGTGGGAAAAGCGTGTCTAAGGCAGACCCCGCAGTCGCCGAGGGCGGACCACCCGCGGAAAGCGAGTGCCCTACGTTCCAATCAACGTTCAAATTGTACAAACCCCTAAAAAAAATGTAGACAAATTCGATTTTCATCGAGTTTGTCTACATTCTTAAATGCCCTTTCATTCCGGGCATTTTCATGATCCAATTGATTAATTTACGAAAAGATATAACTTCCTATGATATTCCTCAAATGCCTGCTGGTCTTTTTCCGTGTAGTCCATCCACTTCACTTTCTTGCATCTTTCCTCTAATCTCTCATTCAGTTCATCTTCTATTTCATTCATGAAACGGATGATTTCCCCATAGGGCATATTGAAATGACGGGCTGCAAGCCTGGGCGGAGAATGCTTTACCAGCAATCTCATGAATTGATCGACCGTGTCCGCCTTCGATGCAAGATAATCTTCTTCGTTCACGATGAATTCATACACTTGTTTTTTGGCGCCAGAAAGTCTGGTTACTTCGTCGCGCAATAAAAACTCCATTAATCTATCGTTCATATGGCTCTACCTCGAATTGGTTTATATTTAAGTCCTCTTGGATATGTATGAAAAGTCTATACTGCCCGATACCTCATTATGACATCGTAACGGTTAGCCATCAAGCAATTCCTCCACTAACACATAAAGCGTAATAATTACGATTTAAGGACTGTTTTAAGTAAAATAACATGCATATGCTTTAAATGTCAACGTTTGTATTGTGTGCATAGTAAGCATTCTTTATTGGCAAAATAGGAGCATGAACAAATGGAACAACCCTTTATTAATTTTGTATAGGCAATGAGAATAATTTTGTTAAAATTTGATATAATAAATGTAATATTTAGTCAATTAGTATCTTTTCCTAGAATTTGCTTTTGCAAAGGGGTAGAATGAAGCTAATGACATCTTATTTTTTCTAATGTTTCCGAGGAGTTATAGGGTGGGTATAGCAAGTACATAGTGACAGCTGGAATGCTGTCCGACATATCGGTTGTTTTCATTTGTTCAAAATAACAATGAAAAGAATAAGGAGTGATTTTTTGAAACCTTCAACAAATCGCATGTTAACCCGTATTAAATCCGTTTATATGTTCATTAGCAATAACGGTACGGTTTCTACTCAAGAGCTTGTAGAAGAATTTGGCATCACTCCTCGAACTGTGCAGCGCGATTTAAATGTCTTAGCATACAATGACCTTGTTCAAAGCCCAAGCCGAGGCCTTTGGACGACAACAAGTAAAAAGGTGAAGATGTCATCGTAAAAAGAACGACCACCCGAACAAGATCGATATGTAAAATACTTTGAGGCGGGCAATATTATCCGCCTCATTTTTTGTGTCCAGCTATCATTCAGCCGGTTGGCCCGCCTTTAACTGTTCAAGCTCCTCCGCCGTCAACTCACGGTATTCACCAAGCTCGAGTTCCTCATCAAGCTGTAAACTCCCCATGGAAAGACGCTTTAGGTAGACGACACGTTTGCCAACGGCCTCAAACATCCGCTTCACCTGATGGAACTTCCCTTCCATGATCGTTAGCTCGATATCCGATGTCAGGCCTGATTTTAAAATGTTCAATTCTCCTGGTTTTGTTTCGTATCCATCATCCAAGGTCACTCCGTTGCGGAATGCCTCGATATCCCGTTCCGTCACTTCGCCATCAATGACCGCAAAATATGTTTTAGGGACATGTTTCTTTGGGGAAAGCAGTTGGTGGGCAAGCTTTCCGTCATTCGTGATCAGCAATAAACCTTCTGTGTCCTTATCAAGACGGCCTACAGGAAATGGCTCAAATACCGAATCTTCCGGCTCCAAGATGTCGATGACCGTTTCTTGGTAGTTATCTTCCGTTGCGGACAATACGCCCGGCGGTTTATTCATCATTAAATAAATGAATTCCCTGTATTCAACCCGTTCACCATGAACCGTCACGTTTTCCGTATCAGGGTCCACTTGTTCCTTCGGATCCTTAATCAGCCTTTCATTAACCTTGACGGCACCGGATTTCAGGAGCTTTTTCACTTCTTTCCTGCTGCCATAACCAATATTGGATAAAATCTTATCTATTCTCATCGTTTCCTCCTAAAGCCTTTTTCAGTAAAAAGCCTTGCCCACTTTAATGACAGGCAAGGCCAATATATTTTAATCGGGGATTCACCATTCAATACCCTTTTTTTTACACATCAAACTTCCAGCTTACAATCCTAATTTAGCTTTTAACCGATCGATCCGGGCACCGAACAAACGATGGGCAAGTTTGCTTTTCAAGGAAAGAGCCGCATAAACGAGCGCTCCAAAAATTGCACAAACGGCCACGATCAAAATCGCCTGGAAGCGCCCTTCCGTTGTAAGCCATAGCGATAGTAAACAGTTCATGCCCCAGGCAGCCAGTCCCATTATTATTGAAAAAACTGATATTAAAACAGATCTCCTGATGGTAAGGCTGTAACGATATCCAGTAAAGTAGGTAATGACATACAAATTCAGCAGCACTGCAGCCAAGTAACCGAATGCCGTAGCGTAAACGGATCCTTCCGTTTCAAACAACTTGATCAATGGGATATTCAAGCTCAATTTGATTAAAAAGCCCACAAGCAGGCTGAGCACTGTATATTTTTGCTGATTGATCCCTTGTAATACAGCTGCCGAAACGGAAAAAAGCGCAAACAAGATGGAAACGGGCGCATATGCCTTCAGGACACTGATTCCAAGTGGATCATGGCTGTAAAAGGCACTATAGATTGGATCGGCTAGTACAGACATGCCAACGACTGCCGGAATTGTAATGAACAACAAAATTTGAAAGGCTTGGTTCAGCTGGCGGTTGAATTCGTTTGAATCCTCGCTTACATATGCCTTCGTCACTGAAGGAAGAAGCGCCATCGAAAACCCGGTTGCAAGCGTCATCGGAATCAAGACAAGCTTCTGGGCATACACATTCAACACCCCTAGTGCATCCTCAGCAACATGCTGCAGCCCGATCGACGACATCGCCTTGTTGAAAGACAATAAGTCAGCCAACTGAAACATTGGCATCGCGATTCCGACGAATATGAAAGGAATCGACGAAAGGAATATTTCTTTATAAATCTCCTTCAGGGAAATTTCCATCGTTCCCCTGTCTTTCTTCATCAAGCTGTCCAAATATGGTTTTTGTTTTTTCCAATACCAAAATAACACCACTAACCCCCCGACAGCCCCGACCGTCGCCGCGAAGGTAGCTATTTGGATGGCTCTCACTAACTCTCCGTCAAGGACATTCAAAACAACATACACACCGGCCAAAAGGAACACGATGCGGACAATTTGTTCGACAACCTGGGAGATGGCCGTTGGTTCCATCGCTTCATGTCCTTGAAAGAAGCCGCGGATGATGCTCATGAACGGTACAAAAATCAAGGCGAAGCTGACTGCCCGAATGATCTCCGTGACATCCGCAGCATCTTCCGGATTGACCCCAAAGACTCCAGTAAACAGCGGGGCCATCGTATAGAGAATCAAAAAAGCGAGAAAACCGGTGATAACCATTAATTTCAGGCTCGATTTAAATAACTTCTCACCGACTGCGTATTCCTCGAGCGCATTGTACTTCGAGATGAATTTAGATACTGCAAGCGGCATGCCTGCCGTTGCAAAGCTAATGAAAATGGTATATGGAACGTACCCATATTGATAGAGGGTAGCCCCTTTATTCCCAACCATATGTTCAAATGGGATGACATAAAATAAACCAAGAACCTTGGAAATGATCGCTCCCAGCGTTAATATAAAAGCCCCTTTTAAAAACTTAGATGACATCTAATCCCTTCCTGCCTCTGTCAGTTACGTTTCACACGCTCTTTATCTTATCATATTAAAGTATTTTTTCTATAGAAAACTACATTCAAGTTTATCGTTTTCGAAGATAATACACAAACAAATAATTCCTTTTTTTCTACATTCGCAATCTGACGGGCTCTTGCTATATAATGAAGGGACTGAAAATGATAAAGTGGTGATCAATTTGAAATATGATGTAGTGGTAATTGGCGGCGGTCCTTCCGGATTGATGGCAGCAATAGCAGCCGGGGAAAAAGGTGCCCATGTATTGTTAGTGGATAAAGGCGAGAAGCTTGGAAGGAAACTTGCAATCTCGGGCGGGGGACGGTGCAACGTGACGAACAGGCTCTCAATCGATGAAATCATTCAGCATATCCCTGGAAACGGGCGATTTCTATACAGTGCTTTCTCAGAGTTCAATAATGAGGACATTATTCAATTCTTTGAAAAATTGGGCGTCGCTCTAAAAGAAGAGGACCATGGCCGGATGTTTCCTGTCAATGATAAAGCACAAAGCGTCGTGGATGCCCTTCTGACGCGCCTGTCGAATTTAAAAGTAACGATCTACAAGAACTCTCCCGTTGCGGAAGTTCTCTATGAACATGGAAAAACCAGCGGTGTCCGGTTAAAAGATGGCCAGACCATTGACACGGATGCAGTCGTGATTGCAGTCGGCGGGAAATCAGTTCCCCACACCGGTTCAACCGGAGACGGCTACGCATGGGCTAAAAAAGCGGGGCATACGATTACCGAATTGTTCCCGACTGAAGTTCCCGTACTTAGCCATGAAACATTCATTAAAGATCGAACACTTCAAGGTCTCGCACTTCGCGATGTTTCATTGAGTGTCCTTAACCCAAAGGGCAAGGCCCTGATCACACATAGAATGGATATGCTCTTCACCCATTTTGGCGTCTCCGGTCCAGCTGTTCTAAGGTGCAGCCAATTCGTCGTGAAAGCGATGAAGAAATGGAACCTGTCGGAAGTGACCATGAAACTCGATGCCCTGCCGGACCGAAACAAGGAAGAGGTTTTTCAAGACATCATGAAGGAAATAAAAGCCGAACCGAAAAAAGCCATTAAAAACACCTTAAAAGGTTTAGTTCCTGAACGATACCTTCACTTCCTGCTTGAGCGAAGCGGCATCGACCTTCAAGAGCAAGGGGCGACGATATCAAATGAAAAAATCCGCCGCTTTGCAGAATTATGCAAGGACTTCCAATTCGGGGTGCACGGCACCCAGCCGCTAGAAAAAGCCTTCGTAACGGGCGGCGGCGTATCCGTCAAAGAAATACATCCAAAAGAAATGGCATCCAAACTAATGGACGGACTGTATTTCTGCGGTGAAATTCTGGATATACACGGATACACAGGCGGTTACAATATCACATCGGCATTAGTAACCGGCAGGCTCGCCGGCATGAATGCTGCCATGTCTGCCCGTTCATAATCCGTAAAAGAGGCTGATCCGCTTGGATCAGCCTCTTTTACTGCGATTTCGTAAGCCTATACATCCATTCGGTGTTCGTTAGGCTTTGATTCTGGTGTAACTGCTGTTGTTTGGGCCTTCACTGTACTTTTTCGGCCGAGCCCGCTCCCTCCACTACTAGTCCGGCTAGGCGTTTAAAATATTTCTGGATGATAACGATATGCTTCGAGGTCAATGGTATTCCGTCCCGTGAACGTGATGCCTTCACTCTCGAGCATCGCCTTCTGGTGTTCTGCAGCGCCCTCCGCTTTTATGCCGATTTCACCTTTGGCATTGATTACCCGGTGCCAAGGAAGGTCATGTTTTTTACTGCTAGAATGAAGGATCCTTACGACCTGCCTTGCACCGCGCGGACTTCCGGCGAGCTGTCCTATTTGACCATATGTCATCACTTTACCGGAGGGGATTCGTTGTATGATATGAATGACCCGTTCAGTAAAACTTTCCAAATACCTCGCCCCTTTATTCTATCCGTTTGCTAAAATCGTGATTATTTCATCGGTAATCAGGATTCCATGATGCTTGATCAAGTTTGTTTTAAGCTCGGCAGGCACTCTGCAGTCATCGTATGCACATACAGAAATCAATCCTCTTTCCTGGATCAATTTGTCGATCCCTTTTTCATATTCGCCTATCGCAAAGCTGACTTGATCGTCATGGCCCCATTCAACATGGCCCCAAGTCCGAATGTGCTGATTGCTTTTGGTGAATGCATCGATATTTTCCAAGAAATAATTAACCATCGTCGAAGGTTGGAAGTCTCCATGAAAACAATAAAAATCAAAATTATTGATAAGATGCACTTGCTCCAATTGCTCCTCATTTAAATGAACCTGCAATTTCTTGTACACGAAAGGAAAGATACGGTCGTTTTCGACGACCAGGATATGGTCTCCCTGTTGAACACCGGTAATGATGAAAGTTGCCTCATTTTCAATGTAGGCTTCCAATTCATTAAAACAGTATAAAATATGGCCACCATCCGATTGCTGTATATTTTCTATTAGTTGTTTCATTTTATTATCCAAAATGGATCTCTCCTTTAAATACACCTGTCCGCACTATGTATTATGTATAACTTTACCCATTATCTCCGTGTTTGTAAAATTCATAGAAGAATATAATCGGTTTTCCCTACTGTCATGTTAAGATCTGGAATTTAGTTGAGTCGAATTGCGGCTGCTTTTAGCCCACTCGTAGAAAGACCAAGGCAGCCCAATCCTGCTCCGTACTTCATGCATTGTCCCTTTGGATGTTCACTCTTAAATCACGGGATAGTACGGCACATAGCGCGGGTTATAATAATATGGCGGTCTTGGTCCAATAAGCGGCAATTCAAAGGTATTTGGGTTGGAGTCATATAACAACTCCACCTTTTCATCCGATTGTTCGACCAATAACCACTTCACTTCTTCGCTAAAATAATATGGCATATAGAGGCCTCCAAAAACTTTATTCTCCCCTTCAGCATATTCGAGCCGCACGGCAACGAGCCCGTCCCGATACATGTTCTTCATGCACGGCATATGCCTGATCATCATAAAGTAATCCGACTAAATTCTTTATTAGGAGGACCCCATGGCAGAAGATAAGAAAAAGAAATCATCCGGTAAAAGCTATCCCGTGCACCCGAATTATGGGAAGATCACCCGTTATCAAGACGTACCCCTCACGGTTCCGGAGCAACGCCAATTTCGCCAACCCGGTGTGGAAAAATTAATGGTGCCCAGGCCCATCATCGAAAACCCCAATTATAGGGGCAGCAGGAAATTAACAGGTAAAGTCGCATTGATAACTGGCGGAGACAGTGGGATTGGCGCTGCGGCTGCCATCGCTTTTGCTAAAGAAGGGGCAGATGTTTCCATCGCTTATTTGGATGAACATGAGGATGCCAATCGGACTAAAACGAGAATTGAAGAGCTTGGGCAACGTTGCTTACTGCTGCCTGGGGACTTAAGGGATAAGCAGCAATGCATCGATATCGTGGAAGACACCATCGAAACATTCGGAAAGCTCGATATTCTTTGTAACCACGTGGGCATTCAATTTCAGCAATTAAGCTTGCTTGATATTACGGATGAGCAATTCGATGATACCTTTAAAGTGAATATCTATTCCCACTTCTATACGACGCGTGCTGCCCTTCCCCATTTAAAAGCTGGGGCCTCCATCATTAATACATCTTCTGTCGTGACGTTCAATGGAAATAAGCAATTAATTGATTATACGGCGACTAAAGGGGCCAACATTGGTTTTACCCGTGCATTGGCAAACAGTCTTGTCGATCAAGGCATCCGGGTGAACGCCATTGCGCCCGGAAGGTTTTGGACACCCCTCATCCCGGCAAGTTTCTCGGCAGACGAAGTGACACAAGTCGATAATCCGATGGAGCGTCAAGGCCATCCATTTGAACTGGCTCCCACCTTTGTCTATCTCGCCTCTGATGATTCCCGTTTTGTGACAGGACAAACACTTCATGTCAATGGCGGGGAAGCGACATCGTCCTAATTTCCACAACGAACATGCCCACTTCGGAGATGTCAAGACGGAAAAAAGACTACCTTTGATTGCCCGTCAGCAAGCAATAGGTAGTCCATTATTGATTATCGGGCCAGCCCGGCCTTTATTTTTTTTTATAGATGATCATCGCACTGAAACAGTAGATTTGTTCCTCTTCCTCTTCACCTGTAGTGGCGACATTGTATTTGATATCGACGATTTGATTATCACGAATGTCTTCCAGGAAAAAGTTCATTTCATCCTCTAGATCCTTTTCATGCTCATAATCAAATAATTTCACTTGTATCATCGGCTCTCCCCGCCCTTTTACTATAATGATAGTTATTGTGCAGGATGCCCTTTTCACTTGATTTTTATACTTGATTTGTTTGTAAAGCGGATAATATTTTAACCACTTCATCGCCTACTTCCTCTGTAGAAGCTGCCCCGCCCATATCAGGAGTCAGCACCTTTTTATCGACCATCGCCTGTTCAATCACGTCCAACACTTTCGCACCCCAAACCTCATGTCCAAAGAAATCGAGAATCTGACTGGCAGACCATATGGCCGCAAGTGGATTGGCGATGCCTTGATGTGCTATATCCGGGGCTGAACCATGAATCGGTTCGAACATCGAAGGATAAATCCGTTCCGGGTTTAAATTGGCACCGGCCGCCAGTCCCATCCCGCCTGCAATGGCAGCACCTAAATCCGTTATGATGTCACCGAACAAATTGGAGGTGACAACGATTTGAAACCGTTCGGGCTGTTTGACAAAATACATGCTTGCCGCATCGACCAGATAGGAATTCGTTTCTACCTCCGGATACTCCTGTCCAATTTCTTCAAAAACCTGATCCCAAAAAACCATCGAATAATTCAATGCGTTCGCCTTGCTTATGCTCGTTAACGTCCTTCCCGTCTTGCGCGCCAGTTCATAAGCATAACGGATGATCCTCTCGGTTCCCTTTCGTGAAAAGACCCCCGTCTGCAGGACGACTTCTTCCGGCTTTCCTTTAAAAAGCCAATCACCGGCACCGGAATATTCCCCTTCACTGTTTTCACGGATGACAACCATATCGATTTGGTCACGAGTCACGTCTTTTAATGGACAGGGTGCACCTTGAAGCAATTTAACGGGTCGAACATTCACATATTGGTCAAATCCCTTTCTGATCTTCAGCAGAAGTTCACGTAAGGAAATATGGTCCGGGACACCAGGATAACCGACAGCCCCCAGATATACGGCGTCAAACTTCATCAGTTGTTCCAGTCCATCGTCGGGCAGCATTCTGCCGTGCTCAAGGTAATATTCACACCCCCATGGAAAATAGGTGAACTGGAAAGAAAAATCACCGGCAATGGCCGCCACCTCTTTAAGGACCTTTACACCCTCATTAATCACCTCAGGGCCAATCCCGTCACCCGCAATGACCGCAATTTTATGAACATTCATTTTTCAACTCTCCTTTTTCTGTATCTTCTGACTTCGGCACCCTAATTTTAACATATAACGTTTGCATCCCCGTAAGTGAGGTTCATATAGAAAAAAGAGTCCTTTCATGATGAAAGGACTCTTTGTTTTCACGCCTTCAAATATGCACGTCTTTCCGCATATTCACGGCATTGTGAACAAACCATGATCTTTTTTCTTTCTTCATTCAAATAAGCCGTCACATTCTTGGATTTACGCTTACAAAAGTAACAGGCCTTTTTGAAGAACTTCACTTAACGATGACTTCGCCGTCCCATTCAAGCATTCCGCCAACCATGTTTGCCACTTTATATCCTTGTTCCTGAAGATAATGGCATACATTTTCACTGCGGCGTCCTGAACGGCAGATAAAGATATATTCTTTTTCTTTATCAAAATAGTCAAGGTTCGCCGGGATATCATTCATGCGAATATGTTTCGCGCCTTCGATCATTCCCTCTTGCACTTCTTCGTCTTCACGAACATCGACAAGTTCCATCGCTTCTCCTGCCTCAAGCTTAGCTTCCACTTCTTCCGTTGTAATGATTTTGATTTCTTCCATAATTAGCACCTCGAATTATCGTTTGATTTATCTTTTTCATTATAGCAAAATTTCCAGTCAAACATCACGTAATGGATTCGCGTTTGCAAATCCCCTCATGCACTGAATGAAAAAACGCCGGCGAATATAATATTCGCCGGCGTTTTAAAAATCCGTATCAATGCTTGAATCCCAGTTGATATTGTTTAGGGATCTCCGTTTTTATATTCAAAGCTTTAGATGCTTCAAGTGCCCAATAAGGGTTTCGCAGCATTCCTCTGCCGACAGCGACCAAATCAGCTTCTTCATTGCCAATGATTGAATTTGCTAGAATCGGATCATCTAAACGGCCTACAGCAATCACCGGAATATCCAAAGCTTTTTTGATTTCCCTGGCCAACGGAGTTTGATAGCTGGCATGGGTACCAGGTCTTCCGCCTGCCCCAATCGGGCCTTCTCCTCCAGAGCTTACATGGAACATATCGACGCCTGCTTCTTTAAAGACTTGTGAAAATGCAATGCTTTCTTCAATGCCATATCCGCCTTCAACGTATTCTTTTGCAGAAATGCGCATGATTAAAGGCATGTCGGCAGGCATTTCGCTTTTCACTGCTTTAATGACTTCCACCCCGAATTTAGTCAGGTCTCTTCCATATTCGTCATCACGTTTATTCGTAAGCGGTGATGTGAATTGGTGGATTAAATACCCGTGTGCACCATGTAATTCGATTACGTCAAATCCTGCTTGAACTGCCCTTCTGGCCGATGCCCGGAATTTATCGACCATTTCCTTCACTTCTTCCGTTTCTAAAGCTCTTGGTGTTTTGTACGTTTCATCAAACGCAATGGCTGAAGGTGCCACCGGCGGTTCCGCATCCTCCGCTTTACGGCCTGCATGGGCAATTTGTATCCCGATTTTTGCACCGTATTGATGAACTTCCTTAACGATGTTGGAGAAAGCCCCAATTTGATCGTCGGACCATAATCCAAGATCGCGATTAGAAATGCGCCCATCAGGCTCCACATCGGTCATTTCCACTATAATTAACCCCGTGCCGCCAACTGCCCTGCTTACATAATGCTGCTGGTGCCAGTTCGTTGGTATACCATCTTCCGCTTCGACGGAGTATTGGCACATCGGCGGCATGACGATCCTATTTTTAAGTTCAAGTTCTTTTATGCGATAAGGTGAAAATAAATCATTCATCATTCTTCATCTCCTTTTTTATATAATGCATGCACATGCATTTATATCATCCCAGTATTACTGTGTCAACTAATCGGATTCCCGAAGCTGTCAGTGTAAATTCCGATGCGAAATCCATAAAAAAAGAGAAAGACGGATATCCCGTCCCTCTCCTTCATACTTAATTAAAAGTCGAAATTATCAGGATCTGGACCAACACGGTGATTCTGATTCAATCCATCAATTTCGTTCATTTCCTCTGCCGTCAATTCGAAATCGAATACAGTTGAGTTTTCGACAATACGATGTTCTTTAGTTGATTTTGGAATCGTTACAATCCCATTTTGTAAATCCCAGCGTAAAATGACTTGTGCAACTGATTTGCCATGCTTGGTTGCAATAGCTTGTAATACGTCATTATCAAGAAGTTCACCTTGCATCAAAGGAGACCATGCTTCAAGTTGTATTCCTTGTTCCTTGCAGAATGCCTGAACTTCTTTTTGAGTTAAACGCGGATGGCATTCCACTTGATTGACCATCGGCTTCACTTCTGCATCTTCCATCAAATCTTTTAGGTGGTGAATCTGGAAATTGCTCACACCGATCGCCTTTACTTTTCCTTCTTTATATAGAGTTTCCAACGCTCTCCAAGCTTCTTTATATTTTCCTTCCACTGGCCAATGGATAAGATATAAATCCAGGTACTCCAAGCCAAGTTTCTGTAAGCTTTTTTCGTAAGCTGCAATTGTCGATTCATAGCCTAAATCGGCATTCCAGACTTTTGATGTTACGAATAAGTCTTCCCTTGAGATTCCAGCTTCTTTCAATCCCTCACGGATCCCTTGTCCAACCCCTTCTTCATTTTCATAAATGGCAGCCGTATCGATGCTGCGATAACCATGTTTAATGGCCACTTTAACTGCATTTACCAGCTCCGGTCCTTCTTCCACCTTAAATACGCCCAATCCGAACCATGGCATTTCAACGCCGTTATGCAATGTTGTTGTATCTTGTAAGTTTTTCACCATAATACTCTACCTCCAAATGATTGTTTTTATAGATTGTAATGCGCTATTAGTATCAGTATCAGTATCATTACATCCCTTCAGGGAACCTTCCATCATTCACTGAAGGGATGCAATGATACTTTTCATTGATACCCTATACGCATTGCATGCTTTTTCTAAGATGCATCACTTTTTTAATCCTATGCTATTTTGTCCGTTCCCTTGGTACGGTCCCTACTTTCCAGGGCCCGGCTCCATCCTGTTAAAATCACTGCTGCAAACACCATGACTCCACCTATCCACGCTGTATGGATCAATCCGATCGAATCCGTTATCACCCCTCCTAAGTAGGCACCAATGGCGATACCCGCATTGAAGGCGGCAATATTGATGGCTGACGCCACGTCCACTGCACTCGGCACGAAACGCTCCGCTAACATGACGACATACACTTGAAGCCCCGGAACATTCATGAATGCAAACAATCCCATTAAAATGATCGTAATTAAACCAGCTACCTTGAACGGTGCCGTGAAAGTCAACACCACAAGTACAATGGCCTGAATAAGAAACATATAGAATAGGGCATTAATAGGATTGCGATTGGCGAATTTCCCGCCAAGGGTATTTCCTATCGCTATGGCTACTCCATATATTAACAAAATCAAGGCCACAGTTCCTTCTTTAAACCCTGTCACTTCCTGAAGTAATGGCGACAGGTACGTGAAAACAACGAATGTACCGCCATACCCTAACGCTGTAATGATGAATACCAGCAGTAATCGCCCATTCGTCACCAATTTGATTTGGTCACGGAAAGTGGTCCGTGCCGCTTTTCTTAAATCTGATGGGACTAGGATGCCGTTTCCGATGAAAGCGATCAAGCCGATTGCCACAATGATGATGAAAGCGAATCTCCAGCCGAATTGCTGACCGATGAATGTTCCAAAAGGAACTCCGGTCACCGTTGCCACTGTCAGACCTGTAAACATGATGGCGATGGCACTCGCCCTGCGGTTTTCAGGGACCAAATCAGCGGCAATCGTAGCGCCGATTGACATGAAGATACCATGTGCAAGCGCTGAAATGACACGCGCGATCAATAATACACCGACTGTGGTCGCAGAAGCCGCTAATGCATTTCCGATAATGAACACGACCATTATCCAAAGCAATAAAGTCTTACGAGACATATTCGATGTCAGTGATGTCAGGATAGGTGCCCCGAACATGACCCCCAAGGCGTATAAGGACACCGTCAGTCCCGCCGTCGTCACTGTAATGTGTAAATCCCTAGAAATGAGTGGTAATAATCCCACGCTGATGAACTCAGTTGTTCCAATTGCAAAGGCACTGATCGCTAAAGCCAGCAATGCCCATGTACTTCTATTTTTATTTGAAATCATATCCTCTTCTCCTTCTTGTCATTTTGTACTATCATTGAAATTGCCTGAGCAACTTTTTTTATAGTGGTACAGTGGAATTCGGTGTACAAATGTTATTATGAGATATAATACACATAAAAAACAGTACGTACTTTAAAGTGATATAGGCACCTTTTAGTACCTATAAAAAAAGGAGAGTATGCAAATCATGCAAAAAAAGAAATACAATATATCCGTAGAAGCGACACTTGAAGTAATGGGCGGAAAATGGAAATGCGTGATCCTCTGCCATCTGACCCACGGGAAAAAGCGGACTAGTGAATTGAAGCGCCTTATGCCGAACATCACCCAAAAAATGTTGACCCAACAGTTGAGGGAGTTGGAAAAGGACGAAGTCATCAACCGGATCGTTTACAACCAAGTCCCCCCAAAAGTGGAATATGAACTTAGTGAGTATGGAAAAAGCCTGGAAAGTATCCTATCCGCACTATGTACATGGGGGGAAAACCACATAACAAGGGTGTATGGTGATAAGTTTTCCGTTCTCGAGGAAAGTGTCTTGAATGATCAATTAAAGTAATCCCCAATGAAAAAGATTAGCCCAATGGCTAATCTTTTTTGTTTATAAAGATCAATACTGAAAATTTCACCTTCGTAAGGTGTTTTATTCCCCTCTTTATTTTTGGTATAATATGTATGCCAAATCATTTAAATTTTTTATTTTGTAATCGACAAAGTATAATGGTCTAACCAAGGAGTGAATATGAAAGTTTTATTAGAATTGATACGCATCATATTAATATTCGGGATAGCCGGAACAATCGTTTCGGCCATTGTAAACGGCATATATATAAACATAGGAGTGACTCAATATGGATGGCTAAGCTCGATTGCGATACTGCTTTTATTATTCGTCTGGTATAGAAATAAACTTCAGTTCAGTGGCTGGTATTCGGGGAAAGGGAAGGAAAAGCTTCCAAAAATGGTCTCGCAAATACTCATTATGTGTTCACTATTTTTGTTAGGTGCCCCACCTGTTTTAAGTGTGCTGCAGATGATCTTTCATTAATCGGGATTCTATATCCTGGATAGAGCAGGAGTGAACGATTTGGGTAAATTGTTTAATATTGTGGTCCTCATACTCCTACTCTCTGGATTATGGTATGGATATGGTAAAGATATTCAGGAGTCTGGATTCAAAGCGGGGGTTAGTGCCTTTACATCAGATGTTCGTTCATTTATAAACGGGCCCGAGGTTACGACAGCCTTGGAAAAACTGAGTACTGGAGTCAGCAGCCTGATTGGCTCGCTGACGGAAACATTGGATACCGCTTCTGAAAAAGAATCTCAGGAAACGGAAAAAGTGAAAAAACCGGCACTGGAAGCACCTGCTGATGCATCCTTTTCAGTCCGTAATATCGAAATCGGCGACACGAAGGATGATGTAGAAAAAATGGCTGGTGAAGCTAAGCGGAATACGCGGAATGAATATGGCGTGGACTGGTTTGCCTACCACGAAAATTATCAAAACTTCTTCATGGTTGCCTACGATAACAACAATAAAGTTGTTGGTTTATATACGAACCAAGATTTGATTTCCTCAAAGGAAGGCATTAAACGAGGTACACCCAAAGAAACCGTGACGGCGAAAATGGCGGAGCCTGTAACAAAACTGCTTAAAGGAAACGTCTATTACCAGATTCGAAGTGATGGCGGCGAATACGATATGTTCGAAATGGATAATAGCTATGTGACCATTTTTTATGACAAACATGAGAAAAATACAGTCACGGCAATCCAAATCATCGACGCAAAACTCGAAAAGCAAAAGAGCGCCTATTTTGCAAAAGCCGGCCCCGGATTAAAGAAGGGCTTTGAATATCAATTATTCGATTTGACCAATGCATCACGGGTCAATCATGATCTCTCCGTGCTAACATGGGATAAACGAGTGAAGGTCACTGCCCAGGATCATAGTGCGGATATGGCCGTGAATCAATACTTCAACCATACAAACCTTGAAGGGGAGTCCCCTTTTGACCGGATGGAAGATGACAAAATCAATTTCCGAATGGCGGGGGAAAACCTGGCTGCCGGTCAAAATAGCAGTATCTTTGCCCATGAAGGCCTAATGAATTCCATTGGACACAGGGAAAACAAATTACAGAAAGATTTTGAATCCCTCGGTGTCGGAGTTGCCTTCGATAAAGAAAATAAACCATATTATACAGAGAACTATTTGGCGAAATAAGAAAAAGCTGTGCATGGAAAATCCTGCACAGCTTTTTTCAGATGCCCGTTTTAAATCACCAAACGAATAATCCAACGACCATGGCACTTAACAGGGAAACAGCCATCCCGCTAACCAACAGCTTCCAAACATTCCTTCCGATAATGTTCGATTTCTCATCATTGAGGATGGAATTGAATGTTCCGTAGATCATGCCCACTGTACTGAAGTTGGCAAATGACGTCAAATAAGTGACAGCCACGGCTACTGTATGCGGAGGCAGTGTACTGACTTTATCCTTTAAATCGAGCAAGGCAACGAACTCATTCGTGGCAAGCTTGATTCCCATCAATTGAGCGACATACATGGCATCATGTCCAGTTAATCCAAGCAGGAATGCAAATGGACTAAAAATGACAGAGAAAATCTTTTGGATGGTCAATCCATCCACGAAGAAGCCGAAAATGCCGTTTACGCTGGCCGTCAACGCCACATAGCCGATAACCATTGCCATGATGACGAAGACCATTTTGGCCCCAACCAACATACTGTTGGAAATGGTGGAAAAGAAATCTTTACGTTCCTCTTTAGAAGGTACATAAACGACGTCTTCTTCTTTACTGACATCGACGGGATTCAGCATATTAGCTATCAGCAAGGCATTTAAGCAGTTCAAAGGTATCGCTACAAAAACATAGGTTGCCGGCACCATGGACAGGTAGGCTCCAATGATTGAACCGCTGATGCTGCTCATGCTCATGATTCCAAATGTCAATAGACGCTGATCCTTAATCGCACTGAGTTGAACGCGGAGTACGGCAAGTGCCTCGGTATTTCCGAGGAACATCATTTGAATCGAAAAGAAACTCTCAAGTTTCGGCAAACCGGATACTTTTGAAATGAGCCATCCCACTTTATCAATGATCCACGTAAGTATACCGAAATACGATAAAACATCAAAAAACGTGATAATGAAGATAATCGGCATCAATGCGCTGAAAAAGAAATCCACTTGTTCATTTGCCATAAGCGAAGGAAAGACAAAAGAAATCCCTTCATTTGCACATTCAATCAACCAGGTGAAGAATGAAGCGATCAGATTGATGACCCACGCCCCTATTTTTGTCGATAACATGAACCATGTGATAAGCAATTCAAGAACCAGCAAGGTAAGAATGGCTTTCCACTTAACGTTCCTTTTATTAGGTGAACAAAGGTAAACGATGCCCATTACAACTAAAACACCTAGTATATTCAATAAGAAATACATGCTTTCATCCCCTTTAGCTATATCATTTCCCATTCGTTTTTTTTATATAAAAAGCCCTCACCTTTTTACACCTTCAGCCGCAGCAAGAAAGTGTGAAAAAGTAAGAGCTTTCATCGAAGCATGTTTTTTAGGATCAAGCTTTTTTCAAGCGAACCAACATTAACCTGTTCATCTCTTCTATTTTCATACTTCCTTGTAGTCCGGCATTACGGCTGCCAGGTAGAAACTATCAGACCATTGTCACTGATATTATACAAGGATATTTTTTAAATAAATTTCTCAGGAAAGATATCATTTTAAATCAGTTTATTTTTAATTACAATACGTTTTAAAGTTGTTATATTAATATAAATTTTTCGAAAACAGTCTATAAAGTCTCCAAAGGGCCAATGTTGGGTAATACTTATGAAGGAGCTGGCTAAAACTATAAACTGCTCCTCTAAAGAGGCTCATTACATCTCCTTTATTGGAAATTGGGACGTGAATTTTTGTGGATTTTTTTAATAGCCAGGAAACTCTTACTGCAATCCAGTGGATCTTAAGAGCCATTATTTCCTACTTCTTTTTGCTTCTATCGGTTAAATTGATGGGGCAACGGTCCATTTCGCAATTAAGATTACTTGATTTCATAATGGCTTTAATTATCGGAAACATTCTTGCCCACCCTTTATCTGATGAACAATTAGGTTTGAAGGGCTCCATGATAACAACCAGTGTATTGGTCATTTTATACATAATTAGTGTGTTTGCAGGCCTTAAGTGGGGAAAACTCCGGAGGTTTTTTGACTCAGACCCCTTTCCGCTTATCGAAAATGGACAAATCATTTACAAAAGCTTAACAAGGGCCAGAATCTCCATCGATGTTTTATTATCTGAATTAAGAAAGGAAAAAGTCGAAGATATTCAAAAAGTATCCCTCGCGCTATGGGAACCGGACGGTACCATTTCATTGTTTTTAGATCCCCAATATGAAGCAGTAACCCCAGCAGATATGCACCTGGAAACAAATGCCTTCACTTTTCCTAAAACGATTATTAAAGAGGGAAAGATTGATTCTAAAGAATTGAACCGGGGCGGTAAAGACGAAGCATGGCTGAAAAACAGAATCAAAATAACATATAATGCCGACGTGAACGATATTTTATTGGCAACTCTTGATAATAACGATACCTTAAAGGTCTTTTTCTACAAATAGATTTGCAGCCAAAATAAAATCCCCTCAAGTATAGTGTAAAGCCTATTTACACTGTAGGCTTTTACACGTTCAACTTAAAGGGGATCAAATATCGCTTATTACTCCGACCAATTCAGTGTATTCAAGAACTTATACACATCTTCATACACCTGTTCACGTTCCTTGCCCAATGTGATAATATGGCCAGATTTTTCATACCATATCAAGTGTTTATGCTGCGTATCGACTTCATTGAAAATCGCTGTAGCACTCTCCGTATAGTCGGGATCATCCAAACGTCCTTGCAGAACAAGAGTTGGTGATGTGATTAAATCTAAATTTTCACCTGTCTCATTTATTATGTTCAACACATCTTTTAGTTGTGGCATAGGCTCTTCTTCAAGAAGCTTCACTTCTGCAGCAATTTGGTCTGCTTCTTTGCCCTCAAACTTCTTATAAGCCTGTGCATAATTGAGCAAGCGGTTCTTTTGTCGATCGATACTTTTTCCTTGCGTCGGAGCGCACATTGAAACTACCCCTTTTACAGGCAATTCAATTCCCACTTTTAATGAGAACACTCCCCCTAAAGAAATTCCTACAACTGCAATTTCCTCATAGCCTTCTTCTTTCAGGAAATTATAGCCATTAACTACATCTTGCCACCATTCCTTTGGACCTGTTTTAGCAAGTTCCTCGGCTGATACCCCGTGCCCACTATAAAGAGGTCCGTGGCAAGTATAGTCGAGATCATTCAAGTACTTCCCTAATTTCTTCATATCTCCTGTACTTCCGGTAAACCCGTGAAGCAGAAGAACTGCTCTCTTTCCACCTATATATGTGAATGACTCAGGTGCTTTCACTTTCATCTATCTAGGACCTTCTTTCTATGCTCTTGTTGATAAATAGAATCTAAATGATTTTCGAAAAAAAATCAATTAATATCCCTTGAGTAGGGATTCTTCTATCCTATTCCGTATTTTCATCAAAACAATTAAATCATGTATATAGTATCCTTACCACACTCTTCACAACTCATCCGTTCCGAAGCACATTTTACTATGATTAAATTTATTTAGCAATCGTCATTTAACCATTTTTTTTAAGAAAAGTAAAATGCACCTTGTGATACGATGTACAACGTATTACACTTTAAAAATGAAAAGGAGGAGATTTTATATGGATAAAGAATTAATGAAGGGAAGCATTGACCTCCTATTGCTTTCACTTCTTTCACAAAAACAGCTATACGGCTATGAAATCACGAAGATCCTGAAGCAAATGAGCATGGGCAACTATGAAATAAGTGAAGGCACCCTCTACCCCGCCCTTAAACGATTAGAAAAAAAAGAATTCATCAAAGGACATTGGAAAGAGTCCGAATCAGGCCGCAGGAAATATTATCATGTAACTGAAAATGGACAAACCGAACTTGAGCGAAAACGTGAATGCTTTTTCTTCCTGGAAAAATTAGTTCGAAAAAGCTCAGAGCAATTCTAAACCAAATAAAAAGCTTTTTTTGCTGTTTTTCTCTGTGAGTTCGGACAGTTTACTCGTGAGTTTCGCACTTTTACTCGTGAATTCGTACTGCACACTTAGTTTCGCACTGTTTACTCGTGAATTTTGCACGTTTACTCGTGAGTTCGGACTGAACACTTAGTTTTGCACGCTTACTCATGAATTTTGCACGTTTACTCGTGAGTTTGCGCTGTTTTACTCGTGAATTTCGCACTTTTACTCGTGAGTTTGCGCTGTTTACTCGTGAATTTTGCACTTTTACTCGTGAGTTTGGACAGTTTACTCGTGAATTTCGCACTTTTACTCGTGAGTTCGGACTGAACACTTAGTTTTGCACGCTTACTCGTGAATTTTGCACGTTTACTCGTGAGTTTGCGCTGTTTACTCGTGAATTTCGCACTTTTACTCGTGAGTTCGGACTGAACACTTAGTTTTGCACGCTTACTCATGAATTTTGCACGTTTACTCGTGAGTTTGCGCTGTTTACTCGTGAATTTTGCACTTTTACTCGTGAGTTTGGACAGTTTACTCGTGAATTTCGCACTTTTACTCGTGAGTTCGGACTGAACACTTAGTTTTGCACGTTTACTCGTGAGTTTGGACTGTTTACTCGTGAATTTTGCACGTTTACTCGTGAATTCGTAACTGAACACTTAGTTTTGCACGCCTACTCGTGAATTCGTACTTAACACTAGTTTGCGCTGTTTACTCGTGAGTCAAGTCAATCACGCAAAAAAGGACCAAATCAGGTCCTTTTTTTGTCTATTCCTTTATGCTTGCGATAATTGGCGCAGGAGAGCTTCATGCATTCCCCTTGTACATGCGGTCCATATTTTTCACGAAAGGCCTCGAGGCAATAGCATTTTTCTTCTTCCTTTTTGGTTCCATCCATCGAGTGCATCCCTCCTAGCATTTAACTGGAGACTACACGTTTCTCCAGTTTTACGTTGATTCGTCCCAACAATACGGCACCAATGGACTGAATGATCGTTTTAACGATGATTTGGCCGATGACCGCAGCGGGTACTGCTTCCCATGGCAATATATTGGCACCCAGAGGACTTAGGCCAATCACGACAAATATCACTGAATCGAAGAATCCTCCAACGATCCCGCTGTAAAACACCCTCCAACTCATCGGGAGCTTTAAACGGGTATAAATTTCCGTATCCGCTGTTTCTGCGACCATGAAGGATAATGCGGAAGCAAAAACAATCAGTAACGTATCTCCTAATAAAAATGATACACATGCAGATAAAATAAGTGCAGTGACGATGCATATATAGGTCTTCGCTCGGCCAAATTTATTCTGGACCAGATCTCGGAAGATGAATGTTCCCCCGATGAGCAATGTCCCCATCGGGATGATGAACATGCCAAAATGTAATGGCTCAAAAGCTGCTGTAACCACATTCGCCGTGATGATGGATACTAAATACAATAAAATTCTTAACATTTCTTAATTCTCCTTATACAGAAAAAACAGCACCCTAAGAAAGAGCCCTGTTCTCCTTAGTTTTTTTGAGAGGGTAGCTAGAACCTCTTCCGCCAGGGCGGATTATCATTTTCCTTATTCATCGTAGCTTGAAAGCGGTTGGAAATCAAGAAGTTTCCATATCGTCGATTTTAGTATGTTTTCGCGTATCCCGATTGATTTAGCCATTTAATTCAATGGCCCTGTTTCCCCTTTTGCCGATTTCTGTCGCTTAAAACTGCTTGACCGGCTGTATATGAAAGCCGAAAATCAAAGATAGAGTCATGTACCTTATTTGGCGAGGAGAAAAAGAATGATGAAAAAAACTATGTTTGTCTATCCTATTTATATCGCAACTACACCAGAGGAGCTTTGGGAAGCCTTGACGAGTGGTGAAGTCACGAAGGAATACCACTTCGGATTACAAGTACAGTCTGACTGGCAAGAAGGGTCAGCCGTTAAATATTTGCTGGATGATGGGCGGATTACTGATCATGGGCATGTACTTAAATGCGAGCCATTGCACCTGCTCTCATTTACATGGATCATGGCAGGAGACGAAACACCTCGCGAGCAGCCAACACGGGTCACTTTTGAATTACAGAAAATGGACGATTCGACTGTGAAGTTAATTCTTAGGCATGAGGAGCTATTGGAGACAGACTTCGTATATGATGACAATACCTTTAAAGGCTTGAATAATGGATGGCCAGCCATTCTAAGTAACCTGAAGAGCTTGCTTGAAACTGGACGGACCCTGCCGCCCATATCAGTAGACTGGGATAGTGGAAAACAATAAAAACAAATCGAAAGAGGGTCGAGTTAGTATGGATACCCAAATAACCACGAAATTCAAGATAATCAAGCCAACGAATGAAGTGTTTGAAGCCATTGTGAATCCTGACAAAATCGGGAATTTCTGGTTCTCAACGAGTTCGGAAAGATGGGAAAAAGGCAGGACACTTACATTGAGATACAACGAATACGATGCTGAAGTGGTCATTCATGTATTGGAAGTAGAAGTAAATAGGAAAATCGTGTTTGCATGGGGCGGAAATGATCAAGAAACGATTGTCACCATTATACTAAAAGAGTTGGATAAAACGAGTACGATCATTGAAGTGAACGAATCTGGATTGAGTGAAGACGACCCTGACATAATAAAAAAAATGATCGGACAAAAAGAAGGTTGGGTATATACATTAACCTGTTTAAAGGGTTATTTAGAAAATGGCGTTACTACTTTGAGAGCATCATTAGTTTTTTAATATATTGCATAAACCCTCAATAAACTGGGGGTTTATCCTTTGTAACACTGGCGAAACAAATGGCAATATCCCACTTAAAATACAGTAATTTATAATTCGACCTAATAATTGACATTTGAAAATCAGTGAGCTATCATTCTAATTAACCAGTGGTCAATTAATAAGGAGGTGACAAGATGTCGCCAAGAAAATCGGCAGGTCAAGAATTGTCCAGGGACATGGTGTTGAATGAAGCTAGAAACCTTTTTGCAGCGTTAGGGTATTCGAATGTCTCGATGAGGCAATTGGCTAAATCATTGGATTGCAGCCATGGAGCCATTTATTATCATTTTAAAAACAAGGCGGAAATATTTTATAGTTTGGTGAAAACGGATTTTTCCGTTTTAAATTCTTTTATCGATGATATCATCCTGTCGGAAAATGACCCTTCCGTAAAAATGGAGAAGATTTTATTGTGCTTCTTGGAGTTTGGTTTAACCCAACAGAATCATTATTCCATCATGTTTTTATCGAAGGAAAAAGAAATTCAGCAGTTACTTCAATTCGATTCTAATAAAACATACGAAAAGCTAATCCAGTCCTTGACGGATCTAACGGACAACAAACTGAATCCTGCATCCATTTGGTCGATTTTTCTTTCTCTTCACGGATTCATAACTTTTTATATTAATTCTGAGCTATCTTATCAAGATGTAAAAGGTTTAGCCTATTTTCATGTAAAAAATATCACCAAGAACATCATATGATTTTTTTGAACATTATTGACCGATGGTCAATTAAAATTTGGAGGTTATGAAATGGTGAAGAAATTCCTTCATATTGAAGGACTTACGGTCCTTTTAGCGGTGATTTACATCTATTCGTTATATGAATTCAGCTGGTGGATTTTCCTTTTGTTGATTTTGTCCCCTGATGTTTCCATGCTGGCCTATCTGATCAATGATCGGATTGGAGCAAAGGTTTATAACGCATTCCATACTTATATCGTGTCCATCTTCATGATTTCGTTAGCCATATTCCTAAAGGAGGATGCATGGGTGATGATTGGTTTAATTTGGACCGCGCATATAGGAATGGATCGCTTATTTGGATATGGCCTTAAATACACATCATCCTTCAAAGATACACACATGCAAAGGTTGTAATAAGCTTAAAAGGCAGTGTGATGTTTAATCACACTGCCTTCACTTTACACGCCCCGCTTGTTACCCCATATATAGGTATGCAGCTGGGGCAGGACTTTCACATCATTCAATTCATCATCTGCTATCACTTTATCAATTAACTCTTCGTACTTCTTCAATAGACCGCTGATCAATTGACGATCATCCGCCGTCCTGCTGTCGTCATTGCCGACCTGCAGATAAAAAGGAATATCCGGATAACGCCCATGTACATGTTTGGCATATTGATAATCTTCCTCGTTAAAGACGACGATTTTCAATGAAACATGGTTTTCTGGATTTCGATTGGCAAGATTCGAGATGATTTGATCAAGCACGGTAAAGTCCGTGTTCATACCAGAGCTCGGCGGCTTAGGTGAGATAGTCAATTCATTTATATCGAGAAACCAATCCTGCCATCGGCTCCCTTGTGTTTCGACACCTATTTTCATTTTATTTTCATGTAAGATCGCTATCAAGCCGTTTAGGTTTTTCAATAGAGCCGGGTTCCCCCCAGATATCGTCACGAAGGAAAAACCGGAACCCCCAATTCGCTTCAGCTCATCCCATATTTCATCGGCAGTCATCTGAACGGTATCTTCCTTACCTGTGCCATCCCAAGTAAATGCGGAATCACACCAGGAACATGAATAATCGCAGCCGGCAGTCCGAACGAACATGGTTTTTTGACCAATGACCATTCCCTCTCCTTGGATGGTCGGCCCGAAGATTTCCATTACCGGAAGTTTACTCACATTCCATCCACTCCCGTCTCGCTTCGGCATAGCTTGTCGGCGTTTCGTACAGTCGAACAAATTCGACTCTAGCACCCTCATATTCTTTTAAGGAAAGGGCTTCGGCCATTTTTTCATAAATCCAGACAACCATATTTTCAGCTGTTGTATTCATGAGCGGCAGGGTTTCATTCAAATAACGATGATCCAGGTGGATTTCGATTTCATTTTTCCATATATCCTTGATGTCACCAAAATCTATCATCAACCCTCGTGAATCCGTATACCCGCTCAATCCAAAAATGACTTTATACGTGTGGCCATGCAGGTTCTTGCATTTCCCTTCATAGTCATGCAGATGGTGCGCCGCGTCAAAGGTGAATTCCTTACTCACGAGAACCCTCTTGTTTGTATACTTCAATTGGCTGCGCTGAATATCTTCATCTATTTTTTGGAGTTTATCCACTATCTTAAAACCGTACATCATGATGAAAGCACCTTCCGTCTGCTTACGTAGTCATCCAGCCCTTTTTTCCGCAGATTACATGCCGGACAATCACCACAGCCATCGGAGATGATTCCGTTATAGCAAGTCAGTGTCTTTTCGCGGACAAAGTCGAACGCGCCAAGCTGGTCAGCAAGCTCCCATGTTTCCTCTTTATTAAGCCACATTAGCGGCGTATCAATCACGAATGACTGGTCCATCGATAAGTTTAAGGTCACATTCAACGATTTAATGAATACATCGCGGCAGTCAGGATATCCGCTGAAATCCGTTTCACAGACTCCTGTGACAATATGTTTAGCGCCAATCTGACTCGCCAGCACTCCGGCAAACGAAAGGAACAGCAAATTCCTCCCCGGAACGAACGTCGACGGCAGCTCCCCTTCTTCTCCGTCCGCCACTGCGATATCACTTCTCGTCAATGCATTCGGTGCCAATTGGTTCAGCAGCGACATGTCAAGGATATGATGGTTCACGCCCAATTCCTTGGCAATGTTTTGAGCGCATTCGATTTCCAAGCTATGCCGCTGATTATAATCGAACGTCACCGCTTCCACTTCCTCAAATCTCTCCAATGCCCAAAACAGGCACGTCGTACTGTCCTGTCCCCCGCTAAACACAACCACTGCCTTTTCTTTCTTCTTCATTTCTATAAAACTCCTTTTTACGGAAAAAAACAGCACCCTAAGAATAGAGCACTGTTTCTCCTTAGTTTTTTTGAGAGGGTAGCTAGAACCTCTTCCGCCTTAACGCGGAATATTATATTTTTCCAAGTCAATAGTAACTTGAAAATGATAAGAAATCAAGATGTTTATATAAAGTGAACATTAGACCTGATGGAAAATTTGGTTAACTTTTCATTACTTGAAAATCACATTAAAAATCCGATAAGGTGAATAGAATATCGATAAAGGGGTCCAATAATTTGAAAAGCATTAAAGCAAAGGTATTGGTGGCATTTTCACTACTCATATCTTTATGTGTCATCTTAGGAGCATTCAACATTTATAGCAGCAACAAGTCACTGGTATACTCCCAGAATATCATCGAAAGGGAACTTCCGCTTCTTATCCAAGACGAAAAGCTCCTATATAATCTAGCACAACGAACCGCATTTGTCCGGGCCTATATTCTATATGGCGACGAGAGTTATAAAGAAAGGTTCTTACAATATACCGAAGAAAGCCAGGTCATCCAGGAGGAACTCCTAGCCTTAAGCGATTCTGATAAAGCAAAGGAATTGATCGAGAAAAGCGTGGATTGGAGGACGATGATTGTAGAGCGGGTATTTATCCAGTATGAAAAAGGAAATGAAGAACGCGCTAAAGAGATACTCAAAAATGAAGTGGCGCCAATCAGCAATGAAATAATGGAGGGTTTTAAGGGGCTTGCTTCGAAACGCGAGGAATTGATTGTCGCTTCAGGTGAAACCGTCATCGAAAGCGGGAAATCGGTCAAGACGACAAGTATCATCATGTCCATTGCAGCAGTCCTTATCGGCCTTGTACTGGCGCTTGTTACTGCCAACCTCATTACCACTCCCCTCCTTAAAATCAGGGACAGGATGAAAATGGTGGCTGACGGAGAGCTGAATCATGAACCCCTGGAGCAAAAGTCATATGATGAACTGGGCGAATTAACGGTCTCCGCCAACCAAATGCAGAAAAACCTTCGTGATGCGATCGAAAAAATGCTCGTTGTTTCGCAATCCGTTACCAACCAAAGCGAGGATCTGACTCAATCAGCAAATGAAGTGCAGCAGGGCAGCAAGCAAATAGCGTCTACGATGTATGAACTTTCGGAAGGTTCGGAGTCACAAGCCAGCCGGGCAGCTGAAATGGTTCGCATGATGGATGATTTCACCGGCAGGATCGAGTTGGCCCACCTGGAAGGAGCGGATGTGGCTAGAAGTTCAACCGAAATCCTTTCCTTGACCAAGGACGGCACCGCTTTAATGCGCAGTTCGGTCCAACAGATGCAAAGTATTGATGGGATTGTCAAAAATGCCGTAGAGCAAGTGAAAGGGCTCGATTCTCAATCACAGCAAATCTCACAGCTTGTGCAGGTCATCAAAGATATATCCAATCAAACCAATCTATTGGCGCTGAATGCAGCCATAGAGGCCGCTCGTGCTGGTGAACATGGTAAGGGCTTTGCCGTCGTCGCCGATGAAGTGCGGAAACTCGCTGAAGAGGTCACACACTCCGTCGGGGATATCACCAATATTGTCTCCGCCATTCAAGCGGGTTCAAAAACAGTCGTCCACTCCCTGGAAGATGGTTATACTCAAGTGGATGAAGGCACGAAACAGATTACACTCACAGGCCGAACCTTTGAAACAATCAATCACTCTGTCGGGAATATGGAAATGAAAATACAGCATATCACCGAAGAATTGAACTATATCTCCACAAATAGCAAAAAAATCAATCAGGCTATCGAAGATATCGCTGCCGTTTCTGAAGAGTCCGCGGCAGGAATCGAACAAGTCTCCGCCTCCGCTCAGCAATCCAGCTCTTCGATGGATGAAATCACGAATCATGCCAGTGAACTTGCATCTTCGGCAGAATTGCTGACTGCACAGGTTAAGAAATTCCAATTATGACACTAGCAAGTTCCCGATACTTGAATGCGGGAACTTGCTTTTTTTCTCCTATTTTAAGCCTTGTTTCATTTTCATAAATTCGGGGAATATATAACTATACACAATAATGAACCATTAAAAAAGCAAATCTATCAAAAACGGCTGGAAGTGAATATTTTCCTTTGTTTTCAGAATATTTAGTGTATAATTAATGTAATAAAAGGAATATTTTAACGAAAATAATGATTACTTCCAACACCTGCAAATTCTGACCTTTCCTTTCAACACCATGCACGGGCCATATGCTAAGTAAAATATCGATTGCATGCTTTCTCTGGAATCAAACCATTCACAACTTTATTCACACAAAAACATAATTTCCACTCCAAATTTGCAAAAAAAGGTTAAACTTCACCAACGATATGTTACTATTAAACTAAGACCTTTTAACCCCATAAGGAGGAATTCATATGAAACGTTTTTTCAAATTCATCGCAGACTTTAACGAAAGAAAAGCACTGGAACGGGAAACCGAAGAATTCTTTCGCAAAGAATACGAAAATTATATGAAGATGAATCCTGACAATCAAGGAAAGAGAAGGAGATTAGCTCCTAGACTTTATGTGATTGATGGCGGTAAAAAGGGCTCCAACCTTGAGATTTCTGACAGAAAGAAATCCAGTTAACCTGATTCCTTCCATTATCAGCTACCCATGCTGTAATTCAAGACCCACAAAATTATGATAACGGAGATCCGTGATCATTCCATTCATTTACAATATATAAGCCGAAAGCTCAGATATGCTTCTGGGCTTTTTTATTTTTCATTCTTCTATAAACACTATATCTATAGAAGAAACTAGGTATTTTTTAAAAGAAATGGGTTAACTTTAGTTTATTTCATGTTTTAGGAAAAAAGGTCAATTATAGACCCATGGGTATTTACCAAGGGAAAAACGGAAAATACCAAAAAAAAGAGATGTGTTCTTTTACTCATCTTTATCCATATTCAAAAGAGTTCAACTAATTGAGTCGTTAGATGCAATATTTCACATTGAATGACAAATGCATAAAAATTGTAACGTTTATGTCGAACAATGGGTATAAACAATTAATAAACTGTAATAAACCTCACTTTTAAAAATTAATTATTATTCAAATATAGCCATTATGAATTAGGCTCAAATACTCATAAAACTATTTTACTTCTGACCATAATGGGTTTTTATTAAACCTTCCATAATTTAGTGTAAATAAAACCCCGATTCCCTCGATTTCCAGCCATATCTTTGTACTCATAAAACAATTTATCCCATTAGATACTATTACACCCTAATATACATATATTTGAAAATGCTGATGATAACTATATTACGATAGAATAATTGACTCTTGCCTATTAAGTTTAAAATCATGTAGTGTGTATTCAGTAATTCAAATATTTGAAAAAAAGAGAGGTTAAAAAAAATGGCACCAATATTTATTTGTGCGATCTTTTTGCTTGGTTATGGCATTTTTGAACAAAAACGCCATCAGAAGCGTCTCGACTCCATCCCGGTACGTGTGAATGTGAATGGGATTCGAGGGAAATCAACTGTAACGCGTCTAATTACAGGTGTGATCCAGGAAGCTAAATACAAAACAGTAGGTAAAACAACCGGAACATCAGCAAGAATGATCTATTGGTTTACCGACAAGGAAAAACCGATTGTACGCCGCCCGGAAGGACCCAACATAGGAGAACAACGGCGTGTAGTTAAAGAAGTTGCCGACTTAGGCACGGAAGCACTGGTTTGTGAGTGCATGGCCGTACAGCCTGACTATCAACTAATCTTCCAAAACAAAATGATCCAGGCAAACATCGGGGTCATCGTGAATGTATTGGAAGACCATATGGATGTCATGGGACCGACTATGGATGAGGTTGCCGAAGCCTTCACTGCTACCATTCCCCATAATGGTCACTTAATAACCATCGAAAGTGAATATTTGGACTTTTTCAAACAAATCGCCAAAGAACGCAACACAAAAGTGATCGTTGCAGATAATTCAAGAATTTCCGAAGATTTCTTACGCGAATTCGACTATATGGTATTTCCGGATAACGCATCACTGGCCTTGGCCGTTGCGGAAGCTTTGGGAATTGATGAAAAAACGGCTTTCCGCGGCATGCTGAATGCACATCCAGATCCAGGGGCCATGCGGATCACCAAATTCGGAGATCGCATCCAGCCAACTTTCTTTGTCAATGGCTTTGCTGCAAACGACGCGGCATCGACGCTGAACATATGGGAACGTGTCAATACGTTCGGATACAGCACAGAACCTCCTATCGTCATCATGAACTGCCGTGCAGACCGTGTGGACCGTACCGAGCAGTTTGCTAGAGATGTATTGCCGTACATAAAATCCGAAATCGTCATTGCCATTGGTGAAACTACATCACCAATCACGAAGGTATTCGAGCAAGGTAAATTGGATACTAAAGAATATTGGGATTTAGAAAACTGGTCAACTGAAGAAATCGTGGCCCGTCTCCGCCCATTGATGAAAAACCGAATCGTCTACGGTGTCGGGAATATTCACGGCGCAGCGGAACCATTAATTGAAGCATTCATGAAATCTAAAACAAAGCAAAAAGCAAGTTAAGTAGGAGGAACCTTAATGTTTGGATCGGATTTATATGTAGCCCTAGTACTGGGTGTAACGCTTAGCCTTATATTTTCAGAAAAGACGGGTGTCGTACCCGCAGGACTTATCGTGCCAGGTTATTTGGCATTAGTATTTGATCAATGGGAAATCATGCTGACCATTTTGATCATTAGTGTCGTAACTTATTTAATCGTCACCCACGGCCTTTCAAGATGGGTGATTTTATATGGAAGAAGAAAATTCGCCGCCATGATGGTGACCGGGATTTGCTTGAAACTCCTATTGGACTTAGTCTACCCCGTCATGCCCTTTGAAATATTCGAGTTTCGGGGAATCGGCATAATCGTACCTGGATTGATAGCGAATACCATACAAAGACAAGGAATGCCATTGACACTTGGCAGCACGCTTTTATTATCCGGCTTAACATTCGGTTTAATGAACGTGTACTACCTATTCTGAGGTGCAAAAAATGAAACGGACTTTAAATGCAAAAGAAAAAACACTTATCTTTATTAAACGCACGAAGAAAAAGAATCTTAAATACACTGGAATCATACTACCTATATTACTAATCGCTTTAGTCATTACCACTTGGATGGGACGGGCTGAGGAAGTGAAAACAGTCGCAACAAAATCCGGTCAACCGTTGACGATGACAATGGTCGGTGATGTGATGATGGGACGTTATGTTGAAGAAGTGACGGAAAAGCACGGGTATGAATACCTCTTCAGGTATATGAAGCCCTATTTCGCCAATTCGGATTATGTCAGTGGGAATTATGAACATACCGCTTTAAAAGAAGACGTATCCAACTACAAGGGAGCCGATACGCCCATCCGCTTAAACTCCAACACTAGCGGTGTGAAAGCCGTTAAGGATGCTGGCTTCTCTGTGGTGTCATTGGCAAATAACCATATGATGGACTATGAAGAACAAGGACTCCTTGACACGATTGATGAATTCAAAAGTGCGGATATGCACTATGTCGGTGTTGGATCGAACACTGCGGAAGCAAAAAACAGCATCGACTATGCGGATGTTAATGGCGTTCGTGTCGCAACACTTGGCTTCACGGATGTTTACGGTAAGGATGCCGTATCAAAAAATGATAAAGCCGGACTATTGAACTCCAATCCTGATTTATTATTTGAAATGATCGGCAAAGCAAAGGATGCCAAGCAAGGAAACGCAGACTTGGTTGTGGTGAATATGCACTGGGGACAAGAGTATTCAACATCAACAACCGATCGACAAAAAGACTTGGCGAAAGCTATCATAGATGCGGGGGCTGACATCATCATCGGCCATCACCCCCACGTGCTTCAATCGTTCGATGTTTATAAAGATGGAATCATTTTCTATAGTCTGGGAAATTTCATTTTCGATCAAGGCTGGACACGCACAAAGGATTCAGCCATGGTTCAATACCATTTAGAGAATGATGGAAAAGCTACAATCGATGTCGTGCCGCTGCAAATTGAAGAAGCAACACCAAGGCCAGCTACCTCTTCCATTGACAAATCACGTGTTTACCGACAGTTGACCAAGGAAACGAGTGAAAAAGTCCAGTGGTCTAAAAAAGAGGATCGCATCGAGATTACCTTGGATCACAAGAAGGTAATCGATCATAAGGCACAGCGTGAACAAGAGGAAAAGGCCGCAATGGAAAAGAAAGCTGCACTGGAGAAAAAAGCAGCACAAGAGAAAAAGGCCGTACAAGCTAAACAACCGGGAATACAACCCATTCAGTAAGGAACACTTTATCACTGCCATTTGAAGAATGAAGACACACAACTTAGAATCTCAACGAAAAGGGGGAACAACCGATGATTAACCGTATGACGGGAAAAGTGCTCATATCTCTAAGCTTGCTCATATATATTGCTGGATGTTCGAAGACACCCCCTATTTCTGACACGAATGATCCGATAAAGAATAAAACGGAACAATCATATGGGGTCAGTTCTTCAAATCCAATCGCAATAGATGTCGGTATGGATATATTGGAAAACGGCGGAACGGCGGCTGATGCCGCCATTGCGGTATCGTATGTATTAGGTGTAGTCGAACCTTATGGATCTGGCGTGGGCGGCGGCGGCGGTATGCTGATTGCCCCGGAATCCGGCGAACCCGAATTTATCGATTATCGTGAATCCTCTCCAGAAGACCCAAGTTCAAGACACGATACAGGAATTCCTGGCTTAGTGGCCGGAATGCAGGTCATCAGTGATAAGTATGGGAGCGTACCAATGGCAGACCTTCTTCAGCCGGCGATAGATTTGGCTGAAGAAGGATTTGAAGTCGACGAATCGTTATCATCACGCTTAGAAGCGGCTCAGCCAAGGATATCTTCGGATGCGACTTCACTTTTTTATCCTGATGGTGATGCCATTGAACCAGGCAAAACCCTCGTCCAGGAAAGACTTGCTGAAACATTGAAGGAAATCCAACAGGAAGGTCCTGATGGTTTTTATAAAGGGGAAATTGCGCGGGATATTAAAAAGAAATCAGATATCGACTTGATGGATTTAAAGCGCTATGAGGTGAAAGAACGGAAACCGGTCCAAGGAACATTTGCCGGTTATGATGTTTTTACCGCGCCTCCGCCCTTTTCAGGTATTACCGTTCTTGAAATGTTAAAGCTAGCCGAGGAAATGAACCTAGGTGATTCTTCAAGCAAATCAGCTTATATGAAAGTCCTGGGGGGCATTACGGATACTGCTTATCAAGATCGGACCGTCCATGTTGGGGATGGAATAAGTCACTCCAAGGCGGAAAAATTGCTCTCCCCCATTCACTTGGATAATCTTAAAAATAAGATCAAAAGTGAAAAATGGGAAGATAAAGAATCGAATGGCACTGAAGAACATGAAAGCACGACACACTTTGTGATAATGGACAAAAATGGCACTGTCGTTTCCACAACGAATACGCTCAGTAACTTTTTCGGATCTGGGGATTATACAAATGGATTTTTCCTTAACGATCAACTGAAAAATTTCAGGTCCGGCTTGAACTCACAAAAGGCATATAAACGCTCAAGAACTTTCACCGCTCCGACCATTCTCAAGAAACCTGGGCGGGAATTGATCGGGATCGGCTCACCAGGCGGTGATAGGATTCCGCAAGTATTGATGCAGGTTCTTTATTCTTATACAGAAAATGAAGGCTCATTGCAGAATATCGTCGATCGTAATCGGTTCGTCTTTGATGGAAAGAAGATTTATACAGAATCCAGGCTTTCGGATGAAACCGTATCCGACTTGGAAGATTCAGGATACGAAGTCATTCAGAAGATTTCCCCCATGTATTATGGCGGGGTTCAAGGACTCGTTAAAAACGAGAAAAATGGACAAATATCCGGAGCTGGAGATAAAAGAAGAAACGGAAGCTGGAAAGCTCAGCAATAAACAGGCAATCCAGCCCCTCCTTTTCTAAATATCATATGAATTTTAGCGTTGTATAAGGGGATTTTAATATGAATATCGTAAAAAAAATAACAAGCTGGGTAATACCTGTCCTTCTTGTAGCAGCCCTGCTTGTGACAATGAATACGTTTAAACGGACAGAAACGTTAACACCCGACGAGCAAAAGAAAATAGAACAATATACGACAGTCGAAAAATGAAAAAGCTGGGGCATCCCCGCTTTTTTTATTTTTGCCGTCAACGGGTATGGAAGATTAGATACTCTACAGATACGGAGGATTACCATGATTGAATATAGCTATACCGATTTTTTTGAACTGCAGGAAAATGAACGAGAATACCTTGATTACCGCATCATCGTTCATCACAGGAATCCTGATATTGCTGTTCTAGCCATTCATGGCGGGAATATCGAACCAGGTACGAGTGAAGTTGCAGCCGCACTTGGAGAGAGACTTTGTGCAAGCACCTACCTATTCGAAGGCCTAAAAACAAGGGGCAACCAGGTCCTCCATATAACATCCCGCTTATTCAATGAACCGTGCGGCGTTTCGATGGCAGCGAACGCTCAAACCACCCTTTCGATCCATGGCCACTACGACGTACATAATGCGCTGGTTTACATTGGCGGAAGGAACGAACCATATAAGAACCTTATTCAGCAATGCCTCAACAAAGCTGGATTTCAAACTGATCATGCACCGCAGCACCTTTCAGGCATGAATGGAAACAACATCACCAACACATCCAAAACGGGTGCAGGCGTGCAATTGGAACTTTCCACAAAGCTCAGGAAAAGCTTTTTCAAAGGTGATGACTTTACCAGTAAGAACAGGGTCAATCACTGTAATCCTCTTAAACGGTTCGTTACTGCCATTGAAAAAGCCACTCTTGAATATAAACAGGTTGAATGACCTTCTTAGTTGATGAGGCTTTCGGCTTGACCGAAGCTTTCGAATTTCTCGGCAAAATAACCTGACGAAAGGTTGGAGATATGAACGCCGGTGTTATCCGTTGTATGGAGAAAACGTCCATCACCCAGATAAATACCTACATGGGTCACACCCAGCCTTGTTCCCGTGTCCCTAAAAAACACCAAATCCCCTGCCTTCGGATTATCGATTTTGGGCACCAATGAGAAGTAATCCTCTGCTGAATCTCTTTTTACCGAAAGGCCCTGCTCCTTCATGACCCAATAAATGAAGCCGCTGCAATCCATTCCGGTCATTGGATCTTCTCCCCCGAAAACATAGGTGAATCCGCGTAAAGTGTATGCATACTTGATGACATCATATGCTTTATCATATGCAGCCTCATGGTTTACATAAAACGGATATAACGGGGTGCTGTATAGTTGAAGGTACTGCCCCTGCATCAACTCATCGGTATTTAAAGCGTTACGGCTTTTGATCGCACTCATGGAAATGCTGTAATGCTCCGATATACTATTAAGCGTCTCTCCCATTTGGACGATATGCTCTCCTTTAGGCGTGTATGTTTTGTACGCCACTTGGTATTTTGCAAAGTAATCTTCTGTAGTGGACCTCACCTGAACCGTTTCTGCACCATATCCAGAATTGACAAATTGGTTTTCACCGACATAAATGCCCGCTGTCACGACTTTTAAGCTGTCTTTTTCCAGAAAGAATATTATATCCCCAGTTTTCGGAGTGGCTGTATCCATCCCTTGCTTATAAAAACCATCTACTGTCAAACGGTCGACCGGTACATTTTGCCTGGAAAGCACCCAATGAATCAATCCGCTCGAATCGAACCCTTTTTCAGGCGTCTCCTCTCCAGCTGCCTTTTTAAACCCTATGAAAGATTTCGCATATTCCGCAATTTTTTTTCCTCTCTCCGACCATTGATAGATGGAAGGAGTATAAGCCGTTTGAATGATTGTCAACTTTTGGCCCGAAAATAACTTATCATCCGGTAAACCATTCGTCTTCATCAATTGCTCAGCCGATATATCATATGTCTTGGCAATCGATTCCACCGTTTCGCCAGAGATTACAGTATGCACAGGATCTGCAGCCTCGGCCTTTAAACCAGGTAAGAAAGTGAAACTAACCATGAATACCAATGTCAGTATCATACAGTTTATTTTCCCATTAAACATTTTAACCTTCCTTTATACGCTGAAATATTTTTATTTTTATGATGTTCAAGTAAATCCAAATCATATGAACCTTCTATCCTATCATCCACTTGATTGGATGAGCCTTAATGCTCACGGCAATTATATTATCGGTAAATCCAATGAAACCTTTAGCCTGTTTTTTTGAAATATCAACAGTTGGATTCAATTAAACACCATAAAAGCAAATCTTTATTCCTATACCTCATCGATAAAAGTTGGAACTCGAAGAATTCCTGGAGGATTTTGTTTATATTGGCAGTAAGGGTAAAGGTAGATTAGAGAAATCCCGGTCATGATGAAGTCGGGCATATACGGCTTGCCCCATTTATGATGAGGATGGCGATATAGGAGTGAACACTTTGAAAGATATAGTTTTGGAGGGGAAACGCATTTGAGGTTTTGCATGTAAACAAACGTAAATTGATTACCAAGGCGATGGATTTTGATCTGGAACCCAAATCCATCGGGATCAACCATCATCTAGCAGAAGTAAATAAAGGGAAAGCTAGTGGCTTTCCCCTCTCGTTACTATGAATCTATCGCATATAAATTTGTGCCAGCTTCTAATATCCGTGCCGGCTTGTCCGATTCCTATATATTATTCCCCTTTGTAAAAAAGGCATGGATACTTGACCCGATCCTCTAAATTGTACTTTTGTACTTCCATTGATTACGTCCACCATAAAGGGATGTCCCAGCGATTCACCTTTTTAGAATGATGCAATCGCAATCTAACAAAAAAAGGAGACCACTGTAATGGCCTTCCTTTTTGCAACACTTGTTATTCCCTACTTCTCTATCTGGAATTCCCCTAGCGTCTGCTCCAAATCATTTATTAACTGTGTAAGCTGCTGTGTATATTGAGCAAGTTCATTGGAAGAAGCAGCTTGTTCCTCCATCGATGATGCAATTTCTTCTGATGAAGCTGTCGTTTGCTGTGATACGGCGGTGATTTCTTCTATCACTTTAATAACCATTTCTTTTTGTTGATTGATGCTTTCAATGGATCGTGTTTCTTCCTGAATCGAATTGGATATTTTCCCGACGGAATCTTCCAGCTCCTTCATGGCTTCACTTACCGTGTTCACGGCATTCTTCTGATCCTTGCTGATTTGATTCGTTTCATTGGTCGTTTTCAACAATTCCTCTGTATCTGTCAGAATGCTTTGGATGATTGCTTGAATGTTTTTTGTAGCTTCTTTCGAATCATCAGCCAAGCTCCTTACTTCATTCGCCACGACAGCAAAACCTTTGCCGGACTCACCTGCCCTTGCAGCTTCTATAGATGCATTCAAAGATAGTAAATTGGTTTGTTCCGATATTTTCGAAATGGCATTCGTGACATCGGAAATGGTTTTTGATTTTTCCACAAGTCTTAAGCTCATGCTGGTGACTGCAGAAAACGCCACTTCTAATTTATGATATGACGCTTCCAAACCACTTACCTGTTGTTTCCCTGACTCTATTTTTTCAGATGCAAGTTCCAATACGGATTGGGTTTCCCTCGATTTTTTTGATAACCCATCGATTTCTCCACTAAGGACCTGGATCGTACCCGCACCATGCTCCACTTGTTCAGATTGACTCGAAGCACCCGTTGCAATCTCTTCTATCGCGCGTGAAACATCTGTAATGGCCGCACTATTTTCAGCAGCTATTTGGTTTAAGCCGGCATTGGCACTTGTCACGGATTCCGCATTGCCGTTTACCTTCTCAACCAATCTTCTTAATTTCCCTAGCATCGAGTTATAGCTTTTGCTTAAGTCCCCAATTTCATCATTGGATTTAATGGCAAATTCGGTCACTAAATCCCCACTCGCCGTCTTTTCTATGACTTTTTGGAAATCGGCCATGATTTTCGTTAACTTTCCTGCTAGATAAAGAGCACATACCATCCCGAATAAAAGACCTAAAATACCTGATACCAGTACGATTCTAGTAATGTCATCCAGCTTGGATTGCAGTATTTTGTCTGGAGTGAGCGCCAACACATTCCAGTTCACTTCAGGGACCTTACTCCATTCACCTGTATAATCCTCACCATCCAACGTCAAGGATTGGTTCGCCTTTGCGCCCCTATTATACATGTCGGCCACCCACTTGAACTCTGAACTGAATCGGTCAGTGTCCGCAATGAAATCCTCCACCCCTTCTACCATGCCACTTTTGTCAGGATTCATATTCTTCCCGTCCATATCCTTCATGAATGAACTCACGATAAACCCTTGTGAATCCAATATCACCAGATTGCTAGTGGAATCTTTTTCGATGGTTGACCTCATTTTCCCGATTGTCGCAAGGTCGATATCATAACCCAGGGCCCCTGCCATTTTCCCGTCCGATAAAACGGGCGTGACAACGGAAGTCATGATCATTCCCGAACCTCCATCTTTATACACATCCATCCATTTCGTTTCTGGCCTTTCGGTCAGCTGCGTATAAGTCTTAGTCTCCCTGGCATCCTGATCGAAATCCATTTGGGGCGAAGCATACAAGGAACCATCCGATCCATCCATATAATAAACGGAAATTAAATCCTCATTGTTCTTTTGAAAAGTCTCTAACGTTTTTTGGATATCCTTGATTGAATCACCATTCTTGATCTGGTTGGAAACCAGCTGTGATAATTGCTCTATCGAATCTTCATACGTGGCCATGCTCAAATTGATTTGTGCCGCTGCATTTTGGGCCGAGCTTTCGTTGTTGGACGTACTATCTTCTTTAAAAATGGAAGTCACCTTTACCCCCATTATCGAAACGGATACGACTATTGCGAGTAAAACGGATGTACATATAAATAGTAGCCATTTTATCCGGAGCGATATCCTTCTCTTCACTTTTTCTTTTTTGTCTATCGATGAACTTCTCATCAATACTTTCCCCCTTTTATTTGACCTGCAAATGCACTTATGTGTGAAAACAAAGATTCAATCTATGCTTAAAATGGATCCTTCCTAAATTACGATCATTTACTTCATTTTTCCACATAAACATACTATATACCTATCCATTCCTTGTCAATCACCAATATCGGATAAATTGATAGGTCTAAAGATCCCATTCTGTTTTCAAATAAAAAAACCCTTGGATTGTATGGAATCCAAGGGTTTCACATAGGGGATATTAAGTCAGCAATAAAACGCGATTTAGCGTAATGCTGCAGCTAAGCTTTCTCCGAATTCTTTTGCACCATCCGGACCATCACCCGTTATGATATCACCATGAGCAACGACATGCTGTTTTACATATTCAGCGGAATTGGCTTTCAATTCGTCAATTTGAACATCAACTGGGTAACAGGCAGCTTTACGTCCAGAAAGCAAACCCGTTTTCGCTACAGTGACAGAACCTGCACAAATTCCCGATACAAGAACCTTTTGTTCATGCGCTTGTTTCAAAAAACTTTGCAGTTCTTGGTTACCCCATAGATGATCATTCGTACCTGATCCCCCAATTACAGCGACTGCATCATAATCACTTGCTGAAACTTCTGAAAAGGTAACCTCTGCCAAAGCCTTGCCTTGATAGTCACCAGTTATTTCTCCTGCTTTCGTACTGGCTATCGTTACTGCCACTCCTGCATTTTCCAATACTTCCTTCGGCTGAAATAATTCATCTTCATTAAAACGTTCTGGTGGTATAATTAGTAATGCTTTTTTACTCATATATATTGCCTCCTGAATTGAATTGTCTATGACACTCAAATTGTAACGCTCTTAATCGGCGCTGTGAAGAATGCACTTTTATGTGCGGAGGTTACCTTAAGGTTACTGGTAAATTTAAAAAAGGAGCTAATGTCCATGGCAGAAACATTAAGAGATGAAATCAAAGAAAAGATCTTGAACGGCTATTATAAATGCGAAAAAGAACTTACTTTATCCATATTCAGCGGCAAATGGAAAATCGTCATTCTATGGCATTTAGGTGTAGAAGGCCCACACAGATTCAGTGAACTTCAAAGGCTCTTTCCGAAAATATCCCATAAAATCTTAACGAATCAGTTACGTGAACTAATGGAAGACGGCATCGTCCATCGGGAGGTATATCCCGAGATCCCTCCAAAAGTCGAATATTCCATGACTGAACTTGGAATGACCTTGCTGCCGATCGTTGAAATGATGTATGAATGGGGAAGAAACAGGATGAATGAAATTAAACAAGAAATGCATATCAGTGAAAATGATGTGAATAAATAATGCATTCGTGACCCGAAAAACACCATTGTAAAATGGAAATGTTGCCTCCAGGCACTCGCTTTCCGCGGGCGGTCGGGGAGCCTCCTCGGCTTTCGCCTGCGGGGTCTCCCCTAGACGCGCTTTTCCCGCAGGAACTCGTACCTTCCGTTCCAATCAACTGGATCTTCTTTTTTAAGAAACATTGTAGGGAAACTGGCTCTTTTTCTCCAATTCGTCTACAGTCCGGCGGTTCCATCAATTTTTCGGCAAAAGGAAGTTTCGAATTGCTGACCAAGATTTTAAAAGTAAACTAATTTATCCTTCATGTTTTTTTACTGCAACCCTTAATCGATTGAAGAAATTTGATAACTGGCTAGACGAGACACCGCAGACGCTTGCGTCGAGGAGGCTTGGCAGGCAGTCGGCGGAAAGGGAGCGGATTTCTGAAATCAACTGGAACATTTTTTAAATAAAAAACTAGACCGACATAGAATATCTCGGTCTAGTGAATTCGAAGCTGATTCTTATCATGAAAAGGAAAGGTGAAAACTCATTTTACTTTTTACCCGGCTTGGTGAATTGCTGACCAATTGCACCTATTATTAAAATGATGATCGAAATGAGACTGTAGTCCTTAAAAAAGGTCGTAAATGGAATTTCCAGAAATAAGAAAGCCATCGTAATCAATCGTCCTATAAGCAGAATCAAACCGACAACTACCATCCAATTAAATAATCTTCCCCAAAAACCCATCTTTTCCTCCTTAGCCAATCGAATGATGACTTTCATCGTTTCATCTTTCTACAAGAATAAATATCCGGCATGCTTAAAAATCCTTCAGCCTGACATGTCGTTCCTTGCCCCATTACTCGGAGGCATCTTTGGAGATAGGTTTTCCGGCTTCGATCAACACTTTGCTGCCCAGTAGGAAAAAACCTTGAATGAACAGCAATATACCAGTTCCTATAAGCAGCCATTCTATTTTAATGATGTCGGATACCGGTCCGAATACAAGCATTCCCAGGGGCATCATGGAAGTCGAGATCATTCCTAAAACACCAAATACCCTCCCAAGAAGATCACCCTCGATCTTCTCCTGTAACAGAACCATGGACGGCGTATTAAAAATGGGCATCGCCAAGCCCACTACCCCCATGATGATCAAGTACATCCAAAAAACGGGGATGATTCCAAGAGCGAAAGTACAGGCACCAATTATAAGGCTGGCAAGAGTCATCGTATGGATCTTGTTTTTAAAGCCTCCCCATGAAGCCATGAAAATCCCGCCTAGCATCATACCGATGGCAAAGGTGATTTCTATCGCAGTCAACCGCCAAACATCATTCCCGAAAGAGCGTGTGACCTGAAGCGGTGTAAGGAATGCAACAGGTGCGGCAAGCACGAAGAAAAATGCGAAAAACATAAAGAACTTCTTAAGAAAATCGTGATTCCTGATATAACTGAAGCCTTCTTGCAAATCGGTGAAATAGCTGGTAGTTTGCTTTTGTAATGCCTTCGCATGTGCTGGAATTTTCAAAAAGGCCAGCAATGTGAAGATGGCAATTGCAGCTGTAATCACATCAATGAAGAAAATGGTTTCGATTGAAGCTATCGTAAGCAGCGCGCCGCTCACCATGGGGGAAACGAGCATCACCAGCGCTTGAATGCTTCCATTTGTCCCGTTCACCTTCGTAAGCTTATCCTCTGGAACAAGTTGCGGGAGAATGGCCCCTACTGCCGGAGTCTGGATTCCAGTTCCGATCGCGCGGACAGCGGACATGACGAAAAGCAGCCAAAGCTCATCGTAGCCGATTAAAAACAAGATGGCCAATACGAGCGTTGATATGGCAATCAAAGAATCCGACAGAATGATCAGTATCTTCCGATTATAGCGGTCTGCCCATACCCCCGCGATTGGGGAGAGTATGAAGGTGGGCACGAAACCACAAACGATGGATATTGTCATCATGACACCCGACTGTGTATTCAATGTGATATACCACATGATGGCATACTGGACCAGGGACGAACCAAAGAGGGATATCGTCTGACTGCCTAGAAAAAGAGTGATATTCTTTTTCCACTTGTCCTTTACTTGATCATTTAATGATTTCATCTCTTAAACACCTCATTTTATTTTCAATGCCCTAAAAAAAACACAGGCTATCTGCCTGTGTTAGAGTAAATGGATCAGAACCTATCTAAAGAAACCTGAGAGGATGACTATTTTCACGATAAAAAATCAATCTCCCCCTGGCCTTCGGTTTGGTCAATTCAATGGAGAATCTTACACCTATCCCAAAATGACCCTTGGATAGACAAAGTAATTCTCCCTTAATCATTCTTCTATTTTAAAGTCAACTGGAATCGTGAAAACCTTTGATCACAAAGGTTGCCGCGGCTTCAGCCGGACAGCAAAAAAAAGAGGTTGAAATCGTCTCTTTTTACTTAAATGCGTAAAATGAAGGTTTCCTTAAAAATAGACAGACCATTCCCATTTACCCTGCGGACGGCAGAGCTCTTGAACGTATTCAATTAACGGTTCAAAGATTGGAAACGCAGTCTGATATATGTCACAAGGAAAACCTCCATTTCTTAAAAGTTACAGCCATCTTAACATGGCACCAACTGGAATATCAACAAAAAACTTCCTTAGCAGAGGCATTTCTTCGGTTTAAGACCATCTTATGTATACACCTGCATTCCATTCATCCATCCATTCGTTTGACGGCGGCCGTATATTCCTTATGCCATTTTTCCCATGCATCCATTGGGAAATCCTGATGGTGTCCATCAAGTAAATCACTAAACATATCAAGGCAAATATGCCAGCCTGCCAGATCTTTTGATGTATGATCATTAACTGGCGTGATGGATTCTTTCAATACCAATGAGCATCCATCCTTTTCAGGGGATACCTCGAAACGAACCCAGCCGTCCCCCCATTCAAAATCTAAAACGGAAGCTTCCCGGAAGTCCCTGATCTTCATATCAAAAGATTTCCCTGACCCATCATTGAAATTGAATTTTATCGTCCCATCTTTTCGGAGGTCCTTCATTTCCAGGTTGGACATCCACTTTTCCACCTTATCATTCTCCGTTAAAGCACCCCATACCTTTTCAACCGGATGATTGAGCAGGCGATCGAATCTTGCGATAATCCCATTACGTTCTTTTTCGATTACAGCTTGCACTTGGATTCCCCCATTCAATTCGTTATCCGAGATTATTTTTATAATAAAAAATGGTCGGTTGAAATTCACCATTTGCAGATTTCGCATAATCAGGAATCCTGCCTGCCTGAATATATCCCAATGAGGTATACAGGAGATTTGAAGGATCTCCTTCCCTCGTATCCAGGACCAATAATGTCCGTCCCTCCTGTTTGGCCTTCCTCTCAGCCTCTAGCATGAGTGAACGTCCTATGCCATTTCTTCTATAACCAGTATGTGTCATTAATTTTGCGATTTCCGCTCGATGGCCGCCATTTTGCTTTGAACATAAATGTAACTGTACACTCCCGACAATCTTACCCTGCAACTTAGCGACAAACAGAATCACATCACGATCCATGGCACTACCCCAGTAATCAACGGCCTCAGACTGTTTCATGGGTGGTAAAAAACCGATGGACGCACCATCATCCACCACTTGCACCAAAAGGTCGGAAAGTTCATTAAGATGGTATCCGGTTGAAGTTAATTGTTCGATTTTCACCTCGGCATTCACATAATCACACCTTTCATAGTCATATTCACCATCCCTGTCGCTTTGATAAAGAAGTAATGTGAGCCAGATGATGGCATCCGTGCCATGAATAAATTCCTATATTTTCACCGACTGTCACCTCTCCTGAATCAGGATGGATGAATGTTCTGCTCAGGTCATCCGCATCAAGATCCGATAAAAGTTTGCCCATGCGGATATGTATACCTTCGATTAATGATAGAGAAACCTCAATCGGCAAATCATAATCAGGCAGCTCTGCCCATCGCCCCTCCTCATACGGTTTAATGACAGGACTTTCTTCCGTAAGGGCCAATTTGAAGCGAATAAACGCGTTCATATGGCTATCAGCAACATGATGCACCACTTGGCGGACCGTCCATCCTCCAGGACGATAAACCGTATCAAGCTGTTCATCATCCATGTTTCCTACTGCTTCCCTCAGGATCCGAGGCAAGGCTTCAATCTCGTTGAGCCACCCTTCGGCTACACCACTAGTAATTTCCCCGTCAAACTGAAACTTCCCAATCGGGTATCTTAAATCCATCTTCATTCCCCCTTGATGTTCAATAAAAATAGCATCTATATATATTCTTTATCGATTAATACAAATCCTTTTTCCGGCATACTTGCTTTGCTCAACTCACGGTAAACGCTGATATCTCATGATTACTGCTGCACTGTAATGCTTCTTTTACGAGTAAATTGGCCAATTTCACGAGTATTTGCTTCAAACTCACGAGTAAATCGACTAAACTCACGAGTATTTGCTTCAAACTCACGAGTAAACGCTGATATCTCATGAGATTGCTGCTGAATTCTATGGATAAATGCTCCTTTCACGAGTAAATCGGCTAAACTCACGGGTATTTGCTTCAAACTCACGAGTAAATCGGCTTAATTCACGAGTATTTGCTTCAAACTCACGAGTAAACGCTGATATCTCATGAGATTGCTTCTACCTTGGGTTAATAGCCCTCTACATGAAAAAATCAGAATGGTGCCTTTTTGTGCTCCATCCTGATTTTTGGGGCTGGAAAATGCGATCCAAAATTTGGCGGATCGCATAGTTAAATGGTAAGTTTAGAGTATTCTAACATTTGGGGGGGCCATTTATGAGCATACGGAAGGCTACATTACATGAGCTGGAATCACTGACGGAACTTTTTGATTTATACAGGGTGTTTTATGAGCAAACCTCTGACCCTGGTCGTGCAAGGGAGTTTTTAAGGGAAAGGCTGACAAAAGGGGAGTCTGTGGTTTTTATGGCGTTTGATGAAGGAAATCCAATTGGTTTTGTACAATTGTACCCTTCTTTTTCGTCTGTGAGTATGATGCGGTCATGGGTATTGAATGATTTATTCGTGAAGGAGTCCGCCCGTAAAAAGGGATTTGGCGAGGATTTATTGAATGCGGCCATTGCTTTTGCACGCGAAACAGGTGCTAAAGGTGTTTCACTGGAGACAGGCAAGGATAATGTGAAAGCACAGAGACTTTATGAAAAGATTGGTTTCGCCCGTGAATCGAACCATTTTTATTATTTCACCATTTAATAAAAAAAAGTGTAGGGAGGAACCTCCCTACACTTGGATGCTATTTATCTAGTATATTAATTATTTAGCAGTTTCCATGCTGGCTTGAATTTCTTTAATTAGAAGTTCGGCACCTTCTGGGCTAAGTATTAATTTACCGTCAGCAAGTTTCATATTGTCATCGGAAACTTCACCTGTAACCTGACAAGTCATGTTTGGTTTATATTTTTGAAGGATGATGCGCTCTTGTTCTACATAAATCTCCAGAGCGTCTTTCTCATTAATTCCTAATGTTCGGCGCAGTTCAATCGGAATGACTACCCGCCCTAATTCGTCAACTTTACGTACAATACCTGTAGATTTCATTTAATTTACCCCACTAACTTTCTTGCGAATGTTGCATTTATACATTTCGTCACCATTCGACATTATTTGCACTTCTATTAAGATACCACTACCTACCATATTCGTCAATTCTCGTATCTTCATATACTATCTGCCTCTATATGATTTTTATATTAAATATTAGTAATTCCTTCATAACACGCGCCACGACAGCGTTTGTCGCTTCTTTCTTTGGTATATATTTCTAATTTTAATATGGAAAATGGAAACGCCTTCATTCAATTCCAACAAGCATTCTTTTCATTTCATGTCGAATCTTGAAGAATGAATTTCAGTAGATTAAAAGAATCTTATTGATTTTCCTTTGCTTTTGAAGGACAATTTAAACTGATCGCTTATAATAATTAGAAAATTCATTCTGCTTTCATTCCTGAAAATACTTTCAGAAAGCCGAAACGATTGCCATCCTTCCAGAGTCTTACTGACTCATAAAACAGATTGAGGTGAGTCAATTGCGTCCGATTATATTAGGTATTTGTTCTGCTTTCTTTTTTGCATTTACGTTTGTTTTGAATCAGGCCATGGAGCTGTCTGGCGGAAGTTGGATTTGGAGTGCTTCGCTGCGATATATCTTTATGGTGCCCTTTCTGTTGTGTATCGTATGGAGCAGGAAAAACCTGCGTCCCCTTTTACAAGTGATGAGAGAAAAGCCGGGTCCTTGGCTGCTTTGGAGTTTTGTCGGATTTGGGTTATTTTATGCTCCTTTATGCTTTGCGTCCGCCTACTCACCTGGCTGGCTGATCGCCGGCACCTGGCAAATCACGATCATTTCGGGTGCGCTGCTTGCGCCGCTGTTTTTTGAAAATGTCCAAACGAAAGATGGGATCGAAAGGCAAAGAGGAAAGGTTTCCGTGAAAGGCCTCCTCATGTCCATGATCATTCTGCTTGGGATCATCCTGATGCAACTGGAACATACCAAACACATTTCAATGGCCAATCTTTGGCTGGGAGTGATTCCAATCGTCATCGCCTCGTTTGCCTACCCTTTGGGAAATCGCAAAATGATGGAAGTATCCGAAGGGCGTCTGGATGCTTATCAGCGGGTTTTGGGAATGACTTTGGCAAGTCTTCCATTCTGGTTTTTGCTTTCCTTGTACGGTTTCTTTACAGTAGGTGCGCCGACGAAGATGCAGAGTTTCCAATCCCTTTTGGTGGCACTATTTTCTGGAGTCATCGCCACGGTCCTTTTTTTCATGGCGACCGATTTGGTACGCGGGAATATGCAGAAATTAGCTTCAGTTGAAGCAACACAATCGATGGAGGTTCTTTTTGCCCTGGCTGGCGAATTACTATTCCTATCTCTACCGATTCCTTCTCCGTTATCGTGGTTCGGCATCTTTATCGTCATCATGGGAATGATCCTGCATAGTTATGTATCACATAAAAAAGAAGGTCCATCCCCTAAACGGACAGTGAATGCCTAAATAGCAAGCCAAAAAAGCCCCGGATAAGATTTCGGGGCTTTTTTTGAGCTGAAAACAGAACCGGACTACGTTCTTTTTTTCCATTGGCAGGTCATGATGAATTGATGATTTTTCAGAGTGGCAAAAAGCTCACCATTCATTTTTTTCATTAAACTTTGGGCAATGGATAACCCTAGTCCCGTCCCTTTTTTATTTCTTGCAGTATCACCTATATAAAATCTATCAAAGATATGAGCATCTATTCTTGCCATTACTTCTTCAATATCAAATGGCTTCGTAATGAAATCATCTGCCCCAGCGCGCAATCCATTTATTTTCGTTTGCTGTTCTCCTTTTGCAGATATAATCAAAATAGGGACATGATGATGCTCCCTAATTTTACGAAGAACTTCCTCCACGTACAATATTGCTTCCGTCCCTGAAAATGCCGGCCGAGGGACATATCCACCTTTTTTCATCATATTGCAAAGCAATCCGCTAATGCTCGCCCCCAGGTGTCTCGTACCTTATGTTGCGTTATTTAAATAAAAGGCTGTTTTCACATACTTTGTTGCTATTTACCAGGTAGTGGGTTGTGGTTGATTTCCCCTCCAGATGCTCGCTTTCCGCGGGGCGGGCGGTGAGCCTCCTCGGCGTAAACGCCTGTGGGGTCTCACCTGTCCCGCTGCTCCCGCAGGAGTCTCGCACTTCCGCTCCAATCAACCTTAAATCGTTTCGTTTTAAAAACAACAATCTTTACGAAAAGAGCCAAATAACAAAACTATAGGAAAATTGGCTTTTTTCAAATTTGAATATAATCCGGAAAGTTCGAAATGGTCTCGCTGTATTCAGATGAAAGCTGCAAACGTTACGGGACATATGCAGATATTAGGGAAAAACCGGCATGGAATTTGGCAAAACTTTTACCTTGAGTAAGTTAAAAAAGAATGTATAATGGAAGGTAATTGTATATGTCAAAGGTTTTCTAGGGTTCCGCAGTGCGTCTCATTGCTGGTCTGGTCCGAGAGAGAACTCACAGCATGCTGTGTCACGGAAGGATAAAAGCCTGGGAGAAACTGTTTTAACAGTTATCTCTTGGGCTTTTTTGTTTTTTTGGTAAAGAATAAAATCGGAGGTGCGTTATTACATGAGCACAAACTGGATTAAAGTATTCATTGCAGCTTTTTTTGAAGTATTTTGGGTGATTGGCTTAAAACATGCAGATGACTTTTGGACTTGGACTGGAACGGTCATTTCGATCATCATCAGTTTTTACTTGATGATAATGGCTGGCAGGAAGCTTCCTGTCGGAACGGTATATGCCGTTTTTGTCGGTATGGGGACTGCCGGGACCGTTTTTTCCGAAATCCTTTTCTTTGGAGAATCCTTCAAGCTGAGCAAAACACTATTGATCCTCCTCTTATTATCAGGGGTGATCGGCTTGAAGCTAGTGACGGATGATAAGGCTGAGAAAGGAGATGAATCTTAATGGCTTGGGTCTCTTTAATCTTAGCGGGGCTTTTTGAAATGTTTGGGGTTGCGATGATCAATAAATTGCACAAAGACCGTAATTGGCAATCCTTGCTGCTGTTATTCATCGGATTTGGAGCAAGTTTCCTGTTTCTTGCTTATGCCATGAAAACCTTGCCGATGGGGACGGCTTACGCTATCTGGACAGGAATCGGCGCATCAGGCGGTGCGATAATCGGAATGCTCTTATACGGGGAATCCAAAGATTGGCGCAGGGTCGTTTTTATAGCCATGGTCCTTGGCGCAGCAGTGGGATTAAAACTTGTTTCATAGGAATGACATAAAGCATAGAAAATCAAAGACGACACAATGTGTCGTCTATACTTATTTTTATCTAACTTGAATGATTCATCTTATAAAAATCGACCCTCATCCATCACAGCGGAATCTTTCCCCTTAACCTGTTTTAGCGTCGCTACTATAAGAAAGCTGACAATCACCAGTAAGAGCCATGAGCTTACCTTTCCTAGATGAACGAGACTCCATGCATCGGTTTGGTTTGGATATTCCCAAGCTCCAAAGAACGTTGCGATATTTTCGGCTATCCATATGAAAAATCCGATGAGCACAAAAGAAAATGCGATTGGCATACGATAGCGGGTTCCACCAACTTCGTATGTGACCCATGCTCGCCAAAAGACGATGATGACAAGTCCAGATAGCCACCAACGAACATCCATCCAATAATGGTGGGTGAAAAAATTTAAATAAATCGCAAGCGCAAGAGAAACAACGACCAAAAATGGCGGCCACTTGACCAGTTCAACCTTTAACCTCCTCCACGCCTGGCAAAGATAACTCGCTACACTAGCGTACATGAATCCGCTATATAGAGGTACTCCAAAAATCTTGAAATATCCTTCCTCTGGATAAGTCCAGGAGCCCATATGTACCTTGAAAATTTCAAGGGCAAGACCAATAAGGTGGAACAAGGTGATGACCTTTAGTTCATCCCGTGTTTCAAGCCCGGAACGCAGCATCCACCACTGCATTATAAGGCAGATGATGAGCAGCCAGTCATACCGCGGCAGAAAGGGAAGCGAGATGAATTTTGTAATTGCCAAAGAGGCAAAAATAACGACAGGAAACAAGCATGATAGGGCCTGCTCCCAACCAAAACGAACGAGTTGTTTTAGTGCCCTCATGATTGGTGCCTCCATTTTTTTATCATCATTCATGAGTAACTCCCCTTTATAAATCTTAATCTTGGGTGCCTTCATCATTTCGGTATTCTAAAATATCCCCGGGTTGACATTCCAAAGCCTTACAAATCGCATCCAAAGTTGTTAATCGAATCGCTTTTGCCTTGCCATTTTTCAATATGGAAAGATTAGCCATCGTTATTCCAACCCTCTCGGAAAGTTCTGTAACACTCATTTTCCTTTTAGCCAACATCACATCAATATTGATTATAATTGCCAAGTTAATCACCTCAGACTATTAAGTCATTTTCTGATTTTATATCGATGGCTTCTTGTAAAAGCCTTTGAAGAACAGCAGCAAAGACTGCAATCACCATTGAAGCAAAAATAACGACCATTCCGATTAATATGATACCTGGGGCGTCGTCCTTTTCTGCGATGAGATAAAAGAGCGGCATGCCTGCCACATACAAGCTGCTTATTGTGATTGCACAATTTTTTATAGTCTTTAAAGCTCTTACAGATAATTCCGAGAAAGCTTTGTTCTTGTCAATATAGCTTAAAAGTTTAAAGGCTTGATATAGGGCAAAGTAAAAAGGTATCGCCGATGCATACAAATCGATTAAAACGAGATATTTCAAATAAGCCATATCCGGATATAATTCTGCTGCAAAATTCGCTATCCCAGGCACCAAGAAGATGCACAGAGCAAGAACTGGAATTCCAATAAGAATAACAGCCATCTTTAAAAAGAGTGTTGTTCCTAGTTTCATAAAAAGCACCTCACTTGTTTATTGTCCATTTAATTTAACATAAGTTTTATCGTTTTACAATAAAACATTGTTGTTTTTTATTATATTATTATTGTTAATGTAATATCCTATTCTTTTTAAAAATGGCTGTTTTCACATACTTTATAGATAGTGAGTTGTGGTTGCTTTCCACTCCAGTTGCTCTCTTTCCGCGGGGGGCGGGCGGTGAGCCTCCTTGGCGTAAACGCCTGTGGGGTCTCACCTGTCCAGCCGCTCCCGCAGGAGTCTCGCACTTCCGCTCCAATAACCTTAAATCGTTTCGTTTTAAAAACAACAATCTTTACGAAAAGTGCCTTAAAAATAAAAAAGCATTCCTTTGTAAGAGGAATGCACCATGATTGACTATAATTTATTACATTCATCTGAACCCTTATATCATGAGAATTTCCCTGATATCCTCTTCTGTAAGTGCAGATGACGACTTGTCTCCAGGATCGATGATTTCTTCAATAAGATGTCTCTTTTTCTCTTGGAGTTCATTCATTTTTTCTTCGATTGTCCCACGGGCAATAAGCTTGATGACTTGAACCTCATTTTTTTGCCCCATTCGATGGGCACGGTCCGCGGCTTGTTCTTCAACGGCCGGATTCCACCAAAGGTCATATAGAATGACTGTATCGGCACCCGTCAGGTTGAGACCCGTACCGCCCGCTTTCAATGAAATGAGGAATATATCCCGTTCTCCTGCATTAAACCGATTGCAGATTTCCACACGTTCCTTTGATGGGGTTTGTCCATCCAGGTAGAAAAAGGGTTGTCCTTTCATGGCCAAATCCCTGCCGATGATTGTAAGCATTTTTGTAAATTGCGAGAAAATCAGCACCCGTCTTCCAGAATGCTTCGATTCCTCGACAATTTGCATCAGTTGCTCATATTTAGCTGAACTGCCTTTATATCCGTCCACAAACAAGGCGGGGTGACAGCATATTTGCCGAAGCCGGGTCAAGCCAGCAAGGATCCTGATCCGATTTTTGCGGAGGGTGTCCTTATCCAAGTGTTTCAGCGTATCATGCCGCAGCTTGGCAAGATAGGCACCGTACAGTTTCTTCTGATCGGGAAGCAATTCCACCGATTCCAGCGACTCGATTTTTTCCGGTAATTCCGCTAGTACGTCCTCTTTCATTCTCCGCAGCAAAAACGGACGGATCCTGCGGGAAATCTGCTTCCTAGAGAGGTTGCTATACTCCTTTAACCCCATGAATAGTTCAGGGAATACGACGTGGAAAAGGGACCAGAGTTCTTCCAGTGAATTCTCGATGGGCGTACCTGTCAATGCGAAGCGATGTGCCGCTTTTATCTTCTTGGCCGCTCGTGCCGTTTGTGTCACCGGGTTCTTGAAGGCCTGTGCCTCATCGAAAAACACCGTATGGAAATCCTCTTTTTCAAACGACTTGATGTCTTTCCGAAGCAATGGATAAGAGGTGATCACTACATCCACGTCCTTCATTTCTTTAAGCAGTTTCGACCTTTCCGGCTTGTCTCCATCCACGACGACGGCTTGAATTTCAGGAGCGAATTTAGTGAATTCACTCAGCCAATTGTAGGTCAATGATGATGGGCAGACAATAAGCGCCGGAACCCTTTTCTTACGGATGTCAGGTAGCTCGGATAAAATGAACGTGATGCTTTGCAATGTTTTTCCCAGACCCATATCATCAGCAAGAATCCCGCCAAAGCCGTATTGGGCAAGGATTTTCATCCATTTGTAGCCGTTTTTTTGATAATCGCGCAAAATCGGGTCCAGACTATTTGGCACCGTGAACTCCAAGGCGCCCGGATTCCTGATGTTATCCAAAAACTGCCGGAATGAATCTTCCATCGTGAATGTCTGGCCATCATAAACGGAGTCGAGGAGCTGGAGCCCTTTTACAATTGGCATGTTCAGCGTGCTTTCCAGATCTTCATCCTGTATGGGCAGTGCATTCAGAAAACGATTGATTTCCTCGTATTCCCTTGTCTCAAGGGAAAGCAGCGATCCATTCCTTAATCGATAGTATTTCCTTTTTTCTTCAAGCGCTGCTAAGATCTCACGTATTTGTTTATCTGGGATATCATCCATTTCAAATTTGAATTCGAGCCAATTTGTACGCTCTTTTTTAATTTTCACCCTAATGCGCGGTGCAGCATTTCCACGGGAAATCCGGTTCCTTACAGCGGTCGTGGCATAGATTTGCACCAGCCTCTGGAGTTTAGGTACGATGTGGTACAAGAACTCATACTCCAACTCTTCGTTATGCAGGAAATAGCCTCCGTCCGTCTTGGCAAACTGGCTATCCTCCATCAGCTTTATTATCTCCGCCTCTTTCTCAACATCCCTCATAACCTTTGATTCCTGTTTTTCCAAAGGGTTGATCACGATATTTTCATAATGGAATTCCAGCCCGGCGAGCAGCCTGTTTTTCACTCGATCCAAGTATAGCTTTGCAACCAGCGGTGTCTTCAAAAACAATTCGGTGATGGACCTTGCTATATGGACTTCACCAAGTCTTTTCAAGCCTGGTACCACCTTGTCCAGGAATAATTCCAGCTGGTCATGATGGATTGGAATTTGATTCATCCCCGAATCCTCCATCATTTGCTTTAACTCTGAAAGGCGTTTGAAATCCTCACCTTCGAGCTGAACCAACTTCCCCTCAAATAAGACCAATGTGTATGCATTCATGATGATCATCTCTTGCAGCCTTTTAATATACAATTGATAACCTTTGTCCCCGCTTTCGGTAAAGTCAAACCGTAAAGGAAGCGGTCCGTTTGTTACACGAAAGCCATTGAATGTAAGGCCGCCATAGGCAAGCTTCACCATTGGCGCCGCTTCAAGGATGGGGACAAGCCTTCGAAAAGAAGATGGGGGCAGAAGTAATAAGTGATGGTCCAATTTATATTCGGATTTATCCGTCAGGGCGTCCACATAGACTTTTTCATCCGATATCACTGTAATGAGCTCCTGAAGCACGGAATCATTTTCATTCTGAAAACAATGCAGTGACGGGTCATATATAAATGAAGGAGACATTTGGGCAGGCTTTCCTTCTTTAACTCGCTTCAGGAAATCCCTGACATTCGAGACATTGAGTGAACCGATTTTCACTTCCAGTCCTAACATATATTTGTCCATGCCCATCCAAACTGGTTTGCACGTAAACTCCACTTCAAGCATCGTTCTATTTTCAAAGTGGCGCTGATGAACGCTTTTGCGTACCGGCTGATTATTGAAAAGGGTCAGCAAGCCCTCTGATAACATCTTATTGGCTGTAGCATCAGAACCGGCTGCTTGCAGGCCTTCAGGAATCGTTCCATCCCGCTTATGGTCGTATACCGACAGCAGGACGGCTGCAATATGCTGGCAATCCCTAGGGAAGGAAGCTAGCGAAGGACAGCTGCATTCCGTCTGAAATCCGCCGGCTGCATCCACTTCAATCGTGACCTGGAAGTCTTCCTTGCCTCTAACCGATGCTTCACAACCATCATGACGATAGCTTTCAAATGTCACTTTATTGGCACGATGAAAAGCTTCCCCTCTTTTGAAAGAGACGGCCCCGCACATGTCTTTTATGATTTTTCGATTCAATTTGATATCCAAATTGCCGTCCTCCTCCCGGGGTTTTTTGGTTGAGTGATTTTACATTCCGCTGAAACATAAGCTCATTTTATCATCATACTATGAAATCGGTTTACAAGGTTGTAAAAAAGCAAAAAGACAAACTCCCCCATTCGGAGTTTATCTCTATTTCAGCAACGGCAATTGCAACATCATTGTTGTCCTTTGCCCTTGTTCTTTTTCTTTTTTTTTCGATAAAAGAAGCTGAATACAAGGAATGCAAGAAGAATAAAAAAAAGGATAAGTTCAGCGGGGTCCTTCACCAAAAATGGGTTAAAGGCATGCTTGATCGAATTATCCAGATCAAATCCCATTAGAATATCCATACCTAAAGATATGACCACTAAAGGGAACAGAAGCAAAAGCGTAATACCGAAGAATTTCATTTTTGATCAACTCCGCCTTTCAGGAACTTTTTTTGGTGCTTGTCTTCCCTTTTTTTCGATTCTTAATAAAGGCAATGATCAAGAGAAGCAATGGAATGATCACCTGAAATGGCAGATGGATGTAATTTGGTACGGCATCCAGCCCTTCATGGATATGTTCCGTATAGCTGCTTGAAATAATAATCGAAATCAATAAAATGACAATGCCAACAGGGTATGCAAGTCTGGAGGGCTGTTTAACATTGAAAACATTCGCCGTACCGGTTACCGCTACATAAGTAAATACACAAATCTTGATGAACCCGCCAATCATCAACAAAAACAAGAAGTACACATCGAGACGTTCAAGAAAGCCAGCAACCTCTATTGACTGAATGAGGGTAAGAAGAGGGTATTGCGAACGCGTCGTAAGATCCACACCAAGTACAGAAATATTCACAGCCATTATTACAGCGAGAAAAATACCGCTTGTAGCCAAGCTCCCTATCCCAATTTTTTTCAATCGCTTAGGTTCATTCAAATAAGGAAAAATCATTAAAAACACTATGATCTCACCAAATGGAAAGAATACGGTTTTAGTGAAAGCCATTTTCACCATCTCTGTCCCGCTCATTTCAATAACGGGTTTTAAGTTGTTTAAATGGATCATGCCTGAAGCGATAATCAGAAGAAAGAAGGTCATTAAAAGTAAATTCTCCAAGACAAAGAATAGTTCCCCCGTCCTCGTCACTACTTCTATCCCCTTACGGACCGTATACACCACGACTAAAATGAATGCAGCATTCGCGACAAATAACGGAATATGAGGATAGGCAAAAGTAAGCAGCGTATCTCCGAAATCCCTCAGCACCCTTGCAGAAAGATAGATGAAATAAAGGATATATAGAAAAGCTACGATCCTGCCTAGGAAATTCCCCAATATATTTCGTATAAATTCCGTTAACAGCTGATCTGGGTAGTATTGAAAAAGGCCATAATAAATGAAAAATAATATAAATCCGCCGATCATCGCAATAAGGATGACCAGCCAGGCAGCTTGCTTGGCTTCACCTGCAAGCGGAACCAAAAGTGCACTGCCCATTTCAAACAGGAAAATAAGGACGAACAGCTGGTACCCGCTGATATTTGCCTTTTCCATGAGGATGCCACTTCCTTTCCATTATTGATCTTTCTTTTTTAAATTTGAAAGAAATGGCTTATTACGTAATCCGGTACGGCGAATGAAAGTTTCTACCTGCACATCAACTTCCAGTTTAGGAAAAGTATCGTCGTCCCAGTTTTTCTCTAGTTTCTTCCATTCTTTCGGATGGGATTCATGCATGAGCTCCCCAAAGCCAAAAATATCGGATTTATTTTTTTGTGCCCGAACGATTGCGTCTTCCATCTCCTTCTTCAAGTCTTTCGCTAACTTCTTTTCAATATCTATCAGAACATGCATATCGGTTAGATTCAAAGGAACATTCGCTTCCCGGATATCTCCCTCTGCACGGACCTTTATCGATATTTTCGGTTTGCCATTTACTATTTTTGTCCCGATATTGGTTTTTTGCCGAATGACTGAATAGGTGACTGCGTTTTTTTCACCCTCCCAATCAAGGTATAAATGGACATTTTCGATTCTATCCAATACCCACATTGATCCTTTTGCCTTATCACCATCCAGCCAATCAATCAATTTTCCATCTTTAAAAACACCTATCCCTGCTGCATTAGGGTTCGCCTCAATATCCGAGGACATGGTATTCTCCATTTTATCTTCCTTACCCTTGTTTCCTCTCACGGTAAAACCGCTTATTATCGGTTCTTTTCCTGTACTAAGCAGATTCTTGATCACCTCTTGGAGATTGATGCTAATACTTTTCCCCTGGGTTTTTTCAGTGATTTCAATCGTCCTAATGACTTTCTCGGCTGATACCTTATCGATTGCGGTTAACGTTTCGACAATATCCCTTGCTTTCACACCCCGGGCAATCACGATCCTCGTAGTTGCCCTGAATTCCGGTGAGCGCTCAAATGCATCGAAAATATCGTTGAGACCCTCTTCTTTTGCTAGTTCCTCACCGATGACAACCAGGTTGGCATGGGCAAAATACATATCTCGGGAGATTTTCGTTGAAGCGATACTATCCAATTCAAGCACATTATGTCCCGTGGCCCTATAAATGGATATCGGTGGATTCGATCCGCCGCCGCCCTGAAGAGCTCCCGCTACATTGCTTGGATTAATGATTTGGAAAGTTCCCTCTAACTTTCCTTCTTTATTTCTATCGAGTCCAACTGCCGAGACGATGGCCATTTCGTTTAACTCTGTTTTATCCCAACAGCCGGAGGTGAATGTAGTAGAGATCAACATCAAGAACAGAATTAGCTTTTTACGACTCATTGCCTTCACCTTTTTTCCCGTCAGAAGTTTTCATTCCACGCGATTCAGGAGGCAGCGGTCTTTGGTTATTGCCTTCCCTGATCAGATTATTTTCATTGGTCAAATATTGCGGCCTTTCCTTGAATGCCCATATAGGTCTTCTGAAGAATGTGTCGCCCAGCCCTTTTGGATTCAGAGGGGCGAGTGGTGTCATATAAGGAACTCCAAGTGAACGCAGGCTGCATAAATGGACAATAAGGATGATAAAGGCTAAAATCATCCCATAAAAACCTAACATGCCGGCACAAATGATGAATCCGAACCGCACTATGCGGGCAGAAATCGCTATGGCATAAGAAGGGGTTGCAAAACTGGCAATCGCCGTGATCGAGACGATGATGACCATTGCCGGCGATACGATACCAGCCTGCACGGCCGCCTGCCCGATGACCAATGCCCCGACAATGGACATCGTCGAACCGACAGCCTTTGGCATCCGAAGACTTGCTTCCCTTAATATTTCAAAGGTCATTTCCATGAGAAGCGCTTCAACGACGGCAGGCAAAGGAACCGTTTCCCTTTGGGCCGCTACAATGACCAGCAGCTTCGTTGGGATCATTTCCTGATGAAAAGTCGTGGCCGCAACATAGACAGCCGGTCCGACTATGGAAATAATGAAAACGATGATCCGTAAAAAACGTGTGGCAGAAGCAATGTCGAAGCGATTATAGTAGTCTTCGACAGATTGGAAAAACTGTACGAACAATGCTGGGGCGATCAAGACAAAAGGCGTTCCATTTACGAATATCGCCACTCTTCCTTCCAGCAGGTTTCCTGCGACCATATCCGGTCTTTCTGTATGGTTAAGGGTTGGGAATGGGGTCATGACCTGGTCTTCTATCAATTGTTCAATATATCCTGATTCAAGAATGCTATCGATGTTAATTCGATTTAAGCGCTTCTTGACCTCCTCGACAATTCCTTCCTTGACAATTCCATTTATATACATGATGGATACGTCCGTTTTTGTCACCGTGCCTATTTTCATCGACTCTATCCATAAATCCGGGGTATTGATGATGCGGCGTAACATGGCGATGTTCGTTCCATTCGATTCCGTAAACCCTTCCCTAGATCCCCGGACAGTCAAATGCGTGCTCGGCTCCTGAATCGAGCGCTTCTCTCCCCCTCTTGTACTGGCAACCAGGGCGACGTTTACTCCATCAATAAAAATGATGGTGTCCCCTGATAATAATGTCAAAAATAGCTTTTCCCAGTCCGTGACCCTTTCTACGCCACCGAGGGAAACCACGTCCTCAGAGATAATTTCCATTGCTTCCAGTGGAAGTATGTTTTTTGACAGGTGGGGATTTTTCATGATTGATTCAATTATAAAATCCGTAACGCTAGGATTATCAATCAGACCCTGCACATACAAAATAGTTGTTTTTATCTCTGGGTTTAGTCCGATTTTCAACGCGCGGATAATGATGTCGGGACTTTTTCCCGTCTTTTTCTTCACGATTTCCAGATTGGCAGAAAGGGAACTTTCAATATAATCAGGCGTTTTGCTTTTGGATTGACTTTCATCTTCCTTTTTCTTTTCACGTTGCTTCACTTGTCTCTTTTGTTTGAAAAAAGAAGCCATAGCACCGAACCTCATTCCTTTTTCGTTTCACTCATTTTGTCCAAAGCAGTCCCCCTTTATTCCGGTTACAGCCTTCTTCCTTCCATAAGAAAAAGGCTGTCGCGATGACAGCCTTTGATGGTCATATTCGGTTAGGGAATGAACGCCGATGTAACAGCCCAATCAATTAAACTGAGATTATACTTTGCCTTTATTCCTTCTAAAAATCAAAACAACGAAAGCGATCAATAGCAAAGCCAATATTGCATATACGATGTTTGAATAAATGTCCATGTACCCTACAATATCTTCCCACGAAGAGCCAACAGCTGCCCCGATATTCACCAAGATGATGTTCCAAATTAATGTTCCGGATGTTGTGTAAAGCAGGAAGAGCCAAAAACTCATATGGGACATCCCCGCAGGAATCGAGATCAAGCTTCTGATCAGCGGAACCAGCCTGCAGAAAAACACGGTCCATGCCCCGTACTTATCAAACCAAGAATTCGCCTTATGGACGTCTGACACCGTTAACCGAAAAATATGGCCCCATCTTTCCACGAACTTTTCAATGACCTTAACATCAAGAAGTAAACCAATTCCATATAGGACGACTGCCCCTGCCACAGACCCTAGAGTCGCAGCGATCACGACACCCATAATCGTCATATCCGCTGTTGTCGTCATGAAACCGCCAAAAGTAAGAATGACTTCAGACGGGATCGGCGGGAAGATATTTTCCAATGCTATTAATAGAAAGATTCCTATATACCCAAAATCATTCATGAATTCCGTAATCCAGTTTTCCATTTAATACGCTCCTAACTTTCTTGAATCAACCGCCGGCTTGTTACCTGCCGGCTGTTTATCTTGCAATATCCTTGCTCCCTTTATTAACGATCTTTGTTATTCCGCCGCTCTTGATACCTTTGGAAAAACCAGATGGAAATCGCAATCCAACAACCGCCCGCCAAATATCCGGCAATGATATCACTAGGATAATGGACCCCCAAGTATATTCGGCTAATACCAATCGAGAGGATCATCAACATGCTGAACAGAATCAATAGGATCCTTGCCCACCTAGCCGTAATGTGACGCCAAAGCAGGAATGTAAGAATACCGTATAAAGAGAATGCATTCATGGCATGTCCACTAGGGAAACTGTATCCCCCTATATCGATGAGCCGATGTAAATCGGGCCGGGCGCGTTGAAAGAATAGCTTAACCATCAAATTGAGAAGAGGTGAACCCACGATGACTGCAGTGAATAAGACTAGTTCCAAACGATGCTTCAAAACCCTATATAAGAAAAACAAAATGACCAAGGAAAGGATGATCAGGAAAGCGGTTGAACCTATGTAAGTAAAGAACTTCATGATGTCCGTCAGCAGAGGGGACTCCCATCCCTGCACCAGGGAAATCACATCTTCATCAAATTTCAGGTATTCATTTGCACTTATGGTAAATGCCATGAAACTGAACCCGATTAAAGAAAGTACACTTATTATAAAGGCACTGGTTAATTGCTGCTTTAATTTCATAATAACATCCTTTCACTTCTTAAAACTGTTTCATTTGGAAATTTCTATTTTATCATATCTTCTTCATTGCATGGTGGGTGTAATTGCTTCATCGCCGCCAACCTAATTCGGGGAACATGCCTGGGCACAAAATTTTCTACTTTATCATACTACTCTATTCGTCATTGTCACCTCAACTTCAGGTTACTATAAGATTTCCAGTCGAACGTTTCAAGGAGTGGCAGGAACATAAAAAAACCTTATGCAGGTTAGGGCACAAGGTTTTTCGTTTTTTACATGCGGCTTGCCTTAAGGGGCAGTGATATCAAAGTTTGCCCGGTCGCTGAATCGGTAAGATTCTCTTCTAACTGGAACGATGGCATCGCTTCAATATGCTGGAATTTCTTCAGGAATGCAGTAAGCGCAATCTTCGCTTCCAGCCTGGCTAGCGGCGCTCCCAGGCAGAAATGCGGGCCATTTCCGAATGTGAGATGTTTCTTATTATTAGGGCGGTGGATATTAAGGGTGAAGGGGTCTTCAAACATCTCTTCATCCATATTAGCTGCACTCATCCAAACAACCACGCTATCCCCTTCTTTCAACTCCACTCCCAATAAATCGTTATCTTCCTTTACGGTTCGATCCAATTTAATAAGATTGAATCGGAAACGGAGCATTTCTTCGACCGCCTGCGGAACTAAATCCAGGTTTTCATGTAACTCTTGATAAACTTCTTTGTCATCATATAGCAGGGAATAAAAGCTATTGGCCAATAAATGACTTGTGGTCTCGACTCCCGCCCCTAAAATCAGCATGGTCGTCCGGACAACCTCATCATCCGTAAACATTTCCCCATCCACTTCTGACTTCAATAGATCTGAGATGATATCATCCGCCGGGTTCAATCGTTTTTGCACAACAATCGGATACAAATACTGATAGTATTCTTTTGCGGCCACTTGCTTCAATTTATCTACTTCTTCTTGTTTTTCTCTATCAAAAGGAAGAAATAAGGTATCCACCCATTTCTTAAACAATAAACGATCTTTCGAAGGAACTCCCATCAAATCTGCCATGACAATGATCGGAAGCGGACTTGCCAATGAAGCCACAATATCGATTTCCGTTTCCTCGTCCATTTGTCCAATCAATTCATCTGCAATTTCCTGAATGCGAGGTTCCCAGTTTTGAAGACTTCTAGGTGTGAATGCTGCTGCCAGCAGTGACCGGCGTTTTCTATGATCAGGTGGATCCGATTCAGTGATTTGGATCTTTTCAGGCACAGAACCTTCCTCACTATCCGTTCCAACCGATATCGTCGTCCGTTTCCGAACACTTGAAAAATGTTTGTAATCACTGAGAACCCGCTTCACATCTTCATATTTAAAGACATTCCACGTATCCGTTCCTTCGTGATAACTCACAGGGTCATTTTCTAACATCCTTTTACACCAAGCGTACGGGCTAAATTCCTCCGTCCTTGTTTTAAACCTAGTAATTTCTTTTACTGCAATAACTTCTTTCATGATACCGACTCCTCCCACTTCTCAAAAGTACCTAACAAAAGGACCGAATGTTAAGCATTCTCCATCTCCGTCGATTTGTTATAGGGTCGAGCATTCCTGATAGACTTTTTCATCAAATCCTTAAATACACATCTATTCCATTATAGGGTAAAAGACCGCAACAAACCATGCATCTTCCATACCAGCGGCCTTACGTGAAATTTGCCCCACAACCCCGACACGCCTATGTAAAACTGCTTATTTTTGACAATTCCCTTTCTTTTTCTATTTTTTTATGTCTCTCAATTGATGCTAAAATCCAATCCTCATATTTCAAATTTGGAGACAGTGCTTTCCACTAAGTTATTTCAGTATAAATTATTTTATAATTGCCGGAGTTTGTTGATCACGTTGCTTTCCACTCCAGGCACTCGCTTTCCGCGGGCGGTCCGGGAGCCTCCTCGGCGCTCTTGGCGCCTGTGGGGTCTCCCTTGGACACGCTTTTCCCGCAGGAGTCTCGTACCTTCCGTTCAAATCAACTGGAAAGTTTTTCAATTAATAAAAACTGCGACAACATAGGGTTCGAAATGGTTTCCTGCCGAATGCCCATCAAGCTATCACAGGTGATAACCATGATTTAAAATAAGGCTAGACTTTTTCACACTTTTATATAGGATTAAATTATTTCTGAAATCAAGCTGTTTAAATAAAAAAACTGCAGGCCAACTCGCTTTTCTTCGAGTTTACCTGCAGCTTGAACGCCTGCACGATGCCGCCGTCAATTTTTGCCCCTTTTAATCAGTTCATGCAAATCATCCATTTTCTTTTCCATGATATCCAGTCTGGTTTTACGGTGCTTGATGGAACGGAAAAGGGATACGGTCCCGACGATGATCAGGATTAGAAATAAAAGGCAAAACAATTGGTATACCAGATCCGCAATATTATACCCACTCACTATGTAATCCCCCTAAATGGCATTCTCAATATTCTATTATACACCAGGCAAAATGAACAATTTAACCTTTTTAAGGAGAATCGGGAATAAAAAACCGATAGCCAAATGCTACCGATTGCAGACTTTAGACAAAATCGATGAAAATCAAGTTTGTTTCAGTTTTTATGAGGATTTATAAAACCTCGAACGTCGATTTCCACTCCAGGCACTCGCTTTCCGCGGGCGGTCCGGGAGCCTCCTCGGCGCCTTGCGCCTGCGGGGTCTCCCCTCGACGCGCTTTTCCCGCAGGAGTCTCGCACCTTCCGTTCCAATCAACTATGTTTTGAAATTTTAGGTAAAACCACTTTTGTCTATAAATTTAAACCGATAGCCAAATGCTATCGGTTTATCTTTTACCCCTCTATTTGTTGATCATCGTCAATATCCTCTTGAGGCACAATCAATTCTTCATAGAATGCAGCCGTTGTTGTTCCTGCATAAGGAATCAACCATAGTAAACCAATTCCCAGCGTGAACATGCAAAGGATGCCCCACCCGATGAAGCTTAGGTGCATAAGGAAATACTTCCATTTCAAGCCCTTCATCCTTTTTTTGCTCTCTGAAATGGCTTCAAGCACCGTGTATTCAGGATGATCCTTCAATAAGAAAAACTGCTGCGAATAAGCGATGGCCTTGACGATACCCGGAATGATTAATAATAATGACCATAAAAAAATGAAAATTGCTTGTAAGATGGATGCCCCAATAAGCTTGAAAGAGGTCTTTCCATCTTTATAGATTGCGAACACTTCAGGAGTGCCAGGGTTTCCTTGCCTAACTAAATTCAGGTAGAACCAAGTGGTTGAAATGGTAAGCGGAACTAAGGCAATGGAAAAGACCATGCTGAAGATATCAGACCATAACGGTGTTTCTTCCTGCATGAGCCATTCTGAAAACCCACCGCTTCCGATCACTTCGACAATTAAAGGAAAAACGAGGTTGATCAAAAACAACAGCAACATAAGCGAAACAGTTACTCCCCATTTCCCCCCCAACGACTGAAGGGCTTTCCTCTTTAATTCTGAGATTCTCATATTCTGATTTAACTCCCCTCTTTTAAACGGCGGAATTCTGAATGTAAATATGGTTAGATTCAGAAAAACCACTATTTATTTGATGTATAAATCTCAATTGGTATTTAACATACTGACTTCCAGTCGTGGGCTTAAATTCCTAGAAAGCGCACACGGGTAGAGTCAACCGGTTTCGAGCAACCATGATCCACTCCTTTCTTGCCTTGGTACTGGCTTGTAAAAGTTTATGAAAGGGAATAAGACAATATGCCCTTCCAAATCAAAAATACCTTCGCGGAACCATCCCCTGTTAAGACGTATGGCCAGCGAAGGCGGATGTATTCATCTCGGTTAAAAGTCCTTATGTTAATCTAGTTCTTTGTTCCTTTTCCCAGGTAGACCGGATCGGGCCACTCATATAATCCATCCCAAATCCTTTCGAAAGGATTGGATAGAAATGTTAACACCCGTATTCCATGGCAACTTCGTCAATAGTAAACCGTGGATGATGGTGGGGATAGGTTATCCCTTTTCCTCATTCCCAGCTCCTATCAAGAAATAATTGCTAGGTGCTATCTATTGGAAAGCCGAAAAGTCCTCATCGCCATCGTTTTTTCTTTACAAACTTTTTCCTGGCTTTGTCATCAGCTTATAAATGATCACAACAAAAAAAGAGCATCCCAAAGCAGAAATCGCTTCCGCCTTTGGAACACCCTCTTTCCTATAATCAATCAGAGCCAGTTATAATAAAATCGTCTTGGAGCAAAGCTAAAGGAAGCTTTCTATTAATAGGATCCCCTGCCGAAACATTAATTTCAGTAATGTGACCACTGGCACCTATTGAAACATCAATCAATTTCCCATCTTCCGTCTTCACTAAAAAGAGCCTTTCCCATTCATAAACATAGGAATCCTTTTGAACGTAAACTTGCTCGACGGTCCCATCTTGAGCACACTCGATGGTATGAATCGGTTTTAACACGGAATCACTCCTCCACTCCCCATTATTAGACTATAGCTTATACCCAGCCGCGGAATATCGAGGCTTCTGCCATTTTTCTGACACCCACCATATACGCTGCCAGCCTCATATCCACTTTTCTCGTCTCGGACATTTCATAGATTTGATTAAATGAGTTGACCAATAACGCTTTTAATTTGGTTTGGACCTCTTCATCTTCCCAATAATAACCTTGATTATTTTGAACCCATTCGAAGTAAGAAACTGTCACACCGCCTGAACTTGCCAATACATCAGGTACGAGAAGCACATTGCGTTCCGTCAAGATCTTGGTTGCCTCCAATGTGGTAGGTCCATTCGCGGCCTCTACGACAATTTGGGCTTTGATAAGATGGGCATTTTCTTTGGTGATTTGATTGGAAATGGCAGCAGGCACTAAAATATCACACTCCTGTTCCAGGAGCTCCTGGTTGGTGATTGTATGATCGAATAGTGTCGTTACCGTTCCAAAGCTATCCCTTTTATCAAGTAAGTAATCGATATCCAGACCCTCAGGTTTATAGATGGCACCATATGCGTCCGATATGCCAATCACTTTCGCACCTGCATCATGCATGAATTTGGCCAAAAAGCTTCCTGCATTCCCAAACCCTTGGACGATGATGCGTGCACCTTTCAATTCTATGCCCTTACGCTTAGCCGCTTCCTCGATACAGATGGTGACACCTTGTGCAGTCGCCTTTTCCCTGCCGTGTGAACCGCCCAGTACCAGTGGCTTACCTGTAATGAAACCAGGAGAATCGTGTTCTCTTATTCTACTGTACTCATCCATCATCCATGCCATGATTTGTGAATTCGTATAAACATCCGGGGCCGGGATATCTTTAGTCGGCCCCACTATTTGGCTGATTGCCCGAACGTATCCACGGCTAAGCCTTTCCAATTCACCGATTGACATTTGGCGCGGATCACAGATGATGCCGCCTTTTCCTCCGCCATATGGCAGATTCACGATTCCGCATTTCAAACTCATCCACATTGATAGTGCCTTGACTTCTTCCTCATCGACTTCAGGATGAAAACGGATTCCGCCTTTCGTCGGACCGACAGCATCGTTGTGCTGGGCACGGTATCCAGTGAAAATCTTCGTCGAATTGTCATCCATCTTAATTGGGATCCGGACGGTCAGCATCCGCAGAGGTTCCTTCAAAAGCTCGAACACTTCTTCAGAATAGCCAAGCTTATCCAGTGCCTCCTTGATTACGACCTGTGTTGAATCAAGCAAGCTGGCAGTTTCTTTTTCTTCTTTGATTGTTGTACTCAATGGAATTCACCTCATAGGTATATTAGGATAAAACTTTTTTAATGCGTTCGATTGCCCAATCCAAGTCTTCTTTAGTAATCACTAACGGCGGAGCAAAACGGATAACTGTATCATGTGTTTCTTTACATAGCAGTTTTTCTTCTTTAAGCTGCTCACAATAAGGTCTTGCTGCTTCTGTTAGTTCGACTCCGATGAATAAGCCTCGGCCGCGGATGTCTTTAATCATCGGATTCTTGATTTCTTTTAAACTATCCATAAAGTATTGTCCAAGCTCCAAAGAACGTTCCGCAAGCTTTTCTTCTTCAAGGACTTCCAATGAAGCGATGGAAACCGCACATGCCAATGGATTGCCGCCGAATGTAGAACCATGGGAACCAGGATTGAATACGCCAAGGATTTCACGGTTCGCAGCTACGCAAGAGATTGGGAAAACCCCGCCGCCCAGCGCTTTACCTAAAATGTACATATCGGGAACTACTCCATCCCAGTCAGAGGCGAACATTTTTCCTGAACGTCCAAGTCCTGACTGAATTTCATCAGAAACGAATAGGACATTATTTTCTTTACATAAGTCGTAAGCTTCTTTTAAGAATCCTTGTGGCGGAATGATGATTCCGGCTTCACCTTGAATCGGTTCGATTAAAAATCCAGCCGTTTGCGGTGTAATCGCTTCTTTCAATGCATCAAGATCGCCGTAAGGGATAAGCTTGATCCCTGGCAGCATCGGTCCAAAGCCCCTTCTATATTCATCATCGGATGACAAGGACACGGCTGCCATCGTACGGCCATGGAAGTTCCCGATACAAGCAATGATTTCAGCTTGGTTTTCTGCGATCCCCTTAACATCATAGCCCCAGCGTCTAACAGCTTTGATGGCTGTTTCAACAGCTTCAGCACCAGTATTCATAGGCAGTGCCATGTCTTTTTGCGTAATGCGTGAAACCATTTCATACCATGGTCCTAATTTATCACTATGGAATGCACGGGATGTCAATGTTACGCGATCAGCTTGTTTTTTTAATTCGTCAATGATTTTCGGATGCCTGTGGCCTTGGTTCACTGCTGAATAGGCACTAAGCATATCCATATATTTGTTGCCTTCAGGATCTTCCACCCAAACTCCTTCTGCCTTCGAAATGACGATTGGAAGTGGATTATAATTGTTTGCACCATATTGTTCTGTTTGCTCGATTAATTTTTCCGTTAAAGTTGTCATGTTGATTCCCCCTAAAATTTATAGCGTTTCAGATGTTGTTTTACCTTGAAGATGAAGAACTAAATAATCAGGACCGCCCGCTTTTGAATCCGTGCCTGACATATTGAATCCGCCAAATGGCTGGTATCCTACAATGGCACCAGTACAGCCGCGATTGAAGTACAAGTTACCTACGTGGAAATCCTCACGCGCTTGTTCGATATGTTCAATGTTGTTAGAGATGACTGCACCCGTTAATCCATAATCCGTGTTATTGGCAATCTCGATTGCATGATTGAAATCTTTTGCCTTACAGAATGCAACCACCGGTCCGAAAATCTCTTCTTTCATGACACGTGCGTTTTCATCCACATCGGCAATGATGGTTGGCTGGATGAAGAAACCTTTTGAATTGTCTCCTTCTCCCCCTGTAACAATTTTCCCTTCTTCTTTACCGATTTCAACGTAGCTCATGACTTTATCGAAAGCTGCTTGATCGATGACCGGACCCATGAAGCTGTTTAGATCTGTTGGTTCCCCGATCGTTTTTTCTTTCGTTAATTCAATGGCACGATTCAAGACTTGGTCATATACATCTTCCACTATGACAGCGCGTGAACAAGCAGAACATTTTTGACCTGAGAATCCGAATGCAGAAGCGACGATTGATTGTGCCGCCAATTCCAGATCAGCCTCTTTATCAACTACGATCGTATCTTTACCGCCCATTTCAGCGATGACACGTTTTAACCAGATCTGGCCTTCATGTACTTTTGCGGCACGCTCATAAATACGGATACCGACATCACGAGATCCGGTAAAGCTGATGAAACGTGTACGAGGATGATCTACCAAATAATCGCCTACTTCGGCACCGCTTCCTGGAATGAAGTTCACGACTCCTGCAGGCATGCCCGCTTCTTCCAGCACTTCCATGAATTTAGCTGCAATGACCGGTGTTGTACTGGCCGGTTTCAATAAGACCGTATTACCTGAAACAAGAGCAGCCGTCGTCATGCCTGCCATGATCGCAAACGGGAAGTTCCAAGGTGAGATGATGACACCCACACCAAGCGGAATATAATTGAAAGCATTGTGTTCAATCGGACGGCTTTCCACTGGCATGCCGTCTTTAAGCTTCAGCATTTGACGTGCATAGTATTCCATGAAATCGATCGCTTCCGCTGTATCTGCATCCGCCTCATTCCAAGGCTTCCCTGCTTCTTTAACCAATAGAGCCGAGAAATAGTGTTTTCTTCTGCGAACGATCGCTGCAGCCCTGAATAAAATGTTTGCACGCACTTCCGCTTTCGTTTTTCTCCAAGTTTGGAATGTCTTATCTGCCGCTTGCATCGCTTGCTCAGCAAGATCTTTATTCGCTTTGGATACGGTTCCGATAACTTCTTCTTTATTTGCTGGGTTTACAGAGGTAATGACTTCATCAGTAAACACTTTTTCACCATTAATGATCAGCGGATATTTCTTCCCTAGATCATTAGCTACATCATTCAATGCCGCTTGAAAAGCTTTATTGTTTTCTTCGATTTTAAAATTAGTAAATGGTTCGTGTTTATATGTTTGGACCATTATGTCTCATCTCCCTAAGTTTATGTTTTTACTTCTCGCTTATTAAACAAGCAAGTTCCGTGCCAACTTTTCATTTTTTTGAAAAAATAATGTTTTTTCTTGAAAAATGCAATGAAATTTAGCACTTTAAGGGCAAAACTGGCATAGTATGCCATTATTTTTTGCTCTAATCCCTATTTTTGTCGCTTAAACCTTACACTTTTTATTAATGCAACTTTCATGCCAACTAGAAAAACCATAAAAAACAGCGCTTTTTCACTTTTTCCGCAAAATATTTTTGCACTTCAATGCAAAATAATCTTGCTGTGCAAATTTTATTTGCGCCTTTACTTCAATTCATCTACAATAGCTCTAAGAAAAGAAGAAAAACGGGAGGCATTCATGAATTTAGATCAAATCATTAAAATAGATGGTTTCCAATCCATCCTCTATTCGCTTGTGGATGTAATCGATACAGGGATACATATAATCGATATAAAAGGGCGGACGATTGTATATAACAAGAAAATGGCAGAAATCGAAGGAATGGATTCAGAAGAAGTGTTAGGGAAGAAGATTCACGAAATCTTTAAATTCAAGGAAGAAACCGAGAGTACATTAATAAGGGCACTTCATTCGGGGAAGACAACCGAGAACTCGAAGCAGACTTACTTCAATAATCTTGGTCAGGAAATTACAACGATCAATAATACGTTTCCGATTTTGGATCAAAAGCAAAATATCATCGGGGCCATTGAAGTGGCAAAGGATATAACGAATCTGGAAAGAATCATTAAAGATAATATATTGAATAAGGGCGATACCAAATATACGTTTGACAGCATCATCGGAACGAGTGAAAATTTCCTGGAAGTCATAGAAAAGAGCAAGCGCTCGACCAGAACGGCATCCTCCATCCTCATCGTTGGGGAAACGGGCACCGGAAAAGAGCTCTTCGCCCAAAGCATCCATAATGGCAGCAGCCGTTCGACACAACCTTTCATCAGCCAAAACTGTGCTGCCCTGCCAGACAGTCTAATTGAAGGAATACTCTTCGGCACAAAGAAAGGCGCCTTCACCGGATCGATCGAAAGGCCTGGATTATTCGAACAGGCACAGGGCGGTACCATCCTGCTAGATGAAATCAACTCATTAAATCCGAACATGCAAGCGAAATTATTACGGGCCCTTCAAGAAAGGACGATTCGCCGTGTTGGGGATACTAAGGATAAAAAAATTGACGTCAGGGTCATTGCAACGATAAATGAAGATCCGATAGATGCCATTTCAAATGACCATTTACGAAAGGATTTATACTACCGATTAAGTGTCGTTTCGTTATTCATCCCGCCTCTTCGTGAACGGAAAGAGGATATTCCTTTGCTGGCGCAATCCTTCATCGAGAAATTCAATGCGCTGTTCGAATTGAATATAGAAGGGATCAGCGAAGAAGTCTACTCGCTTTTTTATGATTACGACTGGCCCGGAAACGTAAGGGAACTTGAACATATCATTGAGGGAGCCATGAATTTAATGGAACCTGGCGATACAAAGATTGCCATCACCCACCTTCCGGCTCTATTTAGGAAGAAAGCACATTTGGAAGACATTCATCCCGGAAGAAAAGAGACTCATGCAAATGGAGATTTACAGGATTCTACCTTATCTCTTGATGATTATATCGCCAATACTGAAAAGCAATACTTGGAGAAGATATTGAAGGAACATGGCATGAATATCTCCCAAGCAGCCAAGGCCCTGAATATTAGCCGCCAAAGCCTTCAATACCGTTTGAAAAAGTATCAGGTCAAATAAAACATCATCCCTGCACAAAGAAGGCCCCATTGATATGGAGGCCTTTTGTTTATCTGCGGAAAGGGGAGCGGGTTTAGGAAGTTGATCTCCACTCCAGGCACTCGCTTTCCGCGGGCGGTCCGGGAGCCTCCTCGGCGCTCCTTGCGCCTGTGGGGTCTCCCTTGGACTCGCTTTTCCCGCAGGAGTCTCGAACACCCGCTCCAATCAAATGGAATGTTTTTTATAAAAACTGTGGTCACATTCCGAATCCCTAACAAGAATTTAACGAGGAAATGATTACAATGAATTAAAAACAAGAGTTGGTATTACTCCATGATTTTGCATTTGCAACACTCCTGCCGAATAACTGGCTAGCCGAGACCTCCCAGACGCTTGCGTCGAGGAGGCTTGCGTCGAGGAGGCTTGACAGACAGTCGGCGGAAAGGGAGCGGATTTCTGAAATCAGCTGAAATGTTTTTCAAATAAAAAACACCCCGTAAATGTTAGTTTGGTGTCTAACATTTACGGGGCAGCTCAAAGTCGCTTTCCACGAATTTGTCTACAGTCTAAAGGCCCCCATTGATATGGAGGCCTTTCTTTGCCTGCTATTCTTTTCACTTTGCAATCAGAATGCTTCAGCCGCTTTTGCAACGTTTTCCAAACCATCCGCGATTATTTTTTGTGACCGATCCGGATACTGATTATGGCCTTCAATGACCACGGTCTCCGGATTGTTGATTCCCCATAGCCCAATGATATTTTTCACTAAACCCACGGCCATTTCAGCGGAAGCCATTCCTTCTAATGCATAATCAGAACCGCGGGCATTCAATAGCATGACTTTTTTATCTCCAGCATACCCGACAGGACCTTCCGCCGTATAATTGAACATTTTACCGGCTTGTGCCAAATAAGATAGATATGTGATTAACGGTGCAGGAACCGTTGAGTTCCATAGAGGGAAAGCGAATATCACTTTATCCATGGCCATGAATTGATTTAAATATTGGTCAACCAGTTTGGCGGCATTTTCCTCTTCAGCTGTCAGTTCAATACCTTGGTTGCGTTTATATAGTCCGGTAATCGCCGTGTTTCCATAATAAGGAAGATTTTCTTTAAATAAATCCAGCTCGGTCACTTCATCCGCACGGTGCGTCTCTTTATATGTTTGTAAGAATGTGTCGTACATTTTCGTGCTGATTGCCTGATCTGAAGGACGATCATTCACTTTTACGAATAATACTTTTGTCATTTTCCCATTCTCCCCTGCCGCGGTTTCTTTATTTCCAAATAATCTGCTTAAGAATCCCATTATCCTCTCACCATTGCTTTCTATATTATTATCATTTAAACGACTAAATGAATCTCATTGCCTGATGGATCTGTTACAGCGAAAAACCCTTCTTTTTCCGTGACGACAGCCCCGATTCCTTCCAGTTGCTCCGTTACTTTGATTCTCGCTTCCTCGTCTGCATATACGAGTGTATACCAGTTTAGCCCCACACTATTTTCCTTCGGGGCAGGGGCGCCAACGCCATTCCATGTGTTCAATCCGATGTGATGATGATATCCGCCGGTTGAAGTGAAGAGCGCTCCTCCATATCGATTCACGACGCTAAACCCAAGACCTTGCATGTAAAACTCCTCCGTTTTACGTAAATCCGCTACATGCAGATGTATATGCCCCATCAAGGTACCTGCAGGCAGTTTGCTCCACTCACCATCGCTTTCTTCCAGCAGGTCATTCCCATCCAGCGGATCCGTGCCCATTTCGACCTCCCCACCGGCCCATCTCCAATTAGTGGATGGCCGGTCAGAGTATACTTCGATGCCATTTCCATCCGGATCGGTAATGTACAGCGCTTCACTCACTTCATGATCCGCCGCTCCAAATGGATATTTCGTTTGAAGTAAATGGCGTAAAAAAATCGATAAGTCGGCACGGGTTGGCAGCAACAGGGCAAAGTGATATAAGCCCGTCGTCCTTCCTTCTTTCGGAATCACATCCACGGGCTGCTCAAGTGTCAGCAACGGGGTTTTTCCGTCTGTCGTCAAAACAGCTTTCCGGTCGGTTTTCTTCAATACTTGGAGACCGATGATTTCTTGATAAAACAGAATGGCCTTATTTAAATCCAATACATTTATACTGACCTCGCCAACAAAGGTAATTGGTTTTTGATGAAACTTTTTATCCATATTGTCACTTCCCTTTTTTATTGAAAATCACATGATCCAAAGAAAGAACCGTGCGGTTTGCACACGCTAGATAGACAGACATCGCAAGCAGTGCCAAGTCCAGTTCGTAACCCGCCGCTTGCCCGTTTCCAAGAAAACCGGCAGGTAATTTAGCCGTGAAAATCGCCCCCGCCATAATGACCGCAAATAGGACGGAAACGATTCGTGTTCCCAAACCCAGTATAACCGCAAGTCCTCCAATCAATTCGATTCCTGCAACGATGTATGCCATGAAGCCAGGAATGCCAAGACTGTCGAAAAATCCCGCCGTATTTCCTATGCCCCCTTGAAACTTTGAAACGCCGTGAATGAAAAAAGTAAGACCTAATATCACCCTTAAAAAAACTTGGGCTGCAGCATTTTTATTCATGTATGAATTCTCCTTTTGTTGGTTACTTTATGTAAGTAATTATATTTTCATAAGCTTATAATGTCAAGTAAGTTTATTGGAATTTCTTTTTCCCTAAATAAAAACGAATTGCCGAAGCAACTCGTTCCATGGTGCCACTATTTAAATGTGTAATAAACGGTTGAATTGATGATGAAGGAATCCGCAACGGTTCTCCCGACTTCCTCACATGCCACCTTACTGAATTTTGTTGCATCAACGGGCTCATATAATAATTGATGAATGCCGTCCACCGACCGTATTGCGACGGTTGCATCAGGGTTTGTCCGATATATCCGTTCCAGTATTTCTTCTTTATTAGGAACCAGGCTGGCAATCCACACCAGGTCGAACCCCGTGTAGTCATGAAGGGCGCCATCATTCAAAATATATTCTGAATCCCCTTCTTTATCCAGTTCTTGGACGATTCGCCGGCCAAGTGAATGGGCTTGTTCATCTATATCGAGACATGTCATTTTCGCACCCAACTCCCGTTGAAGCAGCAAAGGACTTAATGGCAGAGGCCCCGTCCCTACAAAAGCAAATGATCGAATATCACTTTTCACCTTATTCAATTCATTGATTTCCGTTTGAATCAGTTCTTTGTAGTTATCCCAATAAATGAAAGAACGGAAGTCATCCAGGGAGTCCACTCTGCCAACAAATAATTTAGCATAATGATTCTCCATCAATGTTTCAGCAATCGTCAGCTTTTCAAGCATGGTATCCCGAATCGATCGGATTTCATCATGATTAAGAATTTCTTGTGCAACATGCAGGTCCAACGGTTTCGAAATAATCGAAACCAGTTCAGTTAAAACGCGATTGATGATTTCGTTATTTGGTGATAAATCATCTTCTTCTAGTAAAATTTTATAAGTATCCAAATATGTATGAATGATTATTTCCTGGTTTCTAGACCATTTGATCGTTTTCAAGGCACACACTCCTATTTGGTTCCACCGCGCCTATCAATGGCGTCGTTATCGTCGATATGGTCAGAGGAATGGCCAAGGCCAAATATGATCGATGGTTCACCTTACTTCCTCCTTAAGTATCAAGCTCCCATTTAATCGAAATCATTGCGATTTAAAATTCAAATAAATACAACTTCATTATTCAAACATCGATATCAGTTCTTTTGTGTATGAATGGCGATCGCTGCAAAAAAGCTGTTCTTTTTCGAAAGAATCCACAATAACACCCCCTTTCATCACCATGATCCGTTGGCTCATCTCCTGTACAGCCGATAAATCATGAGAAATGAAAAGGTAGGAAGTGTCCAAAGTCTCCTGCAGCCCGCCTAACAATTTCAGCACCGCCGCTTGGGACAGCACGTCCAGGCTTGAAGCCGGTTCATCCAATATAATGAGGGCCGGTTCGATGCTGATGGCACGTGCAATGGTCACTCGCTGCTTTTGTCCGCCGCTTAGCTCATGCGGGTAACGTTCAGCAAAACTCCTTGGAAGCTCCACCGCTTCCAGGAGCTGTCCGATAAAGTTCGCTTCACTTGTATACGTAAAGTATTTCAAATTGACCTGGCTGCCAAATTGAAGATATGGATCCATCAGTGAATCCTTTATCCTTAGTTTTGGATTCAAAGCCGATGCAGGATTTTGCAAAACGGCCTGGATGTTCTTGCGATACGCCTTTAAACTGCGTTCGCTTTTGTTTTGCAGCTCGGTTCCTTCAAATAGGATGCTGCCCTTGTCAATAGATTCAATCTGAAGGATGAGTCTTGCCAGTGTGCTTTTTCCGCAGCCGCTCTCCCCCACCAACCCGAGGCATTCCTTCCTTTCCATGCTGAAATTCACGTTCCTTAGTATTTCCACTCCGTTATCATAGCTTTTATGGACATTTCGCACGTCTAATAAACTCATCCTGACACTCCTTCAAGCTTAAATGGTATTCTCCTCAATGATGGCGATGATTGAATCAGTTCATTCGTATAAGCATGCTGCGGATGGTTCAATACCTGATTTTTGTCACCGGTCTCAATGATGGCCCCGTCTTTCATGACCGCAATGCGATCCGCGTACTTCCTGACATGACGTAAATCATGGGTAATGAACAAGATTGCACATCCTGTTTCTTTTTGGAGCTTTGATAACAACTGTAAGACCTTAAAGGAAGATACACTGTCCAAGGCTGTGGTCGGTTCATCCGCTATCAAGATATCCGGTTCAAGCAAAAGGGCTATTGATATGGATACGCGTTGAAGCTGCCCGCCGCTTAATTGAAAAGGATATCTGCCGTAGATATCTTCATTCAGGCCCACCGATATGAGCGCATCGACCGATTGCTGCCTCCTTGCCTTTTTGGAAAGGTTCAAATGTGTTCGCTGATATTCGTCAAAATGCTGACCGATGGTAAGGAATGGGGTGAATGAACCCTGGTAATCTTGAAAAATATAAGCCAGGCGCTTTCCGCGAACCTTCCTGATTTCAGAGGAAGATAGCGTTAATAAATTCTTTTCCCCGTACCATATTTCCCCCTTCGCTTGAAGATTGGGTGCAAGCAGCTGACATATTGCCATCGCCGTCATGCTTTTCCCGCTGCCGCTTTGTCCGACAAGTGCGAACCACTCACCCTCCTGCACATCTAATGAAAGATCCTTGACGATATGATTTTGCTTCCCCATGATATGCAGCTGCCTCACGGATAAAATCCTCATGATCCCACCTCCTTTTTCACATCGAATGCATCGCGTAAATAATCACCGAGCATGTTGGATAGAAGGACGACAAATATGATGGCGAGCCCTGGGTAAATCATCAGCAACATATTGGATTGAAAGTATGGACGGGCTTCATTCAGCATGGCTCCCCACTCCGGTGCAGGCGGCTGCGCACCGAGCCCGATATATGAAAAGGAAGATATGAGCAGGATGATTTTTCCTAAATCGAGGCTAGAAAGGACAAGTACATTCCCGATAAGGTGCGGAAATAGATGCTTCCGCATGATCCCAAATGAACTTAATCCATTGATTTTAGCAACTGTGACATATTCCTTCTGACGTTCTGTGATCACCGTACTTCGCACAAGCCGGGCATAATTCACCCATTTCACCAGAACGATCGCCAACAGGAGATTTTCGATTCCCGGTCCTAATAAACCACTAAGAACAATGGCAACGATCGTATCTGGAAAGGCGAGAAACGCGTCGGCAATGCGCATGAAGAACCGATCGATCAGACCTCCTTTAAAACCGGCAATCATCCCGAACGGGACGCCGATGATAACTGCGGCAAACAAAGATAAGAGGCCGTAGCCAACCGTCAGCTGTGCACCAAGCAGAAGGCGCGTCAATACATCACGCCCTAGATGATCCGTCCCTAACGGATGTTCCATGCTCGCCGGCCATAGCCTTTCTTCCAGATTGACCAGTGCAGGATCATGTTTCAGAATAAGAAAGGTGTAAGCCGCAACGGCAAGGACTGTCGCCATCACCGTAAATAGGACGGTCCTTCTCCAGCGCCTTTTGGATTTTCCTTTGATAACTAACTCCATTTTCCATGCTTCCTTTCCTTCAGTCTTAGCTCCGGATTTAAATAGCGATAAGATAAATCCACGGCACTATTAACCATGAATACAATGATGGCCATCACCAGCAGGTACCCTTGGATGACTGGATAATCCCGCGACCGAATCGAGTCCACGACCATCTTACCTATGCCTGGATAGGCAAAAATCACTTCGATCACGACTACACCGCCGATCAGGCTGCCAAGGCTGACCCCGAAAACGGTAATGACCGGGGGCAAGCTATAACGAAATGCATGGGCAAAGAATATCCGCATTTCTGAAATCCCCCTAGATCGCGCAGCCCTGATGAAATCATGACTGAGGGAATCTATCAAACTCGAACGCAGCAAACGGACGTACACACTTGTGATGGCCAGCCCCAGCGTGACCGACGGCAGAATCAAAGAACGAAACCCGTCCCTGCCCATCGTTGGAAGGGCTCCCCATCTTACCGCAAATAAATCTATCAAGAGCAGCCCCAGCCAAAAGCTAGGAATGGCTGCCCCCAATAAAGAAACGGCCCGGCTGAATTGATCGATCCAGCTCCCCCTGTACAAGGCAGCAAGCGAACCTAACGGAATGGCTATGCCAAGCATGACAAGCAACGCGCCAACCGCCAGCTCAAGTGTTGCAGTCAGCCCGCTCATGATCATTTCCATCACAGGCTGATTCGTCAGATAGGAATGCCCGAAATCCAATCGGATAAAGTCCGCAAACCAATTGCCATACTGCACGAACAGCGGATCATTGAACCCTAATTCTTCACGAAGTTCATTCACTTGCTCGTTTGTGACCGAAACATCATCCACTTGAAGTATCGAGAGAACCGGGTCGCCAGGAGCAAGCCGAGCAAAAAGGAAAGAAATGAATGTAATCACAAGAACAAAAATCGCGACCTCAATGAACCGGCGGACTAAGATGCGAAACATTCACTTCACATCCAATTCATTCGTCAGCATGTAGTATTCGCTTCTCGAAGTGATCCAGTTTTTAACTTTATCGGCATCATAAGCAACAAGTGTATTCGGATGTAAAATGAATGAATTATACACCTGTTCATCCACATACATCGCAATCTCCTCAGTTAAATCCGAGCGCTCCTCCTGCCCGACCGTCACGTTCAGCTCATCAATCAGGGAGGTCAGGCGATTATCATCAGCCCCACTGAAGTTCAAGGCACCCTTTGGATGATAAGTAGCATTTAAATAATAACCGGCATCCCCTCTAGGAGCCGTTAAATTGCTGTAGGTCGTTAAATCCCAATCACGATTGGAAGCCATATACTCCTCAGGGATTTCTATTTGCTTGATTTTCACATCAATCCCCAACTGACCGGCATCCGATTGGAAAACTTGGGCAATTAACGGCAGGTCGGCACGTGAACTGTATGTAAGCAGTGTAAACGTTAACGGTTTACCGTCTTTTTGCATGACACCATCCACTTTCTTATATCCCGCCTGATCAAGAAACGCCTTAGCGGCTTCCATTCCATTCGCTTTTTTCGGATAATCCGGAGCAAAAGAGAATGTGGATGGGAATGGCCCAGTCGCCACTTCTGCATGACCATGTAAAATCGTTTTCGCAATGGATGGACGATCGATCAAGGCATCAACCGCCTTTCGGACGTGTATGTCCTGCAATGCTTTACGTTCCAAATTCATCGTCATTTGATGTACGCGGAAAGTCGATGTCGATTCAACCTTCACACCATCTATCGCCTCTAAATTTTCCAGGCTTTCCACTTCCGGACGGAAAACAATATCGGCGTCTCCCGATTCCAGGGCAAGAGACCGTGCATTGGCATCTTCATTAAACGAAAACCTGGCTCTCTCAAGCTTTGCGGCTTCATCCCAGTAAGACTCATACCTCATTAAATCAACAGCCGTACCTGGTATGAATTTCGAAACGGCAAATGGCCCGGTTCCTATCGGCTTGTTTATATAGTCACTTTCCTTCACATCAATAATCGATGTATTTGGATGAACCAATTCAGAAGGAAACTCAGGAAAAGGAACCTCCGTCTTAATGGTCAGCGCATTCCCGTCCGCTTCAATCGACTCAATGCGCAAAGCATTCTTGATCGCCGGACTATCTTTCATCGCCCTCTCCAAGGAAGCCTTCACCGCTTTGCCATCCATCGGCTTTCCATTCTGAAACGTCACCCCCTCCCTTAACTTAAAGTTCCACAATTGACCATCCTTGCTATCCCAGCTCTTCGCCAGCCAAGGCTCGATGGTCAAATCCTCATCATTGAGATGCACCAATGTCTCAGTGATGCCAGCCCTTAGCGACACATAACTAGTATCAACATTCGGATCAAGCGAGCTAGTCGCAAAATTAAAAAGCAAGTTCACTTCCTCCTTCCCACCCGCTTGATCCTTCGCAGACTCAGTGGAACAGGCAGCCAAAAGAAAGACTGATAAACATACAATAAAAATCAATTTATATTTTCTGAACACGATATATTTCCTCCATTACCTCAACTATTTTTATTGCCTGTTTCAAAATCGTATTGATTACGATTTAGATTGCAGTTTACCATCATGACAAACGACGTAAACATCGCCGAATGCTTATCCAAAATCAAACTATGTAATCCTCCATTCACGAGTATTTACTCTAAATTCACGAGTATTTACTCCAAACTCACGAGTTGCTCCAAACTCACGAGTATTTGCTCTAATTTCACGAGTACTTGCTCTAATTTCGTGAATAACAGCTCTATATCTCTTGAATTAGTACCAAATTATTAAAAAATGCACCAAATTCTCTATTTATTGCACGAACCCTCCTTTCTCAATCCATTCTTTCAGTGCTTTCCGTCTAATAAATCAAAATGATTACGATTTATACTTCAAAACACTCTCTCTTGTCTTGACTGTCTTCCATTATAAAACGTAATGATTACTGTTTACAAGGTTTTTTTAATTTGCTGAAATTTATTCGTTCCCTTTTTTTCCTTAAAAACTACAAAAGCACAGTAGAGATTTCTCTACAGCGCTTTTGAAAGGTTAAAAATATTATTCTTCTTCGTTCTGACCAGTTACCACTTTCGTTTGCTCTTCTCCATTTAAAATAAGCCGGAATGAGATATTGGCTTTCAAGGAATCTGATACTGCACAGTATTTTTCTTTTCCTAGATCGATTGCTCTCCAGATTCGTTTACTGTCCACTTGTCCATCAATTATGAAAGTCACAACAATGGATGTGAATCCTTTTGGCAATTCTTCTTTTCTCGTACCATCTGTTTCAATTTCAAGCTTATCCACAGATGACAAATAAGGTTTCAGTATCATCGTGACATCTATTCCAATGCATCCAGCTAGGGAAGCTAAAAGCATTTCTGTTGGTGTACACCCTTTACCTTCGCCTCCATATGCAGGTGTTGCGTCCATATTGACTTCATAACCTGAATCTCCAACAGCTGTGAAAGCACGCTGGCCATTCCATTTTGTTACCACTTTCATGATAATTCCTCCCGCATTCCTTATATTATCTACATTTTCTTCAAAAATTTCTTGGCTCGATCAGTTTGTGGTTGTGAAAAGAATTCCTCTGGTGGACTTTCTTCAACGATGACACCATCTGACATGAAGACGATTCGATCAGCGACATCCTGAGCAAATGTCATCTCATGAGTAACAATGGCCATGGTCATTCCATCATGAGCGAGTTCTTTAATTACAGCCAACACCTCATCTACCAACTCTGGATCTAATGCCGACGTTGGTTCATCGAACAATAAGATATCCGGCTCCATTGCAAGTGCTCTGGCAATCGCGACCCTTTGTTGCTGACCTCCAGATAATCGCGAAGGATACACATCTTTTTTATCAATCAAACCTACTCTTTTTAACAGCGTTTCCCCTTTTATCACTGCATCATTTTTCGACCACTTTTTCACAATTAACAGTGCTTCGATAACATTTTCCAATACCGTTTTATGCGGGTATAAATTAAATTGTTGAAAAACCATTCCCGTATGTAGACGGACCTTTTTAATTTGTTTATTGCGCACTTTATGACTTTTTTTCGCATCAACGATAATGTTGCTCACTTCAATAGTTCCACTCGTCAATTCTTCCAGTCCATTTATACATCGAAGCAATGTACTTTTACCTGAACCACTCGGCCCAAGAATCACAACAACTTCGCCGCTGTTCACTTGTAAATTAATATCTTTCAACACTTCTAAGGTTGAAAAACTCTTCGATAGGTTACTGATGTTTATCATTCTACCTCTCCATACTTAGTCATATATTGATAACCTTTTTTCAATTCTTTCCAATACAAAGGAAAATCCTGTACTCATGATCCAATACATTAGCGCAATCGCTAAATAAAATGGCATGTACACATAGTATTGGGCAATTAATAATTGAGCAGATCGCAATAATTCGGTAACCGTTATAACGGAGACAAGCGATGTTTCTTTCAACATCCCAATGAATGTATTGCCAGCTGGCGGGATGGCTACCCTAATCGCTTGCGGAAAAACAATTCTTCGCATCGTTTGATATGGTGTCATTCCAGATGCATATGCCGCTTCATATTGCCCTTTAGGGATGGATTGAATCGCCCCGCGCAATGTTTCAGAAAGGTAGGCCCCGATGCTGATACTTAACGCAATATAAGCCGCTGTTAGTGGTTGAAGATTAAAGCCGTAATCAGCCAGTCCATAATACACAATAATAATTTGGACCAAAGTGGGCGTACCTCTTATGATGGAAACATATGCACGAGCCATCCATCTAATAAATTTATTACCTTTTAATCTTGCTACCGCCACAATCACAGCAATAATCGATCCAAAAAACATTGAAATAATGGTGATAAGGAGCGTATAGTATGCTCCCTTCAATAAAAATGGCAGGTTAATCCAAATAACATCCATAACTTTGCTTGTATCCTTTCTACTACTATAGGTTTATTCTTGTGGCTCTTCCCCAAACCATTTCACAAAAATCTCTTTATATGTGCCGTCTTCTTTCATATCAGCTAGATGTTTGTTCAATTCTTTCAATAATGATTCATTGCCTTTACGAATCGCGATTCCTGCTTTATCAGATTTAACCGGATTACCAACAGCCTTGATCTTAAATCCATTACTCTCTACAACTGGTTTCAACGCATACATATTATTGATGGTTGCATCGATTCTTCCAGAGTCCAAATCCTTTAATGATGTAATCACGTCATCATATGTTTTAATCGTAAAGTCTCCCACTTCCGGAAGCAGCTCTGTACGAAGATATGTTTCATCATTAGTTCCTAGCCCCACTCCAATGTTTTTGCCTTTGAAATCTTTTACAGACTTAACCGTATTATTATCTTCTTGAACGATTACCTTCACATTGTTTGTGATATATGGTTCTGTAAAATCCATTTGTTTTTTGCGTTCATCAGTAATGGTCATTTGACTGATAACTGCATCAAATTTTTTAGTTTGTAATCCTGCTACCATACCTGAAAATTCTTGGGAAACAAATTCAACATCCACTCCAAGTCGCTTGGCCAATTCCTTCGCGATATCAGCATCAAATCCATCCATCTCTTTTTTTTCATTCAAGAAATTGTATGGCTGATATGTACCCATAAGCCCTACTTTAAGGGTTCCGCGATCTTTGATTTGTTGTAATAAATCTGCACTGCTTTCTTTATTTTCGCTTGTCTTATCGTCTTTCGTACCACATGCGCTTAATATCAAAGTAAATGCTACTAATAAAACTAATGTAATGTATGAATATTTTTTCTTCATAATAATCTGCCTCCTTTTTATGTTCCTAATAATCCAAAAAATTCGAATCTAACCATTTCTTTAGCCAGCTCAGCCGTTGTTCTGCTTCGGATATGCGAACCATCTGAGACCGGCCCGAATAACCACCTAGATAGGATTCCTTCAAATAAACTCATTAATATTGCAGCTTGTAAACCAGAATCCCTTTCCGGCAGAATGTTTAGCTCCATTGCTCTTTTAATATTATTCTCAAAAGCTTCTTCCACCTTCAATCGAGTATCAATGATCGCCTGTTTAAGTGACTCTTCACCATCAATTCCCTTGAATATCATCTCCATCATATATCGATGAGATTCCGAAAAATCAAACAACTCCACAAATAACTTTTCAGAGGAATTCAAAACATCCTGAACTGTTCCAGGAGATTTTCGATGTCCGTGTGCTACTACTTCCAGAAGTCCGATCCGCCCTTGTTGAATAATTTCTAAAGCAATAGCTTCTTTACTTTTAAAATGCCAATAAAAAGTACCCTGTGCAATGCCCGCCTCTCGAACGATGTCAGAAATCTTCGTTTTATGATAACCAAGAGACGCAAAAAGTTGTTGTGATATCTCTAATATTTGCTCTCTTCTATCCGGCTTTTCTTGAGTAGAAATTCTTTCTCACCTCCCGATTGATTAGTCAGTCAGTATTATCATATAAAATTCCTGCAATGTAGTCAATTATCTTTAGTGGTTTAGTTGGTATTGCATTATTTCCTTCTGAGCATTGTAAACCGCATTCGATCACGATAGTAAGCACAATAAGCCCTTTTAACAATTTCCCTATGTTTAAAAGCTCCTGAAAATTCATTTCAGGAGCTTTTAACTTAAATTATTTATTTTTTCAACGCATTGTAATGATTGACAACCTCTTTTGTTATTTCACTGCTTTCGTCCAATCCACTAACTTCCTTAAGAACGGCAGCTACACCCTTTTCTTTGATCATTGCTTGGAGCTTAAGTACTTCTTCATCTTCGTTAAAATCAAAGAGTAAAGCGGCCGCTATCGCTTTCGCCAGATTAGTATAGGAAAGGCCGGCTTTCTTTGCTTCTACGGCAGGGCGCACGAGACGGTCGTTTGGCCCGAGTTTGCGCAGCGGTGAACGTCCGACTCTATTCACCGAGTCATTAAGGTAGGAGTTTTTAAAACGATTAATGATTTTTTCGATATACTGCTGATGCTCACCTGAATCCAAACCGTATTGCTTTATTAAATAGGCTCCCGTTTCCCCTAGGGTTTTCTTGACTTGCTCCACAATGCCTGCGTCTTCCAATGACTGGTCTATGGTTGATTTTTTATTTTTGAGATAACCGAGGTAAGCAATGACGGCATGTCCTGTATTAACGGTAAACAGTTTTCTCTCAATGAATGGGGCGAGTTCTTTTACAATGGTCATCCCTTCAACGGCAGGGATGCTTTCCTTCGTTTCAACAACCCATTCATAATAAGGTTCCACCAGAACATCGAGTGATCCTTCGTTATTTTGGATAGGAACGATGCGATCGACTGCTGAGTTGAAGAAGTACACTTTATCGGCTAGTTTTTCCTTTGTAGCTTGATCCAGGTTTTCCAGAATGTAGCCTTCTAAAAGGTCTGTTGCCGATATTTGGTTTTCGCAAGCGATCACATATAGTTTTTCATCGGTTTCCTTCACTCTTGATGCCAATCCTTTTGCAATTAAAGGAGCGATATGAGGCAAAATATTGGGACCGATGGCAGTGGTGAGGTAGGTTGCTTCGGAAATTGCTTTTATGATTTCCTCTTCCTGCTTTAAACTGTTTAAACCCGAAACATTTTTCACAGTGACTGATTCCTGTTGATCAGTGGCCAGTTTGACTTGATATTGCTTTTTATCATTTAACTGATCGATGATTTGATCAGCTATATCTACAAATGTTACATGATATCCGGATTGTGAAAAAAGTGCTCCGATAAATCCTCTTCCAATGTTTCCTGCACCGAAATGTACTGCTTGTTTCATTACAATCATCCCTTTATCAAGTTAGTATATAAATAATCCAAAAATATGGCTTCCAGCCTTCTTCTAATCATTTCCTCGTCCGAAGATGAAAAAATCATGATGGATTCATTGCTTTCAATTAAGCTTGAACTTATTAAGCTGACGATTTCCTGCTGCTTCACACTCAATTCTTCAGGTGCCAGCATCAGCAGTAAATTTTTCATATGGACGTCATTGCCATCCATACCTTTGACCAGACGATATTCTTCGAGATGGGCCACCTGGAATATCAGTTCTTTAACATTCTTATGTCTCGTATGGAAAAGGCCCATTCCCGTGCCCGGAATGCCTAAACCGCCCTTTTTTTCCCGTTCCTTCAAGGATCTGACCACATCATCCGCACCCATCAGCAGTTCTTCCGTTTCAGCCATCCTCACCAGTTCTTCGATGATCTCTGGATGTCCTTTCCGATGCGGCAGCCGATAATACCGGAAATTATCCATGATCGACTCGATGCTCTGCTGGGCATCTTTCAATTCCTGCAGCACTTCTTTCAGTTCGCCATCCTCTTTTTTGGTCACGGGATCCTTATTGGCCGACTGAATGCCATAACGCTTATTCTTTGTGAAGTTTTCGATATTCTTCCTTAAATAATTCCTGATGTTCAAAATATTCTCTTCACTCAAAAGAGGGGATACAAGGATATAATCGCTATCGATATACGGAAGCCGGACGGTAGAAATGATCACATCATAGTTTTTCAGACTGCCCTGCTGCTGGATGTCTTTGATCGTCTTGATTTCTACAGTCTCGATTTCGATGATTTCCTTTTTGATCCGGCTTGCAAGCATCTTCGACGTACCGATACCTGTCGGGCAGACGATAAGTGCCCTTATTGATATTTCTTCCTCCCGCAGCACTAATGCAGATCCGAAATGAAGGACGATGAAGGCTATTTCATCTTCAGGGAATTCTTTTATTTCTTTGAACCCCTTTTCCAGACTGGCCTTCACTGCCAAAAAGAGAACCGGGTACTTTCGCTTAATATCTTCGGTTAAGGGGTTGTACAATCCCATTTCCTGTTTGATTCGGAAAAGCGATGGTTCCATATGGGCAAGGAGCCCCTGATACAATGGGAAATCCTTGGTCAAATCGATTTGCAGTTGTGCCGAAACATCTTTTATCAGGTTTCTTATCAGCTGGCCAAGCAATACACTGTCATAGGGAACGGCATCCGCCGCATGAAGCTTGGAGCCTTTAAGGATGGCTGCAAGATAGCTTATATCATCGATGGTAAAGGAAACTTCCAGCATGGTGCTGAGTTCCTTGCCTATTTTATTCATGAGATTATTCTCATCGGAAAGTTCGCTTATTTTATTGAAGTCCTTCTCCAAAAAATATTGGCTTTCATTCCTTTGCAGGGTTACATAAATATGTACAATTAACCCTATATACCCGCTATCCGCCAATCGGGAATGGGCGCTGTCAAAAGTGGAAAACAGCACCCCGTCGATAGCCAGAAGATATTCGGGATCAAAATAGTCAAGGATTTTCGCTTCTGGGAATTTTCCTTCTTGCAGCAAAAATAAACTTTCAATCAGCTCTTCATTAAAAAAGTGCAGGAAATAGGCTGCCTGGGCTTTCCGTTTATTTTCTTCGGTGCCGGCTAGCTCTATTCCGACTCCCCTTTTTCTGGTAATCACGATATTAAAACTCTTTAACCATTCGGTCAGTTCGTCCAAATAGGTTGTAAGAGTCGTAATGCTTATACCGAGATCCCCCGCAAGAACTTGAGTTTTATATGATTCTTCCTGCAGTAAAGCTAAAAGAAGATGCAATTTTCTTTCTTGTGGCGTTTGATCGATCGGATGATTGCCCATCAGGTGCTGTACAAGCCGAAAGACTTGTTCATTCTTCCCGTCGATGGACAGTCCCTCATGTGTATTGCGTGTTAAATGCAACTCGAATGATTGCAGGATTTTTTCTATGGACTTCAGATCGCGTTGAACCGTCCGGACACTAACATTCAATTGCGTCGCAATGGATAAGGCTGTATGTTTTCCTGAAGTTTTTATAATCAATTCTATGATTGATTTTTCCCTTGAAGTAATATACATGCTACCAACTCATTTCAGGTGGAGTAACACGAGAAAATACTGAATAGAAAAGCGTAAATCGCTTTTCTATTCTTGGTTAAGAGTATTTAGCTATTTTCTACAGTTATGATATTCATCAATTCCCTGGCTGATGTGGCTTTAACCATCTTTTCAATATTCTCCATGTCAGAGCATGTAACTGCAATGCCAGATAGAATTTCAAGATGTGTCCCGTCCTTGCCGGCAATGCCGAATATCAATCGTGCCTTTTGGCCGTCAAAGTCGACACCATCAGGAATTTGTAAAACGGTAAATCCAGATTTAAGGACATCTTTCTTGGCTTCCTCGGTTCCGTGCGGAATGGCTACATCATTCCCCATATAAGTTGAAGTCAATTCATCACGGGCAATCATCGCTTCAATATAGCTTTCCTTAACGTAACCTGCATTGACCAAAGCTCTTCCCGCAAAGCGGATAGCTTCTTCCTTATTGGCGAATTGTTGATTAAGGAAGACGTTTTCTTCACGAAGCAATTCATTACCTTCCTGCTCATCCCCGTCGATGCCAGGCTCGATTGAATGTTCACGAACACCGGGAACCTTCTCTTCAGCATCTTCGACGATTTCATGCAGCTCGTCGGTACCGTCATCCTGAAGCCGTGCAAGCAATGAATCGTATTCAGGGCTCGATAGGAAATTATCGACGGATACATGATAAGCATTCGGCACTTTATTCTGTGCCCTAGGAGTTAACTCTTCCTGTGTAATGACGATTTGTGCATCAGCAGGTATGTTTGAGATCGCCGTATTTGTAACATTGATATTCAATCCGGCTTCTTTCACCTTCTTGCGAAGCAGCGAAGCCCCCATCGCACTTGATCCCATCCCGGCATCGCAGGCAAATATTATTTTGCTGACGTTTGTTGGCATCGTTCCGGGATCTGAAGCGAATACATCGGCAACAGAGCTTTTCTTGCCTTTCATTTCTTGCATTTTTTTCGCTGCATCTTCAATATTCTCTTCGGATTGCTTTCCTGTTTTCAGGATGAATGCACCGACGATGAATGAAACAAGGGCTGCTACGATGACGCCTGCAAAGTTAGCAATATATGCACCTGCATTATGCGGAGTTACCGCTGTAATGGCAAGAATGCTGCCTGGGGATGCTGGAGCGAACAATCCTCCGCCTAACAGGACCAAAGTGAAAACTCCACTCATGCCTCCAAGAATGACGGCTAAGAATAACATCGGCTTCATCAGGATATAAGGGAAATAAATTTCATGGATCCCGCCGAAGAAATGAATGATGGCAGCTCCTGGCGCCGATTTCTTCGCCGTTCCCTTTCCAAAAAAGCAATAAGCAAGCAGTACGCCGATACCTGGTCCTGGATTCGATTCCAGAAGGAACAGGATGGAAGCCCCTGTTTGTTTAACTTGCTCTACACCAATTGGCGATAGTACACCATGATTGATGGCGTTGTTCAAGAACAAGACCTTGGCAGGCTCGATCAGGATACTTGTCAACGGCAGTAAACCTGTACCGACAAGCCAATCGACTCCTGCTACAAGCCAGCCTGTAAATACGTCAACAGCAGGCCCGATGGCCAAGAAGGATAGAATGGACAATAGGCCGCCAATAATCCCCGCCGAGAAATTATTAACAAGCATTTCAAAACCGGCTTTTATTTTCCCTTCAATCAATTGATCGAATTTCTTGATGACATAACCGCCGAACGGTCCCATTATCATGGCTCCAAGGAACATCGGGATGTCAGATCCGACGATGACGCCCATTGTCGCAATGGCACCTACTACGCCGCCGCGGTGGTCATGGATTAGCTTACCGCCCGTATATCCAATTAAAAGCGGCAATAAAAACGTAACCATCGGTGTAACCATTTTGGCAAGGCTTTCATTTGGCAGGAAACCCGATGGGATGAATAGGGCAGTGATTAGCCCCCATGCTATGAAAGCTGATATATTCGGCATGACCATTGAACTTAGAAAGTTACCGAACTTTTGAACGGCAACTTTTATATTAAAGTGAGCCATTTTTGCTCTCTTCCCTTCTTATTAATATAGTTTCCTTTAATCTTAAGGTACGTACATCCCTCATTCAATAAAAGAAAAAGCTAACTTTGTCGCGAAAGAGAAGACAAACATAATGTATCTCACTTTTCCAGATTTATTCAGCGCTTGATGCAGACATAAAAGAGTCCCGTTCGCATCGTGACGAACGGGACTCTTTAGAGCTTTATAGCGGGATGATTCCCAATAGGACGCAAACCACTATCATGACAAGCGTCGATCCGCATGCCCATTTCAGGAAAGTGCGCTGTAAGGCACCGAAATCTTCCCCTACCATTCCGACCAATAGATAGGTAGATGGAACAAGCGGGCTTAATAGATGGACAGGAAGCCCCAATAGTGAAGCTCTGCCGATCAGGGCAGGGTCAATTCCATAAGCAGCTCCCGCTTTAGCAAGTAATGGGAGCACACCATAATAAAATGCGTCATTAGACATGAAGAACGTAAAAGGTGCTGAGATGATGGCTGTGATGACAGCAAAATGTGCGCCCATTTGATCTGGAATATGCTGAATCAAAGAGTTTGCCATGGCATCGACCATCTCCGTGCCGGCAAGGATCCCAGTGAAAACACCTGCTGCAAAAATCATCGAAATGACGGATAAAGCATTGTCCGCATAGTTTGCTACACGTTCTTTCTGATCACTGAGTTTCGGATAGTTAACCGTAATGGCAATCGCGAAACCTACCATGAACAGAACCGCTGAAGGCATAAGTTCCATGATCAGCGCAACCAGCAGTGTAAGAGTCAATGCGTAATTGAATATGATCAATTTAGGTCGTTTAATATAAGCATCTTCCGTTGCAGCCGCGTGCTGTGCCACAGCATGATAATCGACTTCAATGATCCCGATTCTCTTTCTTTCTTTTTTACCCAGGCAATATGCCATGAAAAGGACGAATAGGACTCCGCCAATCATAGCAGGAATGACGGGTGTGAACACATCGGACATTTCAAGTTTTAAAGCGGTCATCACCCGTGCTGTAGGGCCTCCCCAAGGAAGAAGGTTCATGACTCCAGATGACGAAACGGCAATGCCTGCCAATACTAGCGGTCTCATTCCAATCCGTTTATATAGCGGAAGCATGGCTGAAATCGTTATCATATATGTAGTCGTTCCATCTCCATCCAAGGAAATCAGCAAGGCAAGGACTGCCGTGCCGATGGCAATTTTCACCGGATCTCCTTTTACAACCTTAAGAATCGTATTGATGATCGGGTCAAAAACCCCAGCATCGATCAAAATGCCAAAGAAAAGGATCGCAAATAAAATCATGATTCCCGTTGGCGCAACGTCTTTGATACCTTCCAGCGCCATCTCACCCATTTTACCGCCAAACCCGCCAATAAGTGCAAAGGCACTTGGTACTGCAATCAAAGCTATCATGGCTGTAAGTCGCCCTGTCATAATTAAAATCATAAACACTAAAATCATCAAGTATCCTAATAAAGCGAGCATATCTATCACTCCTATCTTCTAATAAGATAAAGTGTATATGAAACCGCTTCATTTGTAAGCGTTCTCAATTTATTGTGTTTTAAAACTATTTTGTCAATTGTGTTCATTGTGTTCACGGAAGCGATTTTACGAGGATGAACCGGACGCCACTCCCCGGGTTGAATGGCGCGTTCTTTAAGGAATTCAGCGATAATTAGGCGCATTCATTCTTCAAATGATAAATTTGCCGGTCCGTCCAAAAGGTCACAGCCGTAATCTATATTGGTCGTTGGTGTATCGATACTGACTTCCTCGAATTCCAGTTCATCGATCCATACTTGGCCGCGCCCTGAAAGCAGGACCCCGAATGAAATGATGGCACTGTTTTCGGGTACATCCAGGACAATATAATAATGGTTCCATTCCGTATCGTTGACGATGGGCCGATTCCCCATATTGTCGAATTGCAAAACATCCTGAAGCGCATTATCCACCCTCATCCATAAACCACAAAATCCATCAACATCTTTTGATTTTAAAAAACCCGACAGTTTCATTCTTTTACCAAGGTAATTTTCCGCCCTGAATTGCTGCATCATCGTAGCAAATTCCTCCTTGGATTCTGCAGTGACGGATTTCAGGAATCCTGATGCCTGGCCTTTATGGAATGTCTCCCGGTCAATTCCCATTTGATAATTGAATGGATGACTCCCGCTTAAATTCCAGCCTTTTAATAATTGTTCGTTTTTCATCGTCATTTCCTCCTTTTGCAAGGTTAGTTTACTTACGAGTTTCCGATATTGCCCTGGCGGCAGGTCATAATATTTCTTGAATGAACGAGTAAAGGATTCCTGTGTTTCAAACCGGTAATATAAAGCAATATCGATTATTTTTTCATCGGTATAAAGCAGCATGTTTGCTGCATTGGCAATTCTTCGATATCGAATATATTCTGATACGGTCACGCCAACCTCCTTGTGAAAAATCCGATGATAATGGAACTTCGAAAAACCTGCGAACCGTGCGATGTTCTCCAAGGATAATTCGTCTTGTAAGCTATTCTCTATATGTTCAATCGTTTTTTGGATGATGGGGCTATATCTCATTTCCGAACCTCCTTAAAAAAAGGATAACAGATTAACCTATCGTTTTTTTGACATATATTGCTTTTTTCATAATCTTTCAAACCATGCATCTTAAAAAAAGGCTCTTTTCGTAAAGATTGCTGTTTTTAAAACGAAACGATTTAAGGTTGATTGGAGCGGAAGTGCGAGACTCCTGCGGGAGCAGCGGGACAGGTGAGACCCCACAGGCGTTTACGCCGAGGAGGCTCACCGCCCGCACCAAGGAAAGCGAGCATCTGGAGGGGAAATCAACCACAACTCACTACCTGGTAAATAGCAACAAAGTATGTGAAAACAGCCTTTTTAGAAAAGACATCGATTTGGAAAAAGGACCAGTTTGTCCGTACTTATATCAATGAGCGTTTTGTGGAACGGTTTAAAAAGAAATGGAACTTGGTAAGTCAAGGAAGGCCATGCTTTACATTAACATAATGAATGATAAAAATATTTACATTCTTTAATCCAATAAATCCACATAATATCAGTAATTACTTCAGTTTTCCAATCTTATTTCATGGTTTCAATCATAGAACTTTACCTAACAACAAAGTTGCATCAAAAAACCATCTAGCTGAAAAAAGCCACAAAAGTCCTTGCAAACAAGTGTACAAGGACTTTTATAAATTACATAAAAGAAATAGCACCACTAATAATAGCTAATACTGTTAAGATTAACGTTGTGAAGATGGCCCATTTGTATGCGAATTTCTGATATTCTCCAAGGTCTTTATCAACCATGCCAACTAATAAAATGGTTGATGCAACAAGTGGACTCATTAAATGAGCGGGTTGTCCCAATATAGAAGCACGAGCAATTTCCAATGGGCTAATACCATAGGCTGATGCTGCTTCTGCAAGAATAGGGAGAACTCCAAAATAATAGGCATCATTCGATAAAACAAAAGTGAATGGCATACTTGTAATGCCAACAATGACAGGAAAAAACTGTCCTAATGAAGCAGGTATTATCGCAACCAGTCCATTAGCAATAGCATCAACCATTTTTGTACCGGAAAAGATTCCTGCAAATACTCCTGCCGCAAAAACTAATAGAACAACAATTAAAGCGTTTCCAGAATGTGCTAAGATACGTCTTTTTTGCATTTCCAGATTGGGGTAGTTAACCATTAAAGCTATAGCGAAACCGACCAAAAATAAAATGGGGGAAGGAACCAATCCCATAATAAGCATGACCATAATGCCTACCACAATTAATAAGTTAACCCACAAAAAACGAGGACGTTTAATGTCAATATGAGGAAATGTTTCAGTGGCTTCATTTTCAACAGTAGCAGCTATTTCATTTTTGAACTCTTCTATGTGTATTACACCAAGTCGTTTACGTTCTCTTTTCCCTAAAATAAATGCTACGAAAATAACCCAAAGAGCACCACCGAGCATGGTAGGAATAAGTGGAACAAAAAATTCGGATGCATCAAGTCCCAATACTGCTATTGCTCGGGTAGCAGGTCCTCCCCAGGGGGTCATACCACTCATAACACTTAAAGCCAGCATGGCTACAGTGGCTAAAACCAATGGATTCATACCGATTCGTTTATAAAGTGGATACATAGCTGAAACAGTAATGATATACGTTGTTGTACCGTCTCCATCTAGGGCCACAAGTAATGCAAGAATTGTGGTACCCATCGAAATTTTGACAGGATCTCCCTTGACAACTTCTAATAACTTTTTGATAAGTGGATCAAATAAGCCCGTATCTATCATAATGCCAAAAAACAATATGGCGAATAATAATAGAGCTGCAGAAGGAGCGACTAGCTTAATGCCTTCCATCATCATAGTGCCAATTTTGCTTCCAAAACCACCAACTACAGCAAAAACGATCGGAACTAAAGTTAAAGCAACAATGGGTGATAAACGTTTGGACATAATTAAATAGGTAAAAACGGTAACCATGGAGATGCCTAAAATTGTAAGAAACATTAATAAATCCCCTCCCAAATTTCGAAAGCGCTTTCAATTGATCTCTGGATGACTAAGAATTAATTTCGTGACTCTTCATAAAAAATTAACTGGTAGATTAATAAGTTTTACATTATGCTTATGCGCTTTTCTTAATTAAAGGTAATACAGGGAGAACAATAAGTTAAATACATATTTTTTTTGTGATGGTATCAAAATAATTTATTCTTAAAAAAAAGATTGGAGGGAAGAGAGCAAAGAAAGCCAAAGGATAAGTGATACAATAAAGAAATTTTTAAAAATTTAATGCTATTTTTAGTATTTAAAAAGAAGGTCATCATCTTAATATTGTGAATGATGACCTTCTTTTCTTTATAAATCAGACTTTTTCAGTGTCCTTGAGCAAAGCTCTCTCCTTTTTTAATTAACATTTAGTTTTAACGTTACTGATCTTGTCTTTTTTTCTTAAACTTAATTTTAATACCAATCTTAGTAATGGAGGCACTGCGGCATAAATAAAAGCCATCCGAAATAGTTGATAGCTGGTAACAGTAGATACATCAGCATTTACTTCTTGTGCAATGATTCCCATTTGATCCATTCCACCAGGGGCTAAACTTAAAAAACCCGTAATAGCCGATAAATCATAATAATGGGTCAGTAGAAAACTAAAAAACATTGTTGCGCAGATCAAAATCAGTCCGTTCATCAAAGCAAATAATAAGGTTTTTCTTTTGTTGTCAAGTTGTTCCGGTTTTAATAGTAAACCGATATAACCGCCAACCATAAATTGAGATATATCAAGAAGTGAAGGAGGAAGTGGTGGTCCCTGCAAACCTAAAAGACCTATTGCAGCAGTAACAATTACTGGTCCTAAAAAGTAAGGAGCTGGTAATTTGAATATTTTACCTATTCTTGCTGCGAGAAAACAAATAAGCGCGAACAGAAAGATCAGAGGAAATAAATCACTCCACTCTGGAATAACGTTATCCATTATATTAGAGGAATCATTGGTACGATTCGCTGCAAAAATGGGACTGAAAATTAAAAGGGGAACTAAGAAAACAACCATGATCACTCTTGTAACATGGAAAAAGGTTACGGTCGTAATATCAATACCTTTCATTTCTTCTGCAAACACAACAATTTGTGACAAACCTCCAGGTATACTACTTGTTAAGGAGGTAGGATAGTCAATGCCGGAATATTTTGACATAACAAAAGCTGAACATACACACACAAGGACAATTAAGGTTGTAAGGATCAACATTGAGGGAAGGTGACTAATCATGTCAGACAGTGAGCTCTTGGTAAAAGAGATGCCAATTGAATAACCTACAATAATTAATCCAGTATTTCTCATCGAAACGGGCCAAATTAATTTAACGTTTTTGAAACGTGATGCAATTAATAGGGCAGCCATTGGACCTAGAAGCCAGGGGATTGGCAACCTGATAAGAGAGAAAAGGCTGCCTCCAATAAAAGCAGTTAGAAGTGCAGCTGAAAATTGGATTGTCTTGCTTGCATCATTTAAATCCCACTTTTTCATGTTAATTCTCTTCCTTTGTACTAGTTTTATTTCGATTCGTCTTATTTCTATTGTTTAGAATCATTAAGAAAATCAATAAATGCTTTTACTTGGGCCAAATCCATAGTCACATCTCGGTAAAAAACCCAAGTTTCTCTAAGCAAAAAGCTATTATCGCTTAATACAATGGGGAAAGTATACAGTGGTTCATCATCTTTAATACAGATTTCTGGTAAAATGGCATATCCTAAACCATTAAGAACCAGTTCCTTACATGTTTCAATCCGATCTACCTCCATTGAAATCTTAGGTGGTACCGCAAATGTTTCCTGCCACCAGTTTTCAATAGTATTTCTTAACGATTGGTCTGTCTGATAATTAACTCTAGGAAGAAAAGGAAGTTCTTTTAATTCAATTTTTTTACTGGAGGCAATGCAAATCTTTTCTTCTTGAAACAACACTTTATTTTCCTGCCATTTGTAAGGACCTCTAACGATCCCGAGGTGTGCTTCTTCTTTTTGAAGCATCTGATGAATTTGAGAACTCCATCCAGTTTTCAAACTGATTTCAACCTCTGGATATAGGGTTAGAAATTCTTTTAATAATACTGGTAGTTTATATCGGGCAAACAAGCCAGATACACCCAAGCGCAAAGTTCCTTTTACCTTTTTATCCAAATTTGAAATATGTTCTTTTGCAGCTCCTAATTGCTTACGCATATTTTTCGAATATTGTACGAGGTATTCCCCTTCAACTGTAAACTCGACACCTCTTTTGCCTCTAGAGATTAAATTTGTTTTGAATTCTTTCTCCAGCTGTTTTATACGATAGGATAAAGCTGGCTGAGAAAGAAATAGTCGTTGTGCTGCTTTTGTTATATTCCTTTCTTCGTAAAGAGTAATTAATATAAGCCAGTCTTTTTCATCCATAAAATTTTTCTCCTTTAACCATAAAAAATATTTATGGGTAATTATAAAAAATGATAATTTATTTGATTTCTAAAAGTATAATACAACTATTGAAAAAAGAAATCTATCTTTTTATGTAAATCAATAGACTCACTATAGTTTTGCGTTGCCAGCATTCTTTCATAAATTTTTTCTATGGCAATGAATAAAAAAACAATATTATTTTTATTCATTATTATCACTTATTATTTACATGAAGCGTTATCACTACTTATCAGGAGGGGTATAGATGTCGAATACACGAAATTATGATGTAGTTGTAGTAGGGGCAGGAAATGCAGCTTTATGTGCCGCAATCTCAGCAAAAGAGGGAGGTGCTAGAGTTCTTGTATTAGAACGGGGACCTGTGGAAAAGCGTGGAGGGAACTCTTTCTTCACGGATGGAGCCATTCGTGTGGCATACAATAATTTAGACGCAATCAGAAATATAATACCTGAATTAACAGATGAAGAATCCGAGTTAATTGTAATGCCTGAATACACGGAATCCGACTATTACAATGATTTAATGCGGGTAACAGGCGGACAAAGTAATCCTGAGTTAGCAAAACAGCTGGTTTCTAGATCGTATGAAACAATTGCGTGGATGCGTGATCAGGGAATAAAATTTGAATTGAATTATGAAAATCAATCTTTTGTACAAGCTGGCAAGCGCATTTTCTGGGGGGACTGCCTATCAAAACGGAAGATAAAGGCGTTGGCTTAATGAGACGGCTCTTTGCGCGGACAGAAGAAATTGGCATCGACGTTTGGTACGATTCACGTGCTGTGGAGCTCGTATCAGAGAATAACACAATATCTGGTGTCGTAGTTGAGAAGGATCATACAATAGTGACGGTTCAGACATCCGGTGTGATTTTGGCTTGTGGCGGCTTTGAAGCCAATAAGAAAATGAGAAGTGAAAACATTGGTGAAGAATGGGAAGCGGCTATTGTTCGTGGAACCGAGTTCAACACAGGAGACGGCATTTCCATGGCTATGGCAGTAGGGGCTCAAAAATTTGGGCAGTGGTCTGGATGTCATTCTATTGGTACAGATTATAATGCGCCAAAAGTAGGGGATTTCACGAAGCCGGGAGATATTTTTAAAAAGCATTCTTATCCGTACAGCGTCATGCTTAATAATGAAGGAAAACGGTTTGTTGATGAAGGAGCAGATTTGCGAAATTACACTTATGCCAAATATGGCCGTGAGGTATTAAAACAGCCTGGACATGTGGCATATCAAATTTATGATGCACAGGTACGCCCGATGCTGCGTAAAGAATATGACCTTGAAGAAGCGACTTTTTATAAAGCAGATACGCTTGGAGAGTTGGCTAGTTTACTGCCGGTCAATCAAACACAATTCCTTAAAACGATCGAAGAGTATAACAGTGCGGTACAAGATGGCGAGTATAGACCCGCAGAGAAAGATGGCAAAGGAACGAAAGGAATTACCCCTCCTAAATCCAACTGGGCACTTCGAATAGAGCAAGGTCCATTCTACGCTTTCCCTGTAACGTGCGGAATCACCTTCTCGTTCGGCGGTTTGCATGTAAATGCAACAGGTCATGTGTTAAACAAAGAAGAACAACCGATAAAAGGTCTCTTTGCGGCTGGTGAAATGATTGGGGGGATTTTTTATGAAAACTATCCTGGTGGATCCGGGTTAATGTCTGGAGCGGTCTTTGGAAAATTAGCTGGTTCATCCGCAGCCCACTATATTCAAGAAAAGGTTGAAGCGGTCAATAATCATTGAGTCTTCTCCTTGCATAGTTAATTAGATAAGAATTTGTTCGAAAAATCTAGGGCTACATTAAATAGAAGAATGAAAAACAGCCAAGGCTTAAAAAAGTTCTTGGCTGTTTTGTACTTCAAATATTAAAAGTCTTTATGCATTGACTAAAACTCATATCATATAGGGATATGAGTTTTAGAGTATACTTTAATCGTCTAGATGGCCAGACAATATGATTTTTCTTCTATTTTAGCACCATCTGAATCGATCAGATGGGCACTATCGCGCATGAAGTCAGCGCTGATTTATCAACAGTTACCAGATATCAACTATTTTGTATGATATATATTTATATAGCTGTTCTTCCTATGCTCCGATTGATGCTAAAATTGAGCCAGTGAAAAAGGATACCATTCAATAAATAATGGGTTGGTTTGTGGGTATTTTTCCCTGTAACAAGGATGATAGAAAACAATTAGTTTTCTTTTTGGTTAAATACCCAGTAACCATGAAAATCTGGATTCAGTATATCCTAACTTGTAGTATAAGGGTGAGCGCTCCCCCCGGAAAATTTTCATCTATTCTCAATCCTAGTTTATAATTGAATTTTGTAGGCATCGGTTAGTTGGAGATACATTATAGTCTGGGCTCTATTGAAAACTCACTTATACAAAACAAGGATCATTGAAGTAAACTATTTCGGAAAGAATTTTAGTGCCTTTCATATTTTTGAATAGTTCTTTCGCTTCTTTTTCTGTGTCAAATTCAAAAATTTTAATATTTCCTTTTAAAAAGACAGTGATGACCCACATTGAAAAGCCTCCAAGTGATAGATAATTTTTTTTGCTGTAATTTGCAAATCAATTCAAATCAAGCTAATTGATAGGAAAGCTCGTAATTTTTTTTCGTGTACACATATCCCTCTAATATGATTCTCGCTGTACGTACCACTTTAATAGCGCGTATGTGTCCTGCCAAAAAATCAACTTTTGTTTCCATGATCCCTGCCGGGTGGGCTAATCGAAAAATTTCCTGTTTAATGTTCACCATCTCAGATAAAACCGTTTCCTGTAAGTAAGCCCCTGCTGTTGCACAGATGGCCCCTGTAATAGCAAGCGCTTGATGGGGCTTTTGCATCGACATCATTCGGATCATCAAATCCATCTCTGACGCTTTTCTTTCCGATCCATTTAGATCTACGTAATCCATAGGAGGAGCAATTAGGGTCATTTTAGGAACAGCAGGAGATTTGACAGTTGCTGATTTCTTATCGGAAAATTGACACATTTCAGCTGCAATCGACCGGATTTCTTCTAGCTCATTTAATTTTTCCTGTGAATAATCAGTGGGCAATTCGCTTCCGTTTAGACCAATATCCTGTGCACTTACAAAAACAAGTGGATTGGCAACATCAATGATTGAAACTTGAATAAGCCGATCCTTCGTTTTAATCATGTCAATTGGATTTCCTGTAGGGAATAGTTTTCCTGTAACTGCTCCTTCAGCACGAGTAAAAGAAAGATAGATTGGTGATCCTTTACCAGGCACGCCTGGAATTGAGCAGCTGCCTTCTTTTTTCACTTGTCCATTTTCAACCTCAACTTCTGCAATAATCAGTTTTTGTGTATTGGTGTTAAAAATTTTCACCGTTGTAACAGGTTCTTGTATAGGGACTAATCCTTGCTCAATTGCGTAAGGTCCTACAGCAGATGAAATATTCCCACAATTTCCTTTAAAATCAACCATTTGATTATCGATGCTGATCTGCGCAAATGTATATTCCACATCGAATTCCGGTGATTCTGATTTTTTGATGATCGCTGCTTTACTTGTCAATGAATTCGCTCCTCCAAGACCATCGATCTGTCTCCGATCCGGACTGCCCATCACGTCAAGTAAGAAATCTTCCCAGAGTGAGCGATTCGAAGGCATATGTTCAAAGTTAAGGAACACACCTTTACTTGTCCCGCCGCGCATTACAACTACAGGTACTTTCATTGTATAACCACCTTTTCTCAAATCAATATTTATAGCACTACCGGTTCCTTTGAAAATATAGTATGATAAGTTCATTCATAAGTAAAATACATATTTTTTAAGTAAAAATGATAAAAAAACTTATAATCCAAAAATCGGGAGATGGTTAAGTGGACGAAAAAGATTGGATTGCGATAAGGGTACTATATGAAGAAAAAAACATTAGCCGTGCCGCAGAGCGTTTATATATATCGCAGCCGGCGCTAACGTACCGGCTAAAAAATTTAGAAAAAGAATTTAGCACAAACCTATTTTTCAAAATAAAAGGAGGCATTGAGTTCACTTCAGAAGGGATACATTTAGCGGGCTATGCGGAAGAAATGGTGAAAAAGTTGCAAAAAACGAAAGATTATATGCTGAATATGAAAAATGAGGTAAGAGGAACGTTAAGGCTTGGCGTTTCCAGCAACTTTGCCCAATATAAACTACCAGAAATATTGAAAAAGTTTTCAACACAATATCCTTATGTACAATTTAATGTGAATACAGGGTGGAGTACTGAAATCATGCATCTTCTGGATTCCTCTAGTGTTCAATTAGGCATACTGCGTGGAAATTATGAATGGTATGGAATCAAATCATTACTGCATAAAGAAAGACTTTGTTTAATTTCTAAGAAAGAGATAGACTTGGATAATTTGCCGGAACTTCCATTCATAAATTATAAGACCGACAGTTCTTTAAAAAACTTAATAAATGGCTGGTGGCATGATAGATTCCCGGAGCCACCATTTGTAACTATGGAAACGGATCGGCAGGAGACGTGCAAGGAGATGGTCAAAAATGATCTTGGTGTTTCCATTCTGCCGGAAATATGCCTGCAGCCTTCAGATAATTTGCATACATACGGGTTATCCTACAAAAATGGGAAGCCGGTATTAAGAAATACATGGTTAATGTATAACCAGGATTCATTAAAACTCTCTACTGTGAAAAACTTTATTGATTTCTTGAATAAAAATTCCAATCTTTAACGAAAAAGCACTATGAAATCATTGAAAATTTCATAGTGCTTTTTTGGATTTCTTAATTTAATACAAAATGGATTATAAGTTTTTTTTTCGAAAAAGTAAAAAAAATATGTATTTCACTTATTTGATGATATGAACTATTCTAAAAATAGAAAATAAAGCAACTGGGAACCAGAAGATATTATATAATATTTTTTAACTATTCAAACTTTTTCATTTGGTTTGTAAGCGGTTTCTTTAATGGGAGGGAATTCATATTCTTACGTTACTTGGAATTTCAATGGTCGTTGTCTTCACTTATTTAATCATGTCTAAACGGTTATCACCTGTTAATTCTCTAGTGGTCATTCCAATTATCTTTGCATTAATTGGCGGATTTGGTCCAGAGCTCGGAGATATGATGCTCGATGGAATAAAGGTTGTCGCACCTTCAGCCGCTTTGCTATTGTTCGCTATTTTGTATTTCGGAGTTCTGATTGACGCTGGATTATTTGATCCACTCATTAAAACCATGTTGAAAATCGTAAAAGGGGATCCGGTAAAAATAGCGTTAGGTACAGCAGTAATCGCAATGACCGTTGCCTTAGATGGTGATGGTACCACGACTCATATGATTACGATTTCCGCTATGCTGCCTCTTTACTTACGCCTTGGTATGAATCCACTTATTCTTGCCACTATTTCTTTGCTGGCTGTAAGTATTATGAGTGGCATGACTCCTTGGGGAGGGCCTGCAACAAGAGCAATAGCATCTCTAGGTCTGGATGCAAATGAATTCTTTGTTCCGATTATCCCAACACTATTCGCAGGTATTGCAGCTATTCTTTTTACCGCTTACGTACTTGGGAAAAAAGAGCGCAAAAGGCTTGGTGTTGTTCATATCAAAGCTGCACCTGAAATGAAAGGAGCTCTGGCTGAAGCAGCGGTAGCTTCCGCCATACAAGACGATTTAAAGCGCCCTAAATTAATATGGGTCAATCTTTCGTTGACGCTCACGGTTATGGTCATTCTTGTAATGGGCTTAGTGCCGGTACCTGTGTTGTTTCTAATCGGATTTGTGCTTGCTTCAATCATTAATTACCCTAATCTAGAACAGCAAAAAGAGCGAATCGTGTCACATGCAGGAAATGCTATTACCGTCGTCACACTAGTATTTGCGGCTGGTATTTTCACAGGGATCTTTTCCGGAACGAAAATGGTAGATGCCATTGCAAATTCATTAGTGGCCATCATTCCGGATTCTTTAGGCTCTTTTTTACCGATGGTCGTTGCGTTCACCAGCATGCCATTTACGTTCGTTTTATCCAATGATGCTTACTACTTTGGTGTTTTGCCAATTCTTGCCGAAGCAGGAGAAGCTTATGGGGTGAGTCCTTTAGAAATTGCCAGAGCTTCCGTACTGGGCCAGCCTGTACATTTCTTAAGTCCACTCGTGGCATCGACTCTTTTACTGGTAGGGATGGTAAAAACAGATATCGGGGAACTACAGCGGTATGCATTTAAATGGGCTCTAATTTGTTCATTAGTCCTTATCATTGTTGCTATCTTGACAGGGGCTATTATTTAAGTACAATGTTATCTAATAAATTCTTCGAACTTAAACAAAGTAGGGCTGTGCCAAAACCAATTATTATTAGTGGTTTTGGCACAGCCCATTCTTTTATTTAATTCCAGAAGTTTCGCCGCTAGCTTGAGTAATTATTTTTACGATTGTTTTCGCAAGGTTCATAACCGTGTATAGACGAGTATCATTTAAAAATTGCATCGTTGGCAGCGGATCTATATAATTGACCATTCCTGTAATATGATAATCTCCAACTTCCGGCAATACTTTTTTTAAAGCTTTCCCAGGGACAAGAGGTCCATCCTTCAAAAAAACATAACCGACCTGGTTTTGATTCCCTAAACAAGCATCCACACTAAAAATAAGAGGCTTTTTGAATTGTTTTTTTATTTTTTTCAATGTGTCTTTTAAATTAAATGCATGAACGGGATTTTCCAAAGTACCGTAAACACGATAAGGCACCGTATGTTCTTTAAGCATTGTCCCGACTAAAGGGCCTAATGAATCCCCAACTGATCGGTCTGAACCAATGCACAGAAAGATTACATCTTCATTTTGACATCCAGAAGATTGAATAATCTCTTTGACTTTTAATGCTAAGCAGTTTATTTCTTCGCCTTTTGTTTCCACAGAACAAATTGCTCCTCTTCTTGTAAATTAGACTCATCTTAATTCCCCTGTGTCCTATTATACGAACAAAAAGGATATCATGCATGTAAATATAAGCATATGCTAGAGAATGATAGTTAACACTCTGAAAAATGGCAGTAATTCAAAACATCCCCTTTAATTTATTTGGCGAGGAAGTGGGAGTTGGTTTACAACTAGAAAACGTAACGACTTTATTTTAAACTACAACCAAGTACACCAATATACAAAGTTAATTAACATAATCAGCGTTCTAGGAATCTATATTATTGATCTAGAGAGTAGGAGGGGAAGGCTCCTTTTTTATTATACGTTTTTTTAGATTAACTTATATTATACGCCCTTTGTATAGACCTATATCCAGGTGAAAGGAAAATGGATGTACCAGTATGGTGCAGTATATTCCGAAGGAAGCAGTGAAAACTAAGTTTTTATTAATGGATAACTTTGTTAAAATGATTTTTAAAACTAACCAATGCTCTTAGGGAGGTAAGAAATGAAGGTAAAAAAAATACATCATGTAGCAATAATTTGTTCCGATTATGAAAAATTAGGGTGTGATATCGTGAAGGAGACATATCGGTCAGATAGGCAGTCGTATAAATTGGATTTAATGGTCGGAGGGGGAATTTAGCTTGAATTGTTCTCATTTCCTGATAGACCAAATCGTCCAGTTATCCTGAAGCAAGAGGGCTTAGACATCTTGCTTTTGAAGTGGAAGATATTAATCGAGCGATTGAAGATTTAGAAAAAGAAAACATTCCAGTCGAACCTATCCGTGTTGATGAGTTAACAGGAAAAAGGTTTACCTTTTTTTGTGATCTGGATGATTTACCTCTTGAAATATATGGAAAGTATTATTTGCAGTAGGGTTATGTATATTTTGATAAGAAAAGTCTTTCATGAAGGTGCCCTAAAACAAAGAAGTACTCAAAACAAAAATGGAACTCATTTTGTGATTTCCATTTTTGTTTCTGTAATTTTTATGTCATAAATTCCGAATTATATATTAAGTTTTTATCAACCTAGTACATTTTAATTTTTAATAATTGGATAAATGTAGGATTTAATATCTTCTGAGACAAATGCTTTACGAATAATCAATTTTAAGAGGTCTTAATTTAATATACTCCCTTTTTCATTACCTAATCTATGTTCGTTTATATTCTTAGGCAGCAAGGCTCATTATCTTGTGAATTTTAAAGGAAGTCTTTTCACTCCAAAAACGAACGGACTTGGAATCGCCTCCAGCTCAGTTCCTTGTACACCTTCCAATTTTGCAAATGTACTTAATAGTGTCACGAGAGCTACTTCTGCTTCTAGACGTGCAAGCGGGGCACCTAAACAAAAATGAATGCCAAACCCGAAACTCAAATGAGGATTTAATTTCCTTTCTAATGTGAACCGATTAGGTTCTTCAAACTTTTGTTCATCCCGGTTTGCCGAAGCGACCCAGCAAATTACTTGTTCCCCCTTTTGGATTGTTTTGCCCCCAACTTTGACTTGTTCCTTTGCAACACGGCCAATTGCCTGTATTGGAGGATAAAAGCGTAGTGTTTCTTCTACCAATTTTGGTATTAAAGGAAGATTTGTCCTAGCTTGTTCTTGAATGATTTTATCTTCTGTCATATAGCGTACGGCATTTGTAATCAAATTAGTTGTTGTTTCATTTCCCGCAACTAATAATAAAACACAGAAAGATAGTACCTCTTCTTCTGTTAATTTTTCCCCATCAATTTTTGCTGCTAATAATAGCGAAATTAAATCTTCTTCAGGATTAACTTTTCTCTCTAAAATTATTTTTTTGAAATATTCTCTAAGAAACTCACTTCCTTCCTTACGTTTCTGTGCCATTATTTGAAAGGCTTCATTTGAATTATCTTTGGCGCCTGCCACGAGAACATCAGAATAGGTTTTAAAAAGATCCCGATCCTTGGCAGGGACCCCCAATAATTCGGCAATTATTATGACAGGCAACGGACCAGCAAGGTTATGAACGAGGTCCATAGTCCCCTTCTCATTTACTTGATCGAGCAGGTAAAGTGTCACCTCTTCAATTTTATTTTTTAAATCTTTCACTGCTTTAGGAGTGAATGCCTTGTTCACTAAATTTCTCATTTTTGTGTGTCTAGGAGGGTCCATTGTCAAAATGCTTCCTTGAAGAGTTCCAGACCCTCGTTCCGAAGAAAACAGTTTTGGATTTTTTAGAATATAATGAACGTCCTCATATCGAAACACATCCCAGCAGCTTCGAGACTCGTCGTACCTTACAGGAGTATTTTGTCGTAAACTATTAAAGATTGGAAAAGGAAATAATTGATCTGCGTTCGAAGCAATTTCGCTCATGGGGATGAGATTTGCATACTGCTCCACTGTGCTTGTTGATTTACGTTCTTGTGTCATGGTTTCATCTCTCCTTTTATTGTGACTAATATTCTTACATAAACTAGTCATGAACCGGTTCATTAACTAAGATAACAAACTCATAATTTGGTTTCAATTGACATAAATTGAGATATTTTTCAATGAGAAGAAAGTAATGACTCGGTTTATTTGATTCACACTATTGAAAAACTCTTTTGAATTCATAGTTTCTCGTTTAAGGTCATACCGGTACCCCAAGTGGTCGGAGGGGAGTATCAGCTGGAATTGTTCTCTCTTCCTTATAGCCCCAATTGTCCAACTTATCCCATGGTGCAAGAGGGCCTAAGCATCTTGCCTTTGAAATGGATGATATAATCAAGCGATTTAGGAAATTAGTATAGAGGATGACTGAATGGAAATTACAAGATATAAAAGGATCTTATGATATAATCATTAGCCTTGGCAGTTGGTGTGGACCTTCCCTTAATTTAATTTCCCCTTGATTGAGTTGTATCTAATTCACTCCCGGATGTAAGCAGAATATTGAAGAACAGATTTGTCGGATTTATGGATCTTAACAATATGAAGCAGGTAGATGGCATCGCTTCTTATCTTGATGATGCAACAGAGTTATTTTTACAGAAGCAGAAAATTGTATCTCAAGAGTTAAAGAGCACTCATGATTTTAAATGAGTGTTTTTTTTGTACAGTAATCTGCCTAATTATCTAAATTTTCAAAAAAATATAATTGACCCAATCGGGACAGCTGATTTAGAATTGATATGTATATGAAATTTTGTTTTGTATATAAAACTTAATTAGAGGAGGAATATAGTTAGTTAGTGAATGAAGTGTAAAAAATATTTGATTTAGGGGGTAAGGAATATGTTTAAGAATAATATGGCGTTCGTTCTGCTTTGTTTGGTGTTAGTAGTATCTGCATGCGGTACAAGTGACGAAACAACTAAAGAAAACAAAGGGAATTCGGGAGGAAAAGCGGTTAAGCTTACTTTTACGGAACCGGCACGGTTATTGTCAGTAGCCCCATTGTATGTAGCCATTGAGCAAGGATTTTTTGAAAAAGAAGGAATTGAAGCTGAGATTGTATCTGGTGGTGGAGGAGCACAAGTCATCGCTTCTGTATTATCAGGTGAAGCTCAGTTTGCAGTCTCAGGTCCTCGAAGTATGTTTACTCCTCTTGACAAAGGTGAAGATTTATTGGCAATTCAATCTTTAAATTCGGCGCTAACCTATCAAATTACTCTCTCTAAACAATATCAAAAGAAAAAGAATGTTTCTAAAGACTCATCGTTTGAAGATAGAGTGGCTTCATTGAACGGCGCAACTATCGGTACAAACCTTGTCGGTGATTCTGGAGACGTATACACACGCTATTTAATGCAAAAGCATGGTGTTGACCCCGATACGCTTAAAACCGTCAAATTGGCTGGAGATGGATCGAAGATTGGCGGTATGCAGGAGGGGATTGTTGACGGTGGTATAGCATCGCCTCCAATGGGTTTACAGGCGGAAAGTAAAGATGTTGGCGAGATTGTAATTAATACAAGTGAAGAGCCAATGTATGGGAATATGGTCTGGGAAGCCGTTTTTGCTAAAAAGGAATATTTAGAAAAAAATCAGGAAACATCTTTGAAAGTAGTTCGGGCAATAGGGAAAGGTATGGAATTCACACGTAATAATCCAAGAGAGGCAGCCGAATCAATCGAATCTTATTTTGATGGAATTGATGTTGATATCCTAGAGGAATCACTAATCGGATTGAAAAACACTTTTAAAGGCTATGGAGAAATGAATCAAGAAGCTTGGGATAATGCCCAGGATCCATTAGTTGAATTTGGCAAGATATCAGGCGTTTCTACTAAACAGGATACAACTGAAGATGTTATTTGGACAAATAGTTATATAGAAAAGGCTTTTAAAAAATAATTAGAATGGAAAGGAGATGATAGGTAAGATGGAAAATGCACAACTGGAAAACTATAAATTATCTACTCGTTTTTTAGACGTTACTTACGTAAATAACAAAACTGGTGCAGAAGTGATGGCCCTGCAGAATATAAATTTAAACATTAAAGATGGTGAATTTATATGTATTGTTGGGCCGAGCGGCTGTGGAAAAACCACTTTTTTAAATACTGTAGTTGGATTGCTAAAGCCAAGTAAGGGAGAAATTCTATTAGATCAGCAAAAAATTGATGGTCCCGGCAAGGACAGGGCAATGGTTTTTCAAAACCCGAGTCTTTTACCTTGGAGAACTGTTTTGGAAAATGTTCTTTATGGAGTTGAACTGTTAAAGCAAATAACCGCAGAGAAAAAGAAAGAGGCCAAAGAATTTATTGAAATGGTCGGTTTAAAAGGTTATGAAAATCATTATCCACATGAATTGTCAGGGGGGATGCAGCAACGGGTAAACTTGGCTCGGGCATTAACGGTAAACCCATCATTAATATTATTGGATGAACCATTTTCGGCATTGGACGCACAAACTAGGGAATTTATGCAAGGTGAGTTACTTAGAATATGGGATGAGACAAAAAAGACAAGTCTTTTCATTACACACCAAATTGATGAAGCGGTATTTTTAGCTGATAGAGTTTTTGTTTTTGGGGCAAGACCAGGACGTGTAGTGGAGGTTGTTGATGTTGATATACCTAGACCAAGAGATCTCCATGTGAAACGCAGCCCGGAATTTTTAGAGTTTGTAGATCATATTTGGTCCATTATTGAACAGGAGTCTTCTAAACAAGGTTTCGATAATAAAGAGAAATAATTAATGTGAAAGGAGAACATTATGACGAAGGGTACGATAGAACTTACACAATCAAAGCAAAAGATAAAAAAGGCGAAGAAAATGAAAAAAGAAAAAAAGTCATTTTTTATCAGTGTTGCTTCTGTTTTACTATTCCTGTTGCTTTGGGAAACTGCCTCTCAAAATGAATGGATAAATCCATTGTTCATAAGCTCACCAATTGAAATTGCACAAGCGGCAGTTTTAATGGTCCAAGAAGTTTCCTTTTGGGAAAATATGAAGGTAAGTGGTTACGAATTTGTTTCAGGCTTTGTTTTAGCCATACTTATTGGAATCCCAATAGGTGTGTTATCAGGTTGGAACTCTACCTTTAATGCAGTGGTTAACCCTTTCATTTCAGGACTATATGTAACTCCTAAAGTCGCCCTATTACCAGTGATCATCATCGCATTCGGAATAGGACCAGCATCCAAAATAGTTATCGTATTTTTGATGGCCTTCTTTCCAATAGTGATGAGCGCTCAAAAGGCTATGTTAACATTAGATCAAAACTTAATAAAAGCAGCCAGGACATTTAGTGCAAGTGAATTTCAAATTTTTAAAACCATTGCATTGCCTTCGACTGTACCATTCCTTTTAAACGGTATTCGCTTAGGTATAGGTCAAGGATTAATTGCAGTGGTTGTAGGTGAATTATTCGCTTCGACAGCTGGTATCGGATACCAATTGACAAGCAATGGTCAAAATCTACAAACAGATCGCATGTTTGTTGGCGTGTTGGTCATAACGATTACGGGAATCATTCTTACTTCATTATTAGGCATTATTGAAAGACGTTTTTCATCTTGGAAACCAGAAAATAGTTAATCAAAAATTAATTATGCAGACTGTAGCCAAACTCAATGAAAATCAAGTTTGTCTGCGGTTTGAACGTTGATTTCCATTCCAGGCACTCGCTTTCCGCGGGCGGTCCGGGAGCCTCCTCGGCGCTCTTTGCGCCTGTGGGGTCTCCCTTGGCCTCGCTTCTCCCGCAGGAGTCTCGTACCTTCCATTCCAATCAACTAAACTGTATCCAAACTCAATGAAAATCGAGTTTGGATACAGTTTTTTTATTAAAAAACGTTCCAGTCGATTTCAGAAATCCGCTCCCTTTCCGCCGACTGCCTGCCAAGCCTCCTCGACGCAAGCGTCTGCGGTGTCTCGGCTAGCCAGTAATTCGGCAGGAGTGTCGCATATTTCTTAAATCAATAAGGATTTCAGTGAAAAAACATTAAGGGTAATCTTGTCTTGTTGAAAAATTCAGCAGTTTTTATGGTTGTACATTTTGAACGTTGCCTCCAGGCACCCCCTTTTCCCATGCGGTCCGCCCTTCGGAGCCTTTGTGTCTGCAAAGTCTCGCCTGGACACGCTTTTCCCGCAAGAGTCTCGCACACCCGCTCCAATCAACTTTGTTTTAACTTTTATTTTACTGTGATACTTCACAGCGCGATAGAAAATTTATTGAAGTTCTCACGTATCCATGATACCTTCAGTTTATAGGGAATGGTTGGGAGGAATAGGTTTTGAACACAAAGGCATTTTTATTGGCATCTATTACAGTTATTATTTGGGGCTCTACATTCGCTGCTATTCGTGCAAGCTTGCATGGCGGATATTCAGCCGGTCATTTGGTACTTGTTCGTTATCTTATAGCATCAGGGGTTTTTATCCTTTACGCTCTCTGGCCTGGGGTGAAATTTCGACTCCCGAAAAAAGAGGATTTGTTGAGGATTTCGATTCTTGCATTTATTGGCATTAGTATTTACCATATCGGGGTGACATTCGGAGAACAAACGGTTTCGGCGGGTACGGCAGGAATGCTGATCGGTTCGGCACCTGTCTTCATCGCGATCATTGCTGCGTTCGTTTTAAAAGAACGCCTCGGACTATACGGATGGATTGGTTTAGGAATTGGATTCACAGGGATCACCTTAATAACATTAGGTACCGCAGGACCTTCCCTGAATATTTCTGAAGGAGCTTTTTTAGTATTGATGTCAGCTATTGCTTCTGCGGTGTTTTTTGTTTTCCAAAAGCCACTGTTTAGCCGTTATAATCCGATTGAATTGACAGCATACTTCACATGGATTGGTACAATACCCTTTTTTATATTTTTTCCTGGGCTATTTCAAGAAATTCAACATGCAACTTTGGAAGGTCATTTATCTGCGATTTTTGTTGGTATTTTCCCTGCGGCCATCGGTTATGTAACTTGGGCAATCGCTTTATCATTAGGAAAAGCCAGTTCCGTTTCTAGTTTGTTGTACATAGAACCTGTAATTGCCATTTTCGTCGCTTGGGTTTGGCTTCAGGAAGTACCTAGTACCCTTTCAGTCATTGGCGGCAATATTGCGATATTGGGGGTCCTTGTCGTTAATGGTTTCGGAAAGTATAAATCAGTGGTGAAAAAAGCAGCATGAAATAGAAAAAAAGCAGCATCCCGGATCATCACGAATGGACGTCTATCCGTCCTGGACGACCCAACATAGGAGGGCAGCCCCATTAAAGGAATTCACCCAGGTTGATGAGGTTAATCAAATACACCTGGGGAATTGGATTATTCCGCCCTGTTCATTACCTGAAATTAAATCTATGTTTAAAGTCCCAATTCAATTTAAATGAATTATTTTCACCTGTTAAAAATTTATAATCAATATAGGACTTTTCTTTCCTAGTCATTCCATCGACATATGGGGAATAAGTACGGAATAATAATACATTTTTCTTTTCATCAAATTCTACAAGTCTTAGCCAGCCATTTCCCCCTCGATAATTCGTTTGGTAATTGACCAGCATTTGAATGACATCATTTCCTGCTGAGTTTTGTTTTACCCGATGCGCTATCCCATAAAAATGTCCATTAACCGTCATGAACACTTGATTATGGTTCTTTACTAGTTCATTCCATATCAGCCGGCCATTGGACGAATCGGCGGCAATGGTTTTATCATCTTTAACTTTCGGAAAAATAATATCATGAGAGACGAGGATTGTCGGTTTATCTTTATGCCGTTCCAGAACTTTTTTTGACCATTCCAAGTCCTTATGGAGGTTTTTCATATCCACGATTAAAACTAAGTATTCATAACTCCCTGCCTTAGCGATTGCATATGAGCTATACCCAGAGGGAGCTGACCCCTTATAGTATTTTTTATTCATAAAACGCTGTGGCCCATAATGTGTTAAAAAAGGATCTCCGGCAGCATAGTCATGATTCCCAGCCGCCATCATATATGGAATTTCCTTTTTATCCAAAAGGGAAATGGCTCTGAGTGAATTCTGCCATTGTTTTTCTGAATCACTATCGACAATGTCCCCAACAAATGTATTCATGATAATATTGTTCTTCTTGGTGTTATTGGATATCCAGTTCATTTGGCTATTGAAAATCTCAGGATTTTGGCTTGAATATTTCTGGGTATCTGGAATAAAGAGGAAATTATAATTCTTCTTATTTGTTAGAATGGGGAAGGACTTGTTTGATCCTTCAAATGGTTCATCATCACGAGCATCCTGTACTAGCCATTCTTTTTCAGTTAATGCCTTATTGGCAATTCGTATTTCCTGGATATTCCCTGCGAAAAGCGCATCCAACTTATTTCCCCACTCTGTTGCACCGATATTCCAGCCTTTACCTTTTAATGCTGCAATACCTATGACCCTTTCTGATTCTCCATAATCACTAACGCCATTTAAAGTTAGAGTCGTCGTGCTACCATCATTAACGACTGCCAAATGGTACCATTCACCAGCATTTAAAGATCGAGACCAATTGCTTACATTATAGTTTAAATTAGATGGATGGCTTGTCCAGTGCAATTTTTGATCACTGGATATAGATAAAGCAGAAAGGATTTTTTTCTCGCCTTCCATTTTATTAAGATCTGCCGCCTGTCCTTGTCTTGAAAAAAGCCCCATGTCACTTTTGGGTTTCATTGGCATCTTAAATACCGCTTCAATGGTAAACCCCCTATCGAAATTCTCCAAATTGATAGGTGCATCCTTTTTGGTTTTAAAATATCTTCCTGCAGGGGCGTTTTCGTAATTGGCGAATTTCAAGCTATTAACTTTATCTTGAGCATAATAATCTTCTTTAGACCATCTCAACATATTTTTTAATTCGGGAGATGCAGGGTCTCCTTTCGTCACTAACTCTAAATCATTACCTTGTTTGGTTGTATCTTCAATAATTAAATTACCTTTATCGATTGAACCGCTTTTAACATGTTGTTTTGTGAATTTCCAATTTGCAACGATACTGCTCCGATCATCAGCAACGGAATTTAAAGAATCGGCTGACTTGGCAATACCAGGAACAATCATACATAAGAGTGAGAGACCTATAAATGCTTTTTTCATTCTCATAAAATATTCACCCCTTTAAATTAGACTAAGCAAATTAAGAATAATGGTTAAACATGTATTCTTTTCTTACTACCTGGGTAATTTTTGAGGAATAAGCCTAGGTAGGGGAGATTCCGTATAAGCTGCAATAAGGTATAGTTTGCTTATCTTCTCGATAACTTATTAAGGATGAGTAAAAAAGACTTATTACTAAAAAAGACAATAGGAGATAAGGCCTAATGCCTACGATTTGAAATCAAGGATAACAACTAATTTGAAGTATTTTGTTCTTTAGATGGGAGGGTAGGAAGACAAGCAATGTGTTAGTATTAGGACAGTGATCCATCAAGATAGTGAGGTGAAAAAAATGGTGAGAAGGAGATAGGTAGCCTCCTGTAATAGATGTGGTATTAATCTTAGGAGGCTATCTTGAATTATAGGAGATGTATGAGTTATGAAACAAAACAAATATGATGATGCAAATTTCTATTCTGCGTATGAGCAAATGCCGCGATCAGTCAAAGGGCTCGAAGCTGCCGGAGAATGGCATGTATTAAAAGAGCTAATGCCAAATCTGCGTAATAAAACGGTACTTGATTTGGGCTGCGGTTTTGGCTGGCATTGCCGATTTGCCCGAGAGCAACAGGCAAGTTCCGTCATTGGTGTGGATATTTCCGACAATATGCTTCAAAGAGCACGTGAAAAAACGGATGACCCTTGTATTTCTTATATGAAAATGCCGATTGAAGATATCGATTTTCCCGGCTCTGAATTTGATGTGGTTATCAGTTCATTGGCTTTTCATTACATTGAGTCATATGAGGTAATCTGCAAAAAGGTCCATGATTGTTTAAAGCCTGGAGGCACTTTTGTTTTCTCGGTTGAACATCCAATCTTTACTTCTCGCAACGAACAAGCTTGGTATGACGATGATCACGGCAATCATCTGCATTGGCCAGTTGACAACTATCAGTACGAAGGTGTGAGAGAAACAACCTTCTTAACCGAAAACGTAGTAAAGTATCATCGAACGATTTCAACATATATGAATGACTTGATTGGTGCTGGTTTCAGCATAAAGGCAGTAAAGGAACCGATGCCTTCTGATGACATGTTAAAAAGTGTTCCTGAAATGAAAGATGAAAATCGAAGGCCCATGTTTTTAATGATCTCAGCAGTAAAGGAACCGAAAATAATGAAGTAAACGAAAAAAGGCGTTTCTACGAAAGTAGGGACGCCTTTTTATTTACCATCATAATTTTCTAAGCAATTAAGCGTTGATTATCGACTTTAATTAGGCAATGATTAAATAGTTAAATATGGAAATGGGAGTTTGGAGGAGGGAAATTGAATGGAGAAGGTATTTCCGGTCATTGAAACCAAACGATTGATATTAAGGGAAGTGACACTGGAAGATGCGGGTGACATGTTCAAATATCTATCTGATACAGATGTGGTGAAGCCAATGGGGTTAGACCCATTCGAGACAGTAAATGATGTATGGGATGAAATTAAGTGGTATGAATCCATATTCGAAAAAGGTTCGGGAATTAGATGGGGAATTACATTAAAAGATTCCGGTAAGGTTATAGGAAGTTGTGGTTTTCTGAATGTGGTAACCAAACACCATCGTGCTGAAATTGGATATGAATTAAGTAAAGACCATTGGGGAAAAGGCATTGCGAGTGAAACATTGGAAGCCGTTGTTATGTATGGTTATCGCCACTTTCACCTGGAAAGGATTGAAGCTTTAATTGAACCTGATAATCACCCATCCCAAAAACTAGTGGAAAAACAAGGATTTAGAAGAGAAGGACTTCTTAGGCATTATGAATATACCCGTGGCAAATTCGATGATTTATACATGTACTCACTCATAAAAGAAGATCTTAACGGCATTTCCTTTTAATTAATTCATTGTGAAGATCATTTAAGAAGCGTCCCTGTTTGTCGACAAAAAGTGGATTTCGGAATGCACTCATCGCGAAGCCCTTTTACGATTTTACTGCGGGGATGGTTACCAATTGGGGTTTTAGAGGTCTCATGCTGAAGACAACTCAATGGAAAACTAGAACTAAAATTTATGAATTTCACCCATAAAAAAAACACTTTCACTTTTTAAGGGTTTGTAAATTTGAACGTTGATTTCCATTCCAGGCACTCGCTTTCCGCGGGCGGTCCGGGAGCCTCCTCGGCGCTCTTTGCGCCTGTGGGGTCTCCCTTGGCCTCGCTTTTCCCGCAGGAGTCTCGTACCCTTCCATTCCAATCAACTAGAGTTATTTTACAATTTAGGCTGTTCATCCCAAACCATGTTTAAAACTAGTTTCCATTATGGGTTTTTACTGTTTTATGAAACACTTATTAGATTAATGATATTTACCCTTACTCCTGGAGAGTAACTGGCAGATACCAAAGTCACTTGCGGTTAGAACGTTTTTAAAACTATTATTTGCTTGTATAATCTTTTTCAACCTTACAAATTCGGGTAGTGTATGACGAGTACCAATCTTTCATACCTTTTTCTTGTGCCTTTTTGTGAGCGGCATTTTCCTTCCAAAGCTTTATGGCATCCAAGGACTTCCAATAGGATACGGTAATTCCTAACCCGTTTTGATCTCTCACGCTTTCGATTCCTAAATAACCATCTTGTTGAGCGGCAAGTTCATCCATGAATTCAGCGGTTGAATTATAGCTTGCGGCATCCTTATCGCTTCTTTGGGAAGTGAAAATGCAAGCGTAATAGGGCGGTTCGGGGGTATTTGCAAAAAACATGAAATGACGCCTCCTTTTAACTTAATATTCAAAATAATATCATATCGGAAAATGTATGGATAGATGCCTGGTAAAGCGGGTACTCAGCAAAGAAAACAATGCGGTGAGAAGCAGTATATATATGAAACGGGATACTGCTAAAGGGATTTTATTCTAATTAACGAATATATATTACTTTGACGGCTTTACAAAAAAAGGAGATGGTCTTGTGTGCGGGATTCGTTAGCAAACATATAGAAAGAGATGCATATTTACCGAAACAACGCGATATTATTTTGGAAAAAGCATTAAAAGATTTAACGGCAGATCCTGATGTTTTGGCTATTTACATAGCTGGTTCATTAGCAAAAGGAAACGATGATCACTACTCCGATATAGATTTGCACACCATTGTAATTCCAAAACGTAAAGCAGAATTTTTAAAGGGAAAAAGGGATCGAGCCAATAATTGGGGAGATGTTTCATTTCACGAAGACTGCAATCCTCATTCACCGTATGTCGTCACCCATTATAATACCTTTGTGAAAGTGGATAGCTGGTATCATGCACCTGATGAAATTGTTCCCTCCATCTGGTTAAAAGAGGTAGAAGTAATCTATGATCCTATTAATATTATCAGTCCTGTTATTAAGGAATCGGCAAAGAAAGTGTATAAACCTACACCCGATGAAGTTGAGCATTGGAGAGGAAAGCTGCTTGCTTTTGTCCATGAAACCTACAGGGCCGTTATGAGAAGAGAAATGTTATATGCACTGTCCAATCTTGATAGGATACGTTGGCTGATTGTGTCTGGTTGGTATATGGAAATGGAAGAGCATATGGATGTCCCCTATGGAGCATGGACAAAAATCGAGGGCAGTAGAAGTAAATTAGCTGGAAAGCAATTATCCCTGTTGGAAAGTTGGGATTGTGGCCGTAATTCAAATGAAATTATTAAGATGCTGAGACGTATGATCCCGGAATTCCTCAGACTAAATTAATGTTTATGTACTCAATTGGGTGTCGAAACAAATGAAGACCATATCAAAAGAATAATTGATATGGCTATCTGATACCTTTTACAATCGGTTATGGCATACTCTTTGTTCGCGTAAAATATGTAATCAATTTTGGAGGGATGCTAAGTGGCAGAATTGGTATATCATGTAGCAGTTTCACTGGATAATTTCATTGCCGACCAAGCAATGTTGGAAGGGGATATCAATCATTCTTTTTTCTTATTTGAAGGAGAGCATGTCCCGGACTTTTTATCCGATATTCAGCATTATGAAGCTGTGTTGATGGGTAGTAAAACATATGAATTTGGATTTCAATTCGGAGCCAAACCGGGTGAACCAGGTTATAAGGGTTTGAAACATTATATATTTTCGAACTCCCTTCAGTTTGAATCGAATGAGGAGGTAGAACTTATCGATAGTGACGCCGTTGCGTTTATTGAAAACCTCAAGCGGCAAAGTGACGGAAAGCTATGGCTTTGCGGGGGCGGAGAGTTGGCTGGAACGTTATTGAAACATAAACTCATTGATCAATTGGTGCTAAAAGTGAATCCAGTCATAATCGGAGAAGGCATCCCTCTTTTCGGCAGTCTTAAGCCAAGTCTAAAATTGGATTTAGTTGAAATGAAACAATATCCAAACGGAGTGCTTAAACCCACATATAATATTATTTATGCGTAGGAATATGGTAGTTAGGGCTGCTTTGGCGCGGCCTTTTCCTAATGAAATTCATTGGACATTGAAAGTTAAACTTTTCTTAGTGAAAATATACAAAGAAAATTTATTAGAAATTTATTTTTAACATATATCCTTTCAGTATAACTTGAAAGGAGTTTTCTATATGAGAAAAATAGTAAAAGTATCAAAGAATATATTTTTTACCTTCTTTGCTATCATCTTATTTGTAACGATAGCTGTTTTTATTTACCATAATTATCAAAAGGGAAAGGAATCATCATTAATTAGTGAAGGAACACCCGTTGATTTTAATGAAAAAGAAATTAATGTATATACGGAAGGCAGCGGTGAGGATACATACGTTTTTATGTCCGGTTCCGGAATTGCTGCTCCTGTTTATGAATTGAAAGGATTATATAGTAAGTTTGCAAAAGAAAATAAGATTGCAGTCATTGAAAGAGCTGGATATGGATACAGTGATGTTTTTCATGATGATAGGGATATCGATACAATATTGGAACAAAGCAGGAAATCGTTAATGGAAAGTGGAAATAAACCTCCTTATATTTTGGTTCCACACTCGATATCAGGTATTGAGGCTATTTACTGGGCACAAAAATACCCTAGTGAAGTAAAGGGAATTATTGCTTTGGATATTGGTTTACCGCACCAATATGTGACTCATAAAATGGGCATGATTGATTCATTGACAGTAAGAGGAGTGAATCTTTTAACGAAAATGGGTTTGCACCGTCTTGTACCTTCTGCTGTTTATAATCCCGAAGTGATCCGGCAATCATTTTTGACTGACCATGAGAAGGAAATGTATAAAACACTATCTTATAAACAGTTTTTTAATGATGATATGGAGCAAGAACTTTTACAGAGTTACAATAATGGTGAAAAATCAGTTAACTTGCCAATACCAAAAGATACACCCATTTTATTTTTAGATGCGATAGCCGATGAAAATGAAAATTCAAAATATACAAAACAAAAAAACGAAGATTATGAGGTTTTTGCAGAAAAACTAATAAAAGCGGATGTAATAAAACTGAAAGGGACGCACAGCATTTATTTATACGCGCCCGATGAAATATATGATCTTTCCATGGAATTTATCAAATGAATAAAGAAAGGCTATGTGATGAAAAGATATAATATTTTAATTGTTGAAGATGATTGGATGATTGGTGATTTACTGAAAAAAATTTTGCAACGCGAAGAATACAATGTACGTTGGGTGAAAGAAGGAAAAGATATTATAGATATCATCCATGATATCGATTTAGTCATTATGGACGTTATGCTGCCAGGAGATGATGGCTATCAAATTACAAAGAAACTAAAAAGTCTAGGATTGAATATTCCAGTCATTTTTCTATCTGCCCGAAATGATATGGATAGCAAACTTCAAGGTTTGAAAATTGGTGAGGATTATATGACTAAGCCTTTTGATCCCAGGGAGCTATTACTAAGAATGGAGAAGTTGCTGGAAAATCAATATGGTACTTTCGCACAAATCAAACATTTATATATTGATGCCGAACATAAGAAGGTATTCAATAATGACTTGCATAATGAAGTGGTTTTTACTGCGATAGAGCGTAAAATTTTTTTCTATTTATATGAAAATAGGGATCGGATTTTAACGAAAGAACATTTCTTTGAATATTTATGGCAGCTCGAAGATAGGAATCAAAATATCATGAATGTACATATAAAAAAAGTTAGAACTAAAATCAATGATAACACAGGTGAAATCATCCAAAATATATATGGAGAAGGGTATAGATTGAATACCTATATAAAGAAATGAAGTTAAAGAAAAAATACCAGCTATTGTTATTTATTGCCGTTATAAGCGTGCCATTTATATTGCTGATGATCAGTATCCTTATGTCACTAATTTATGATATGGCCTTTAAATCCAATAATAGTGACATTCCTTTTCATGAATCTTTTGCATATCCTACAATGCTGGGAGTATTCATTTTATCACTATTATTGTTAGCCTTCTTATTTTCCAAATCTATTAACTCGCTATTGAATAAAATAAATATATTGAATGAAACCATCAGGAATTTAGCTAGTGATGAGGAGATTCCGAATAAGTTAGAGGTTAATAGCAAAGATGAAATTGGGGAATTAACTGAATCGGTGAACTTACTAATTGAAAGAACGACCTATCGGGAATTGGAACTAAAGCAACAAGAGGAAATGAAAAAGGAACTCTTGAATAAATTAAGGCATGACATCAATACACCTTTAACAGCAGTAAGATTACAATTATTTTATTTAGAAGGCCAATATACGGAACAAGCTCCACTATTACAATCACTATATCAACAAATAAATTATATTTCCGAATTAACAAATGAATATAATATTCAATCCACAGATACGCTCGATAATTCCTATATCTTGAATGATAAAGTGAATATGCATGCTTTATTAGAAATGATGGTTAAAAAATGGGGCTATTTGTATAACATGCATGGTATTGAATTAATATATCATCCTTTAATTGGAGAGTTGGAATGGATGAGTAATGACTTGTGGCTGCAAAGGTTATTCGATAACGTCTTCCAAAATGTCTTAAACCATTCGAAGGCTGATAAACTTGTGATAACCATTGAAAATAATGTGGTCAGTATCAAGGATAATGGAATTGGTTTTGATATCGAAAGTAAAAGTAAGGGACTTGGCTTAAAAATAATTGAGGATATAGCTAAGACACTACATATAAAATATAATTTGGAATCCAATGAAAGCGGAACTTTATTTAGTTTTACAGTCGAAAATGCATATGAATCTCATTTGAATGAAGTTATTTTGCGGTGATGACATCTGGGGATTTTAATCAGGGACTCATCAATATCATTCTTTTCAGACAGTTTGCCTTATGCAACATAGTTATCTATCACTTACTTATATAAAGAGATACAAAAAGGTTGCTATAGACCCACCCATTTTTAAGTTGATATTATATTCAGGTACTTAATTGTGGGGGGAAGTTGAATGGAAGAACAAAAATATAATGACCTCAAATTAGGCGAACGTGGTGCAATCATCAGTATTATTGCTTATATTTGTCTATCAATCATGAAGCTGGCTATCGGATACATAAGCGACTCAGCGGCTTTAAAAGCGGATGGGTTGAACAACACGACTGATATTATCGCGTCAATTGCCGTACTGATCGGTTTAAGGCTAGCTCAAAGACCCCCCGATAAAGATCATGGTTATGGTCATTGGAAGAGTGAAACGATTGCATCAATGGTAGCTTCATTCATCATGTTTGCTGTTGGTGTACAAGTATTGATAGATGCTGTTGCTTCCATGCTTAAAGGTGGAAAGGAATCACCTGACATTATTGCCGGGTATGTAGGTGTTTTATCAGCAATAGCCATGTATTTTGTATACCGATATAATAAAAAGCTTGCTATGAAAATTAACAGTAAAGCCGTTATGGCAGCTTCGAAAGATAATATTTCCGATGCTTGGGTAAGTATAGGAACAGCTATAGGGATTTTCGGCTCCCAATTAAACATGCCTTGGCTTGATCCCCTTACTGCCATCATTGTTGGATTATTAATATGCAAAACAGCCTGGGACATATTCAGTCAAGCCTCGCATGAACTTTCTGACGGTTTTGATGAAAATAAAATTCATCTATATAAGGATGTAATTACAAATGTGGATGGAGTCAAGGGGATAAAAGAAATTAAAGGAAGAAATTACGGGAACAATGAAGTGATTGATGTTGTGATCCTTGTCAATTCCACCTTGGATATTAAAGAAGCACATGATATAGCGACTCATGTAGAAAAAGTGATGATGAAAGAACATGGAGTGTATGATGTTCATGTCCATGTAGAGCCCAATTAACCCTCTCTTTCATTATGAATGAACAAAAAAGGTATAAATCTGCTTTACAAACATATGAATAATATGCAATCATTGATTCATTACATTGGAAGGAAAAGGTACCTTATAAAATGAAGCAGTAATCTTATCAAATAAACAGTAAATCTTGAATCAATTTCAATGGGTGTAATCGGTTAGATATGTTCAATGCAAATAAGCCGTCACTTTGTTTGCTTACCGAATTTATCGGTAAGTAAAGTGAATTCATTTTTTCATTTGAACAAGAATCTTTTTAGATACCCATGTGAGATTTTTAATGATTATGTTTAGAGATGGGATTCGTCTGTTCGTTTATAGGTACTAATTCATATACAACTACTTTTTCTGATATCCAATCAGATGAGGTATATTTGGTTTATGTATATTAATTTAGTAACAGGCGATCTCTCTCTAGAAAAATGGAGGGGGATTTTTTTATGTTATTTTTAAAAGCGAATGATTTAAAGAAAAGCTACGGAAGCCGTGAAGTTCTTTCTGTTGATACACTTCATCTTTACAGTCATGACCGTGTTGGTTTGGTTGGCAGGAATGGAGAGGGTAAAACGACCCTGCTTTCTATACTAGCGGGAGTGAGGGAACCCGATTCCGGTCATATCGAGAGCTATGGAACAGTCAGCTATATCCCGCAGATGGAAGAAACTGAACAAGAAATAAGCGGGGTATTAACGAGCATATGGAAACTGCCCGATGAGAATCAAGAAATCATAAGCGGCGGTGAACGAACCCGAAGAAAAATCGCCGCAGCCCTTTCTTCCAATGCGGATGTATTGATAGCGGATGAACCTACCAGCCATTTGGATATATCCGGAATTGAACAATTGGAAAAGGATTTAAAATCTTTTAATGGCGCTATTTTGCTTACTTCACATGATAAAGCATTCTTGAATCATCTATGTACAACAATATGGGAAGTTGAGCAAGGCAAGGTAACGGTATATGAAGGGAATTACGAAGCGTATATAGAACAAAAGCAGGCAAAAACAAAAAATGAAAATAAGCAATATGAAGAGTATACCCGCGAAAAGAACCGGTTGAAACAGGCTGCACAAAACCTCCAAGCCAAATCCGATTCAATTAGGAAAGCCCCTAAACGAATGGGTAATTCAGAAGCAAGGCTGCATAAACGGAGCTCTGGGAAACAGAAGGCGAAATTGAACCGTTCTGCTGAAGCGATCGAAACTCGAATCGAAAAATTAGCAAAAAAAGAAAAACCGAGGGAAGATCCCCCCATCATCTTTGATATTTCAGAATTTCCATCTTTGCATAGCAAAAGGGTCATTCGATTTAATGGCTGTTCCCTGAAAGTCGGGTCACGGGTGCTGAAACAACATATTTTCGGAGATGTCCCCTTAGCTTGCAGACTCGCGATCAATGGTCAAAATGGTTCAGGAAAAACGACATTATTGAAAAAGATAGTGGAAAGGCACCCAGATTTATATGTCGCGATGCCAGCAAAGATTGGATTTTTTGCCCAACAACAAGAAAATTTAAATGAAAATAAAACGGTTCTCGAAAATATATTGGAGGACAGTCCCTACAATCAAGCCTTTATTCGTACACTATTATCACGATTAGCTTTTAAAGGAAATGACGTTCACAAACAAGTATCACTTTTAAGCGGTGGGGAAAAAGTCAGGGCTTCCCTAGCCAAAGTTTTTTTGGGAAACTATAATGTACTGGTTTTGGATGAACCTACAAATTACCTGGATATTCATACTAAAGAGGCTTTAACCGAAGTGTTAAAAGCATATCCAGGAACGATCGTTTTTGTGACTCATGATCGTTCATTGATCCAATCGCTTGCAACACATTCACTTTCATTTGAAAATGAACCTTCGAGAGTAATTGCCATCAATCAGGAAGCAACTAAAACGGCAACAAGCAAGGATGATCATCAAGATAAACAGGCTGAACTTCTTATGATTGAAGTGCAAATGGTCGAGACACTTGGGAAACTGTCCAGTGTTGTGAAGGAAGAGGAAAAAGCGGAATTGGATAGGGTATATCTCCAACTCTTGAACCAGAAAAAAGAGCTTGAAGGATAATTGCAATCCATTAAAGGCCCTTCTCTCGAGAGGGGCCTTTTCTTGGATTAAGAGCGGTTAAAGTGGAGAGATATTTTACACTTTAAAATACCAATAAGTTGATTAGTGAAAAATAATGAAAAAAAAGATGGGTGATGTTAAAATTAACCAACTTGATGGGGAGGGACTTTTCTTGTTGGCATTCAATTAGATAAAATAAATGAAATTTAGAAGGAGAAAGTAAGTAAGAGGGGGACAATCATGAAACCGCGTATTACTGTCATTACATTAGGTGTGGATGATTTGGAAAAATCGCTGCAATTTTATCGGGAGGGCCTGGGATTTCAAACAGAAGGAATAGTGGGCAAAGAATTTGAGCAAGGAGCCGTTGCCTTTTTCGACATGCAAGAAGGCCTGAAGCTTGCCATATGGAATCGAAAGGATATAGCTCATGAGGCCAAGGTTCCTTTGTCTCCGGCAAGTCCTTCTGAATTTACCCTTGGTCACAATGTAGGAAGTAAAGAAGAAGTGAATATTGTGCTGGAAAAAGCCAAAAATGCTGGGGCGATCATAGCCGACCCGGCACATGACACTTTCTGGGGAGGATACTCTGCACACTTTCAAGACCCTGATGGACACCTTTGGGAAGTCGTTTGGAATCCGCAGTGGGACTTGAACGAATAATGTATGCCTGCGTTGGCAGGTCATCAAGGAGAAGAAAGCGAATGGGTAATAATTTGAAACAAGTATTTTACCTAGGGGTTATGTGCTTGTTTTTTATTGATGAACTCTCTGCTTTTTGCAATCAATTCATTATTCTTTTCAATCGCTTCGTTATTACTGTATTTCACCTGATTAACGGTATCATTATCTTCCATGTATTCAAGCAGCAAGTCCACCGCTTTATCCATCAGTCTTTCGATGGGGATGCCTCTTTCTTCAGCCAAATTAGTGAGTCTATTAGTCAAATATGGATTGAGGGTAATGTTTATTGGTTTTCTCGTTTCAGAATTGATAGGCCGTTCCACCTTCAGTCTTTTAATCTATCATATACCTTTCATTGAGGTTAAACAAATATAGTGTTAGGAAAAGTGTTTGCCTGTGGTTCATTTTGGCTCCTCAATTTGGAATTGAAAAGTGATATCAATAAAGAAAGCAGGAAATTGACAGTGATCAATTTCCTGCTTTCTTTTTTTGTGCTCTTGGGGGTTTATACCTCTTTTACTAAATGAAGATAGATAACTGCACTATGTATTCTTGGATTTCAAAGTTTATAACACAAACCATATTTTTAATAAACATATTGACATAATGAATATAACGTTATAATGTTTATTTATTGCAATTGTTTGTTTTTTCAGAATTTTAATCAAAAGGGGGAAAAGTTATTGAATAATTTTATGGGGATACTCGAAATGAAAGTGCTTCCAGTCGCAAACAAAATTGGTTCACAAAGACATCTGCTGGCAATCAGGCACGGTGTTCTGGCAACACTTCCACTGACGATCATTGGATCATTCTTTGTTATTTTGTTGAATTTTCCAATCAGTGGGTATGACGAATGGATTGCGCCTTATCGTGCCGCTTTGGATGTTCCGTTTCGGTTTACGGTCGGAGCAATGGCTTTATATGCGGCTTTTGGGGTGGGGGCAGCGCTTGCAGGACATTATAAATTAGATCAGCTCAGTGCAGGCCTTCTATCAGTCTTAGCTTTTCTGATTACATGTGTTGTGCCTACCCAAGTCATGGAGTCCGTTCCAGGAGTAATAGAAGCGGGTCGCTGGTTACCTATCAGCTCTTTAAGCGCAGCTTCATTATTCGGAGCAATCGTAACATCCTTGATCTCCGTAGAAATTTATCATTTTCTCATTAAGCGCGATATAAAAATCAAATTACCTGATAGTGTTCCGCCAATGGTGTCGAATTCCTTTGCAGCCCTGATTCCAACATTGGTCGTGGTCCTTCTTTTCTGGGGCATTCGTTATGGTTTGGGCTTTGACATTAACTCGATCATCACTACTTTGGTGTCACCTCTCAAAAATTTATTGGTTGGTAATAGTTTAATAGGTGGTTTGCTAACAGTCTTTCTCATCGTTTTCTTTTGGTCGCTGGGTATTCATGGACCGGCAATATTGGGTCCGATCATACGGCCAATGTGGGATTCGGCGATTCTCGAAAATATGGATGCATTTGCAAGAACGGGTAATGCAGCGAATTTGCCCAATTTATTTACCGAACAATTCATTCAATGGTTTGTGTGGATTGGCGGGGCGGGATCGACTTTATCACTTGTTGTACTATTCTTATTTTCAAAATCTAAGTATTTGAAAGAGCTGGGTAAACTGTCCTTTGTTCCAGGGATTTTTAATATTAACGAACCTATCATTTTTGGAGCGCCGATTGTCATGAACCCCATTTTAATGGTTCCATTCATCGTTGCCCCTTTGGTAAATGTCATCGTTTCTTATACCTTCTTTCAATTAGGGTTAATACCGATGATAATGGCTAAACTGCCGTTTACGGTCTTTAGTCCAATTGCAGCTGTCATCAGTACAAATTGGACAATCATGGCCGGGGTTCTCGTTTTATTGAATTTTGTCATCTCATTAATGATCTATTTTCCATTTTTCAAGATGTTCGAGAAGCAGCATCTACGTGATGAAAATAAAATAGAAGCTGGACCGGAAGAAAAGAAAGCGGGCATTAAATATGCTTGAAATAATATTCGCCATTCTATCATTTGTCGGGTCGCAAATCATTTTTTCCCGTACTCGGCTAGGTGAAAGTTTAACACCCTGGAAATCGGTTGGCCTGTCTATTTTAATCATTAGCTTTTCTATCTTTCTGTTTACCGCAATGGGATCGACTTATTATTTGATAGTCATTGTACCAACGATTATTTGTTCTGTAATGGTATCCTCCCGCTATCGTGACTATTTAATGGGATTACAAACTAAGCGGGCTCAATGGAAAGATAGTAGAAAAGGAGTGAATGATAGCTTATGAGAAGATTAGGTATTTCAATTTATCCGGAACAATCTACACCGGATAAAGACAAGCAATATATTAAACTTGCCCATAGTTATGGTTTTGAACGAATTTTCACCTGTTTATTATCGGTTTCAAAACCTTATGAAATTGTCATGGATGAATATAAAAATATTATTTCCTATGCGAAAGCGCTGCATATGGAAGTCATACTTGATGTTGCTCCAGCTGTTTTCGATAAGTTTAATATTAGCTATGATGATTTAAGTTTTTTCGCAGAAATGGGAGCTGACGGCGTTCGTCTTGATCTTGGATTCGATGGCTTGAAAGAAGCTAAAATGACATATAATCCTTTTGGATTGAAAATCGAATTGAATATGAGTAATGATGTCGATTATTTATCGAACATTCTGACGCATCAGGGGAATAAAAATCAAATCATTGGCTGTCATAATTTCTATCCCCAAAAATTCACAGGTCTTCCTTATGACTTCTTCATCTCCTGCAGTAAAAGGTTTAAAGAACATGGCATTCGTACAGCTGCATTCGTTACTTCACAAACCGGTGATATAGGTCCATGGAGTATAAATGATGGATTATGCACATTAGAACAGCACCGTGAACTTTCAATTGATGTACAAGCCAAGCATCTATGGGCAACGGGTTTAATTGATGATGTCATCATTGGGAATGCTTACGCGAGTGAAGAGGAACTAAGAATGCTGGGGGCCTTACAGCGTGACTTGATCGAGTTGAAAGTGGAACTTCATTCGGATGCGTCACCAATTGAGCAAAAAGTTGTGCTGGATGAATTACACCTTCGCCGTGGTGATATCAGCGAGTATATGGTCCGTTCAGTGGAGGTCCGAAAAAAATATGCAAATGAAGATTTTGCAGTCCGTGAAAGTATCCCACAGCGCAAAGGGGCCGTTTTCATCGGCAATGATTCTTTTGGAAAATACAAAGGCGAACTTCAAGTCATCTTAAGGGACATGCCATTGGATGAACGTAAAAATGCAGTCGCCCATGTTGTAAAAGAGGAACTTTTTTTACTGGATTATATTAAACCATGGGGCACATTTAGATTGATTAAATAACATGACCCTAATTTATAAGGAGGAATAATGATGAATATTTTATTATGCTGTTCTGCAGGTATGTCCACTAGTCTTTTGGTTAATAAGATGGAGAAAGCGGCGGTGGAAGAAGGATTGAGCGTGAAAATCCAGGCTGTTGCCACTATGGAAGTAAGAAACCATATAAATGAGGTGGATGTTATTCTTTTAGGCCCTCAAGTTCGGTATCAGCTTAATGATATAAAGAAAATAGGGAATGAAAAAGGAATACCTGTAGATACGATAAATCCAATGCATTATGGAACATGTAATGGCAAGGAAGTATTGCGTACGGCCCTCCAATTAATTTCAAAATAACATACTATCAAAAGGAGTGGTAAAATGACGAAAACAAAAGAGGATCTATCAGAATTATCATTTCAATTAATTCTCCATAGCGGGAATGCCCGCAGTTCTGCAATGGAGGCCATCGCCTTGCAAAAACAAGGTAAATCAAGCGATGCCCAGGATAAATTAAAGGAAGCGGAACATGAGTTTGTTGCTGCACATAAAATCCAAACCGCATTGATTCAACAAGAAGTGAATGGTGAGAAATTCGATATTCCAATGCTCTTGATCCATGCTCAAGATCACTTGATGACTTCCATGACAACAAAAGATTTAGCGATAGAAATCGTGGAATTACACAAGAAAACACAAAAGAACTAACAATATTCAGGAGGTTGCTGCGGCAGCCTTTTTCTTATGTACATAACGTGTGAACTTCAACGAGAAGGCGGAGAAATCCTCCTGCATGAACCTACGTTAAATGAATATGGCAGATAAGGGTCACTCAATATTAGGATTCTCCGAAAATTTAAATTATACTAAGGTTCATGGCGGTAGCAATAGATACTGTCACTGATTAACGAAGGGTATCATGATAGAAAAACAAACAACAAATTAGCAAGCGCAATCATTTTATAAAAGGGGAGAAAAACATGCAAAGAGTCAATCTAACTGAAGATCTTAGTCTTTCACGCATTGTACACGGTATGTGGAGATTGGCAGATTGGAGATTTTCTGCCGAGGATATCCTATCACTTATTGAACACGGAATGGATCGGGGCGTCACTACATATGATCACGCCGATATATATGGAAGCTATACGTGTGAGGAGATTTTTGGGAACGCACTTTCATTAAAGCCTTCATTACGCGATAAAATGGAGATCGTTACGAAATGTGGCATCGTTCTTCAATCAGAAAACCGTCCTTCCCATAAAAGTCACCATTACGATACTAGTAAAACCCATATCATAAAGTCTGTTGAACAATCCCTTATGAATCTTAAAACGGATTATATTGATTTATTACTTATTCATCGTCCGGATCCCCTGATGGACCCGGCGGATATGGCTGAGGCGTTTAATCAATTAAAGGAATCAGGAAAGGTCCGAAACTTTGGGGTATCGAACTTCAAAAAACCGCAATGGGATATGCTTCAATCTTATCTAGACTATCCGCTTGTGACGAATCAGCTGGAGCTTTCGGCATATAATCTTGAAAACTTCGAAGACGGAACCTTGAACTTATGTCAGGAAAAGGGCGTTGCTCCTATGGCATGGTCACCGCTAGCAGGAGGCAGCATCTTTGAGGAATCGAACGAAAAGGCTGTCCGCTTAAGAAAAACATTAGAAACCGTAAAAGAAGAAATCGGGGCTAACGGAATAGATGAAGTGATGTATGCCTGGCTGTTGAGGCATCCCGCAAAAATCATTCCAATCATTGGATCCGGTAAGAAAGAACGGTTGGACAGCGCCATTGATTCACTAAACTTAAGCATGGAAAAAGAGCAATGGTTTAACATATTAACAAGCTCGATGGGATATGATATACCGTAATGAATTGTACCTTTGAACAAAAAAACTTGCCTTCATTAATGGGGACCTCCGTAAAGAGGTCCCCACTCCAGTTTGTCTACATACTGAAGCCTTTGCTCATTAGAGCAAAGGCTTCTTTATATTCTAAAAAAAAATTATCGTTCTCTGATAATTCGATAATTTTAGCTTCTTCGATTAAACCTGGGTTAATACTGACACTCATTCTCTTAAAATAAGGACTATGTATAGTCTCTTTATATCTATTGTTAATTTAAAAATAGTATCAAGTCGGTTAATGAGTAATATAATGAGGCTTTTACGCATATAAAGAAAAAACACAATGTTCTCTTAATAGTCCATACAGCAAATCCTTCCTCGCTTGTGATTTTATTGTGAGATTTAAGAAAAATGATAGGTAGAGGGTGACGAATATGGAAGCGATCGTACTAGCTGCTGGATATTCCAGCCGAGCGAATGCATTTAAAATGACTTTGCCGATGGGGCAAATGAGCGTATTGGAGCAGACGATCTCTAAATTTGAAGGATTATGCAGCAGGGTCATCGTCGTAGCTGGATTTCAAGCAGAAATCATCCAAGAGGAAATTGCCAAAATCATCAGTGAAAATGCCTATTCATTTCAGATTAAGTTTGTTTATAATGAAAACTTTAACCAGGGAATGTTTCATTCCATTCAAAAGGGCTGTAATGAAGTAAATTCCCCAACCTTCTTTATAACACCCGGCGATTGTCCGCTTGTAAAAAAAGAGACTGTTCAGCTACTTGCAAAACACAAAGGAAACGTGGTTATTCCCAGCTTTGACTATAAAGGCGGCCATCCCATTAAATTATCAAGCGAAGTGAAACAGAAAATTCTCGAAACCAATCCAGAAAGTAATTTGCGTGTGGTCCTGGGCGGTTACGAAAAGGAGTACATGAATGTAGATGATGCGGGGGTATTAATGGATGTTGATACACCGGAGGATTACCAAAAAGCCATTGATTATGATAATACTTTAAATTTCTCGAAGTAAAAAGAAAAAAGAAATAAAACTACCAAAATCTTGATTAGAAATGAATCATAAAAGATCATTCTCATTGATAAAATCATTGGAAGGGTTTCTATTCAGAATATGTCCCATTAAAAAATGAGTCGAAGGGTGTTGTTGCAATGAATCTCAAAGACATAAGCACCTCAGTGCCCAAAAAGGATCATAAAGGTAAAGTATCTGGCCAGTTGCCCTATATTAGTGACGTAAAAGTGGAAAATATGGTTTATGGTGTTTTGTATCGATCGCCAATTGCTTATGGAAAAATAATATCGATTCAATTACCTAACCTTCCGGAAGGGTATGAAGCTGTTGGAGCAGAGCATATCCCCGGACCGAATTATGTCAAAATCATCAAAGAAGATCAGCCCATTTTTGCCAATGAGTGGGTCAATTATATTGGTGAGCCAATTCTCATGCTTACGGGCAAAGACCTGGATATCCTGTACAGTTTGTTAAATGAAGTGAAGGTTGAATTTGAAGAACATCAGGCTATCTATACATTGGACGAAGCGATCAAGCAAAAATCAGTATCCTTAGTTATGGCAAGCTATGAATTTGGGGAAAGCTTAGAAAACATTTCAGCTATCGAGCAGGGAGCCCATCAAATCATCGAAGAAGAATATGATACGGGTTATCAGGAGCATGTGTATCTTGAGCCGCAGGGGATGCTCGCCGTTTATAAGGATGATGAAATTGTCGTCCAGGGATCGATGCAATGTCTTTATTATATAAAAAATGCATTGCTAAGCGCATTAGCCTGTGGTGACGATGAAGTCAGGGTTGTTCAAAGTCCTACCGGCGGAGGTTTTGGCGGCAAAGAAGATTATCCTTCTATGATGGCTTGTCACGTGGCAGTTGCCGCAAGAGCAGTCAAAAAATCGGTAATGCTCGTGTTCGACCGTTCTGAGGATATGCTGGTAACGACGAAAAGGCATCCGGCCAAACTCAAATATCGGACGGCCCTTGATAAGGAAGGAAATATTTTAAGCATGTGTGTTGACATCTTTCTCGACGGAGGGGCAAATGTTGGATTGAGCTCTGTCGTGCTGCAGCGCGCATTATTAAACAGTGCCGGTGTTTATAAAATTCCGCATTTTCATGCAAAAGGCTATGTCTTAAAAACCAATACCGTTCCGAACGGCGCCTTCAGAGGCTTTGGTGCTCCTCAAAGCTTTGCCGGAATCGAAAGTCATATTGGACATCTTAGTAAACTGGCAAAAATCGACCCGCTTGATTATAAACGAAAATACCTCGTCAAACAAGGAGATCCCACCATCACCAAAGGTAAATTCCGCGACCCGATATTAGTGGAAGATATGATTGAGGACGCACTCAACGTGTCAGAATACAACAAGAAAAAAGAAGACTTTCAGCGCTTAAATCAACAAAATCAGCGCTATAAAAAAGGCATAGGAACTTCGCTGTTCCTCCACGGCTGTGGATTTACTGGCAGTGGCGAAAGAGATCATATTAAAGCCAAGGTGAAATTGGTTAAATCAAAGGACGACCAGGTATCACTAAAAATCTCAAACTCTGATATGGGACAAGGTATTTTGACGACATTGTGTAAAATTGTCGCCAAAGAACTTAACCTCCCGTTCGAAGATATTTTGTACCCTTATCCCGACACAAAAGAGGTTCCCGACTCGGGTCCGACCGTAGCTTCCAGGACGACGATGATTGTCGGAAAATTGCTGGAAATGGCCGCAAAAAAGCTTAAGAATCAGTGGCAAACAGGGGTGGAACAGGAAGTGGTTGAGCACTATGTTCACCGTGAAATGATTCCTTGGGATGAGAAAACCTTTACTGGAGATGCGTACCCGGCTTATTCATGGGGCGTTAATATCGTTGAAGTAGAAGTTGATACGTTAACAGGTAATTTAAAGTTAGAAAAAGTATACGGCAATTATGAAGTTGGGAAGGTCATCGATGAACGGATCATGAAAGGCCAAATTGACGGTGGTTTGGCTCAAGGGCTAGCATACGGTTATCTGGAAAAGATGACGTCAAAACAAGGTAGAATTCAACAAAAAAGCATATCGGATTATGGACCGCCGACTTCATTGGATATTGTTTCAATTGAAAGCAAGGTCTTTGATAACCCCTATGCTGATGGTCCATATGGGGCGAAGGGCGCAGGTGAATTGACTTTAATCGGAGGCGCTCCAGCAGTCCAAGCTGCGATTGAGGATGCCCTGCACACTTCTTTTCAGAAAATTCCGATTACACCGGAAGTCATTATTGAAAGTCTTTGGATGAAAGAAGGTAAGAGGGTTGATTACATTCACACTAAATGGAAGAACGGTAGAAACTGACGCCCCTGCTACAGCAAGATTACTAGATTTATTAAGAGATGAGTTTGAGTTAATCGGAACAAAGGAAGGCTGTGGTGAAGGGGAGTGCGGAGCCTGCAGTGTTTTTGTGAATAACCTCCTGCAAAACAGCTGCCTTATTCCAATTGGCTCGATTGCTGGTGCCGATATTCAAACGATCGAAGGCATCATTGAAACGAAACAATTTAAAATTTTAGATGAAAGCTATTCCATAGCCGGGGGAGTGCAATGCGGCTATTGCATACCGGGAATGATTATGGCAAGTGCAGCTTTGTTATCTGAAAACCCTCATCCTTCAGAGGCTGAAATTCGTGAGGGCATCTCCGGAAATTTGTGCCGATGTACGGGCTACAATATGATTGTTGACGCGATTAACCTAGCAGCTAAAAAAGGTGATGGCTTATGGTAGAGAAAATAACAGCGTATCGCTTCGAGCGTTTAGACGAAACTTTGAGCCAATTGAATAGAGAAGATTGTGCAATCATAGCCGGAGGCACCGATGTTATGGTTCTTCACAAAAGTAGAAGGGGAGTACCTCCAAAAATCCCTAAACCGATTGTTTTTATTAATCATCTTTCCGAATTAAAGAAGGTGTATCAACATCACAAGGATCTCCACATCGGGGCCTGCTGTACCTATAGTGAATTACTTGAAAATCCGTTGATTCCTTTTGCTTTAAAGAATGCAATTAAAACAATTGCTGCCCCGGCAATTAGAAACAGGGGAACATTAGGCGGTAATATATGCAACGCCTCTCCAGCCGGTGACATGCTTCCTTTATTATATGTATACAATGCAAAGCTTCTGTTGCGCTCCGTAAATGGTGATCGGATGGTTGCGATTAGCGATTTCATTCAAGGTCCACGACAGGTTCAACGCATTCACAATGAAATAGTAACGGAGATTATCCTTCCGTTCGTATTAGGAGATTCACATGTCGTTTTCGAGAAAGTCGGCAACCGCAACGCAGATGCCATTGCTAAAGTATCGTTTGCGGGTTTCGCCCGGATGAGCAAAGATCGAATCGATGACATTCGGTTTGCCTTCGGGGCGGTCGGACCTACGATGGTTCGTTCCATTGATATTGAGAAGAAGCTGGTTGGAAAAACGATACCATTAGCCGATGCAGACATCGCTGAAATTGTGGCAGCCTTCGATAAGATAATTAGTCCAATCGACGATCAACGCTCCACTGCGGCATACAGAAAAACCGTCGCGTTACATCTTTTACGTTATTTTCTTAGCATGAAGCAATATCAACCGAATTAATGCTTAAAGATAGGGGAGAGCTTTTATGCAGCTGATGGAAAAAGTGGCCATGCTGACACGTCAAAACGAAACCTTTGCTTTAGCCATGATTATTGAATCAAAGGGCTCGACTCCCAGGCATGTTGGGAAAATGATTGTCTACCGGGATGGAACCATTGAAGGGACTGTCGGAGGGGGTTTGGCTGAACACTATCTGATCGAAGATAGTGTAAAGGCGATCCAAGATGGCCAATCGAAAATCGTAGAATATAAATTGAATAAACATGCAAAAGACGGAATTCAGATGAATTGTGGCGGCACGTTAAGGGTCTTTATTGAAGTCTATACAAGCAGGCCTGAACTCATTCTGGCTGGGGCCGGTCATTTAGGCCATGCGTTGGCAAAGCTCGCTGATTTCCTCGAATATCCTTATTGCATTGTCGATGATCGCGTTGGTTATTGTACAAAGGAACGCTTTCCTAATGCGACAAACCTTTTTGTGAACGAGGATATTGGAAAGGCTCTGCTCGCAGCCAACCTAAATGAAAAATCATATGTGGTAATTGTTACAAAAGATTGTGATGATATCGTATTAAAAACGGCACTGCAATTTCCGATTGCATATGTTGGGATGGTAGCCAGTAAACGCAAGGTCATAAGCATATTTGAAAAGTTAAAAAGTGAAGGGGTCACGCAAGAACAGTTGGAGCAGGTCCATTCTCCAATCGGATTGGAAATTGACTCGGAAACATCTGAAGAAATTGCCATCAGCATTATTGGTCAAATCATCAAATTAAGCAAGGAAAAAAAGCCTGTAAAAGTGAAACAATTAAATAGATAAGTAGAAAGGTCAGATAAAGCTAAAACCAAAATGTCTAATAGACAATTAGGACAGTCCCCACTGTGTTAAAGTATTAACTCAGTGGGACTGTCCCTTTTTCTTTGATAAAAGCTCGAAGAAGGCCCTTGCTCTTCAGAGTGGGCTTTTTGTCGGTTTGATTAATTCATTAATATGGTAGGAATATTTTACTTTATATGCTACTACTATCATACTATACACAAAGGAAAACTCCTGTAGGGATTTTGTATGGGGATATAAGATGGACTTATGGGAAACGGGTTCTGGTGCAAAGATTACATCCATTGGAAAGAGTATATAGATTCCTATAGAATCAGCTAATATGCAGCCATTCCAAATAGTGTTGAATGAACTTCACTTGATTTTGGACAGACTTGTTCTGTAAAGTAAGCTGTCCTTTTTTAATGATTGTATCGGGCATAACATAGTTTGAAATGATAGCTGATAGGTAGTGCGAGTATCCATTAGCAAATTTAACCTGAAGAAAAGAAGTGAATGAAATGGCAGAGCCTTTAAAGGATTTATATAATGAAACGTTCATTCGTGAATTCGGTGAAAAAGTAAAGGGTGTTAATCCGTCCTTCTCTACTGAATCGTTTGTAGGGGAAGTAATTGATGAGCATTGGGACGAGAGGAAGTTAAAAGAACGAATAAGGCACATTTCCATTACTCTTGGAAAGCATCTTCCAAGTGATTATCAAGAGGCTTTGGATATTTTGTATCGGCTTGATAAGGATTGTGAGGGTTTTAGATATTTATTTTTCCCGGATTTTGTAGAGGTACATGGATTGAATAAGAAAGATTGGCCTTTATCGCTAGATGCGTTGGAGCGTTTTACAGCAAGGTCATCCTCCGAGTTTGCAATTCGTGCTTTTATCTTGCTTGATCCCATTTTAATGATCGATAAGATGAAGAAATGGACCAATCATGATAATGAGCATGTCCGCAGACTGGCTAGTGAGGGATGCAGGCCCAGGTTACCTTGGGGCCAATCTTTACCGATGTTCAAATCCGATCCGGCACCCGTCTTGGAATTACTTGAGAACCTGAAAAACGATCCGTCCCTATATGTTCGCAAAAGTGTGGCCAATAACTTGAATGATATTGCCAAAGATCATCCGAAAACCGTAATAGAAACAGCCAAGCGCTGGTATGAAAGCGGGGAACCCAACACGGTTTGGATTATTCGACGGGGATGCAGGACCTTAGTTCGTCAAGCAGATCCAGAAGTCCTTTCTTTATTTGGATACACGGATATATTGAATAATCCGAATTTCATTACAAAAGCATTTATTAGAAATGAACCAGATTCGATTTGTATTGGGGAAACAAGTGAACTTCATTTCGGTTTTCAAGTTCAAGAAAAGAACTCTGTGAAACTTCGGATCGAGTATGCCATCGATTTTGTAAAAGCAAATCAGAAAACTTCCCGTAAAAATTTCCTTTTGGCAGATAGGGATTTCTCAGATGGTGAAGGAGTTGAAAGAGTGAGGATTCACAATTGGAAAGACCTGACGACACGTCGACATTACAAGGGGATCCATCGAATATCACTCCTTGTGAACGGTGTGGAAGTTGCAGAAACGCAAGTCAAACTAAATGATGGATGATAAAGGTTATTGAAAAGTTAACAGGAATACGAGCAATTATGGCTGAAAAAAACGAGGAGCCTGAGCGTTCCTCGTTTATTATTTCATGATAGTGAAACATTGCAAATAACACATTAAAAAGCAATCAAATCCAAAAAGTTGGATAGCTCCGATTGCTGCGCAAATTATTAATTAACAATGCCAGTAAAACGATTATCACAGCACCAGTTAAAACAGGAGTAAATAAATAGCTCCAGCCATACTGGCCAAGCATGACTACTAGCGGGTCTGCGCCAGCTGGCGGGTGGGTCGTTTTTGTCAGCATCATCACCGCAATTGCTAATCCGACAGCCAAGCCGATTGCCCAAGGTTCATCGCCAATAAAATGATAGGAAGCTAATCCTACGAATGTTGAAACAAAATGGCCGCCTATAATATTCCGCGGTTGTGATAATGGTGCGTTCCACAGACCGAACGCCAGCACACAGCTGGCACCAAATGGAGCCATTAACCACACTGCTGATGTTATTTTTGTTAAGAGAATCAAGGCGAATATAGTGAGAAATCCCCCAATCAACCCCGTTATTGCGTCCTTTACATTTATCTGTAAAGGGCTTCTTCCTTTTCCCTTCATCTTCGATAAATAATGAATATGAAATAAGCGTTTTTCTTTATGCCCCGCTGCTGAAATACGGTCCAAAGTGAACCCTCCTTTTTTATATAATTAGACTTTACACGAAATGAACTAACCCGTCAAAACAATTTTTAGTGGTTAGTTCAAAAATCCATAAAAAAAGCCAACTCAGTGTGTTGACAAGAGGAGGTTCAATATAGTTTCAACCCGAATCCCTGTTTTATGAAATCCTAAATGGATGTGAAGAAACTCACGACACTCCTGCCGAATGACTGGTTAGCCAAGACCCCACAGTCGCTCGCTTTGAGGAGGCTTGGCAGACAGTCGGGGGAAAGGGACCGGATTCCTAAAATTGACTGGAACCATTTTATAATGAATAAACTGCAGGCAACGAGCTTACTTCAAATTTGTTTACATTCTGACAAACTTAATAAGGTAGATCTTCATTCATCATCAGATTTCCGGTGTTGAAATCTGGCTACCTTTTTCCTATTCCCGCATATTTTCATTGAACACCATTTGCGTCTTCCGCTTTCATCGATAAATAACAGGACGCAATCATCATTCGAGCATCGCTTTAATGATGACAGCTTATTTTTTTCAATTAAAGATAATGTGTCAAAGGCAATATAAGCTTGCAGGATATCTTCCGCTTCTCCAACAGGTATGGGAACCAGTTTTTGATTACTTAATTTATATGTGAAAGGCGATTTTTCGATTTTTTTTTCCAAATAGGCGATAAACTCATCAGGAATCGGATTCCCAGCTGCTATTAATTCAAATTGTTTTCTTAAAATAGTACGCATTTCTAGAATGCTTGCAAATACTCGTTGAATTCTCTCTTTAATTTTTGATGATAACTGATAATCCAAATAGGAGTTATTCCCCTTTATTACAGTAACCCAGTCCAGCACATCCCGTTCTGATAGTAATAAATCTTGCCGTTTGCCACGACTGACCAGTTCCGTATTCACTAAATCCAGAGAAATATTACCTGATATAAGTGGAAATTCAGTAGTTTCAGACATAAGTTCATCTCCCGTTTTCCTTGCTAATTCTAACCATTAAAATATTAATTGAGAGGTTATATCTTCATTATACCTTATTTCTGAATTTTTCAGCTACTCGTCTTAAAATACGGGATAATATGAAAACTATCAAAATCCAAATTAGCAAGAACAGAATCGTAAATGAAAGTCCATGATAATCAATTCCTTTAAAGTGGGGGAAAAAGTTCTTGACACAACCTGTACGTACAGGATAATATGAAAGCGTATACAGAACCTATACGTACAGGTTATAAAAACAACTATATTTTGCTTTCTAGGGAAAGGAAGTAGTGAAATGGGTAAATACACAGAACCAGCAACGGATTTGCTCCAACATGTCGGAGGGAAAGAAAATATTGCGACGGTTACGCATTGTGCAACAAGAATGCGTTTTGCGTTGAAAGATCCCGCCAAGGCGGATGTAGCGAATATCGAATCGATTAAGCTTGTGAAAGGAACTTTTACACAAGCTGGCCAGTTCCAGGTCATAATCGGGAACGAAGTATCATCGTTTTATAATGAATTCGTTTCCATAGCTGGACTTCAGGAAGCGTCAAAAGAAGATGTGAAAAATGCAGCAAAACAGAATATGAGCTGGCTTCAGCGCATGATTGCTCATCTTGCGGATATTTTCACCCCGCTGATTCCTGCCATAGTCGTTGGCGGACTCATTCTTGGATTCCGCAATATTATCGGGGATATTAAAATGTTCGATGACAGTACAAAGACCCTTGTGGATATTTCACAATTTTGGGCAGGGGTACACGCCTTCCTTTGGCTGATAGGTGAAGCTATTTTTCATTTTCTTCCTGTTGGGATTACATGGTCGATCTCGAAGAAAATGGGCACAACCCAAATCCTCGGCATCGTCCTTGGTTTGACCCTGGTTTCCCCACAGCTTCTTAATGCATATGCAGTGGCAAACACAAAGGCAAGTGATATACCTTTTTGGGATTTCGGTTTTGCTCAGGTCGATATGATCGGCTACCAGGCTCAAGTCATACCAGCGATACTTGCAGGGTTCGTCTTGGCGTATTTAGAACGGTTCTTGAGAGATAAAGTGCACAATTCCATTTCCATGATCGTCGTTCCATTTTTCGCGTTACTTCCAACTGTAATCATTGCCCATACCATTCTGGGGCCTATAGGCTGGAAAATCGGTTCTGTCATTTCTACGGTTGTATATTCCGGATTGACTTCATCAGTTGGCTGGCTATTTGCTGCCGTTTTCGGCTTTGCCTATGCACCGCTTGTCATCACAGGCCTGCATCACATGACAAACGCAATCGATCTTCAGCTTATGAGTGAACTTGGCGGTACAAACCTATGGCCAATGATCGCATTATCCAATATTGCACAAGGTACGGCAGTGCTGGCAATGATTTACATCAACAGAAAGGACCAGGAGGAAAGGCAGGTTTCCATACCTGCCACGATTTCTTGTTATCTCGGTGTAACCGAGCCAGCCATGTTCGGCATTAACTTGAAATACGGCTTTCCGTTCTTAGCCGGTATGATCGGTTCACTTTTTGCAGGCATCGTTTCAGTCGGGTCTGGAGTAATGGCGAACTCAATCGGTGTTGGAGGGATCCCAGGTATCCTATCCATCCAGCCGCAGCATATGGGGATGTTTGCACTCGCGATGCTGGTTGCTTTCGTTGTGCCATTCATTTTGACTATAGCATTCTCCAAACGTCCTAAAATGAACTTGAAAACTAGAACGAAAACAACGAAATTAAATGCTTGATAACGCGGAGGGAGAAGCATTCTCCCTCTTTTTTACGATACTAATGAAAGATGCATCGGGGATCGAAGAGGAGGAATCACAATGAAGGATTTTAAAAAAAGTACCATCTATCAAATTTATCCGAAATCATTTAAGGATTCGAACGGTGACGGAATCGGGGACATAAATGGTGTGATTGAAAAACTTGATTATCTGAATAAACTGGGAGTGGATTATATTTGGCTCACCCCTTTTTATCGTTCACCGCAAAATGATAATGGATATGATGTAGCCGATTATACATCCATTGATCCTGTTTTTGGAACGATGAATGATTTCGAAAGATTGGTGAAAGAAGCGAATTCGCGGGATATCCAAATCATGCTTGATATGGTATTCAACCATACATCAACAGAGCATGAGTGGTTCCAAAAAGCATTGGCTGGAGATAAAGAATATAAGGACTATTATATTTTCAAGAAATCGAAAGATGGAGAGCCTCCTACCAATTGGATTTCGAAATTCGGGGGCCCTGCATGGGAATATGTAGCGGAACATGATGAATACTTCCTCCACTTGTTCGATCGGACACAAGCTGATCTAAACTGGGAAAATCCCAGAGTAAGGCAGGAAATCTTCAATGTAGTAAACTTCTGGATGGATAAAGGTGTCAAAGGATTCCGTTTGGATGTCATCAATCTTATTTCGAAACCTGACATCTATGAAAATGACAAAGATGGAGATGGCCGATGTTTTTATACAGACGGTCCCAAGATTCATCAATTCCTCAAAGAAATGAATGAAGAAACTTTCGGGAAGGATGAAGAGGTGCTGACAGTAGGGGAAATGTCATCGACGACCATTGACCATTGCATCAAATATTCAGCTCCTGTTGAAAAGGAGCTGTCCATGGTATTCAGTTTCCATCATTTAAAGGTGGATTATAAGAATGGGGAAAAGTGGTCACTTGCAGATTTTGACTTCAAGCAGTTAAAGGAAATCTTAAGCAGCTGGCAATATGGGATGCAAGAAGGAAATGGGTGGAATGCCCTGTTCTGGTGCAATCATGACCAGCCGAGGATTGTATCCAGGTTCGGGAATGATCAAGAGTATCATAACGAATCTGCCAAGATGCTGGCAACAGCCATTCATATGCTTAGGGGAACCCCTTATATTTATCAAGGGGAGGAAATAGGGATGACCAATCCGAAGTTCAATGATATTGGACAATACCGGGATGTGGAATCGATTAATTATTATAATATCTTAAAAGAGGCAGGCAAGGATGAAAAGGAAATAATTGAAATCCTTCAAGCTAAATCCCGTGATAACTCGCGAACTCCCATGCAGTGGGAAAATACGGAGCATGCAGGCTTTACAAAAGGGACTCCATGGATTGCGGTGCCTGATCATGCTAAAAACATCAACGCAGAACACGCACTTTTGGAACAGGATTCCATTTTTCATCATTACCAAAAACTTATATTCTTACGTAAGAAACATGATATCATTGCATATGGGGACTATCAGGAAATTCTTGGCGACCATGAGGCTTTGTTCGCTTATATACGCAGTTATGAAAACGAGAAACTTTTGGTCATCAATAACTTTTATGCAAAAGAAGCCTCCTTCGAAATACCAAAGGATATTGACCTATCCGGGTACATCCCGGAGCTCCTGCTCTCAAACTATATCGATTCGAAAGAACTTGCAGGTGATTTTATCCTCCGTCCCTATGAATCGGTTGTCTATTTGTTGAAAAAGGACAACTAGCAGACTAAGAAAAATATATTGTGGTGATGAAATGAACAGCAAATATCTATCGCTATATGGTGATATCGTTTCAAAAATTGAAGAAGGAATCTTTCCGACAAATTCAAAGCTTCCTTCCGAAAGCAGCTTCATGGAAGAGTATGACATATCCAGGGATACTGTGAGAAAGTCCTTACAGTTGCTTGAACAAAATGGATATATCCATAAAATCAAAGGCAAGGGTTCCTTTGTCTTGGATTTCAGCAAATTTAATTTTCCTGTAGCAGGGTTGATTTCCTATAAAGAAATGGTGGAAAAGTTGAATTTGCATTCCAAAACGATCATCCATAAGTTGGAGCTTGAGACCCCCGACCCTAATATGGCCAAGCTTCTAGACTTAACTGATGATGGTGAAGTATGGAAAGTTTTCCGGGTTCGGCAAATCAATGGGAAGAAAATCATCCTGGACAAAGACTATTTCAAAAGCGAGTTCGTAAGCAACCTGACAAAGGAAATTTGTGAGGATTCGATTTATGGATATATCGAAAAGGAACTCGGGCTCCAGATTGGTTTTTCAAATAAGGAAATTACTGTGGAGCCATGCAGTGAAGAAGATAAACAATTATTGGACATTGAAGACTTCGATATGGTGGCAGTTGTGAAAAGTACAGTTCATTTAATCGATGGAAGCTTGTTTCAGTATAGCGAATCCAGGCATAGACCCGACAAATTCAAGTTCACGGACTTTGCACGGAGAACTTGGTGAAGTCTACTAATATTTTGAATGAGCGGGGAGAGAAGGAGAGTCAAACTTAGTTTGATTCTCCTTCCGCTTGTTTGGAGGTATGGGAAGCATTTAGTAAAACCACTCCGCCAATTATTAATACTAAGCCGCCTAATGTAGTGATACTAAATGGCTCATTCCATAAAAGCACGCCTATCAATGCTGTTAAAGCTGTGCCTATTCCTGACCAAATGGCGTATGCTAAGCTTAACGGAATTGTTTTAAGACATACAGATAAACTATAGAATGCTATACCAAATCCTATCATAACCCCAAATGTAGCGGATAAATGAGTGAAGCCTTCAGACAGCTTAAGCATGGTCGTACCAAATACTTCGCTTATGATAGAAATTCCTAAAGCTATGTATCCTTTCATATTGTTACCTCCGATTATTAAATTGTTAAGAAGTGCCTTCACTAGAGAGTTTCAATACAACCACTCCGCCAATGATCAGGACTAAACCTAAAAATTTTTTTAGGTTAAAGCCTTCTTTATAAACGATAACTCCCACTAAAGCAGTTAAAGCTGTGCCTATTCCCGACCAAATGGCATAAGCCGTCCCAAGTGGGATTGTTATTAGAGATAACGATAGGCAATAAAAAGCCAAACCCATCCCAATAACCACACCAATCGAAGGGAATAACCTTTTAAACCCGTTCGATACTTTTAACATCGAACTGCCAAACACTTCACTTAGGATGGCTATTGCCAAAAATGCATAAGGATTCAAGATGAACTCCTCCTAAATATTGATTACCATTTTTCAATCTCTTCCACCAAGAATCTTAACATCTAAAGTACTCATATTAAACACATAACACCTATATTCAGTTACATATTTTCTGTCATGGCAGAAAATATCCAGTTGCGCTCAATAATAGAATGAAAGTGATACAATAAGCCGCTTCCTCCAACCTGATAGCAACATAAAAAGAGGGTTGAACAGGGATTTTGTCGAAAGATTCCTTTAACGATTATATAGGAGTGACGTATTTCATGGAATTTATAATAAACAAAGAATGTTTCAATAAGGCGATTTCAGATGTCAGCCATGCCGTTTCCATAAAAACGGCAATACCCATTTTATCAGGAATAAAGATAGTGGCTAATGAAGATTGCTTAACCCTTCTTGGTAGTAATTCCGATATTGTCATTGAAAAAACCATTCCTTTAACGATTGATGGTGTAAAGGAATTGGAGGTTTTTGAAAAGGGTACGGTTGTTTTATCAGCCAAATATTTAAGTGAAATCGTTAAAAAATTACCTGATGTCATCCATGTAAAGCTGAACGGAAATCAATCAGTTACTATTAAAAATGAAATAGTCATGAACCTAAATGGACTACATTCCGGGGAATACCCAAATCTTCCTCAAATAGATGGAGCTGGTTATTTTAATATCCCAAGTGTTGAATTATTGGAAATCATAAAACAGACTGCGTTTGCTGTGTCTAAAAACGAGACCAGACCTCTACTTACAGGAGTCAATTTGTCTATCAAGGAAAACAAGCTTACTTGTGTTGCAACGAATTCCCATCGTTTAGCGTTAAGAGAACTTCCGTTGGAGTCGAAGGTGACTGGCTCTTTCATCATTCCAAGTAAAAGCCTTAATGAGTTAACCAAGTTATTTAATAATGAAGCCGATACCATGCATATTTTCATCACAGAAAGCTATATCGTCTTTCAAACAAATCATATCTCACTTTTTTCAAGGCTGATTGAAGGTAATTATCCGAATGTATCAGAATTGCTGCCAAAAGATTTGAAAACGATCATCACCGTGGATACGAAAACACTATTAAAGGGTATTGATAGGGCCTGCCTTTTTGCAAGTGAATGGAGAAATAACAATGTACTTATAGAAATCCTAGATAATAGTAAGTTAAGGATATCTTCTAATTCATCGGAATTAGGGAAAATAGAAGAAACGCAAAGCATCAAGTCAATCAGAGGTGAGGCGGGGTTAAGTGTATCACTGGATGGAAGTTTTTTATTGGATGCCTTAAAAGCGATAAAAGAAAACGAGGTAAAGCTAAGTTTTGGCGGGTCCAATGAGACCTGTCTTAATCGAGCCAAGCGATAATTCCTCCTATCGTCATCTTATATCACCAGTGAGAACATACTGAGGAACAAAGCCTAAGAGAAGAATAACGGGGGGGGGGGGAACCGCAACAGCCTATTACTTTAGGGGGAAGATATGGTAACGGTCAATCACCAAGAAAAAGAGATCCAGTAAAGTCTGGACGCATTATATTCATAGTGATAGAAAAAGGTCTTCATTCTTGGTGTAAGGCCGGCAACTTGATTTCGAAGGTAAAAGTTGAACCTTTCATCTAGCCAGATACATCCGTCCATCAATTGAATGGAAAAACCTTTCGACAGTCTGAAGAACCTCTGCAAAGACATGGTTTATTTTAAGATATACCTCGATAGAATATATAATATTCATCTGATCCAACAATAGAAAATACTCACTATTCGTTTATTAGTAGGATGTTTTCTCCTATGTTAGGAAAGTCCAAGAAGGATACCTTGACCGCCAATTGTATTTCCTAAGAATTGGGCGGTTTCACTTATTGGCGCAAGAAGTGGAATTGTGCATCCGAAAATTTCATATACGATGGCTATAATTCTTTTCCTTTTAGATCTTGAGATAAAGAAGGTCAACTGCTAAACGCAAGTAGGGATTAAGGTGAAGGTATCCCGGAAGCAGTTGCGCTTCATGTGTTTTTTTCAGTGTCCCCGAATGAAATAAGTGCACTTTTAACCTGCAAAAGCAATCCCCTAAGGCAATTAACATTGAAATCAAATGAATATCCCCCTATTAAAATCAACTATTAAACTATTACACTTTTATATAACTTTCATATACTATCATATCTTTTTATAGTAAGGGGGAAGAAAGAATGCAATCACCTTGTATCTTGGAAGTTAATGGTCAATTCTTTTTAGTCATTGAAATTGATGACGTAGCTACACTTAGAATCCGTATTTCATCTATATTAGCAACAACTTTAATTGGTTTAGGATTCCCAGTCTGCGGTAAATAGATCACTTTCCCAATATTTCAGGTATCCCACTATAGTGCATACTCTCTATTAATATAATCAGATGTTATCGGCAAGCGAAAAGGGATCTTCTTTATGAAGACCCATCAGTTTGTAGACAAAAGGGGTTCGGAAATAAAAAATTCTGAACCCCTTTTGAATTTTCCTCAGAATTTCGCCTAAAGTTAAGAGATTGGGGCTCTAGCCCAATATGTTAGGCCATTTTTTGACCCCGCCATGTCTAATTGGCCATCTTCTTTAAATTAATGGTAGCCTCCATTTTACGAACCAAATGGTTCGGTGGCACCAGTTGATCTAAAGCAATCATTTCAAGTTGATCTTGCTGAATAGAATCATGTTTAGAAAGCATCCTCATTAATACTTCTATTTAAATACAAAAATGAATCTAGGCAAAAGTGTTCTATCTAAAAGGTAAGACAAGGTTGATTGGAGCGGGTGTTCGAGACTCCTGCGGGAAAAGCGCGTCTAGGGGAGACCCCGCAGGCGAAAGCCGAGGAGGCTCCCCGACCGCCCGCGGAAAGCGAGTGCCCTACGTTCCAATCAACGTCCAAATTGTACAAGCCATAAAAATAGACAAACTCGATTTTCATAGAGTTTGTCTACTATCAGATAGTGGCTATGATTGTACTTTTGGAATGTGGACGTTGCTTGATTGTAATATAGTATAGGCAGGGGGGGATAATTATGTATGTAAGTCAATCCAGGGATCATGAAGTAATTGCAAAATTAAATCAAAATGTTCACAATCTGCACGCAAAATTATATCCTAAGTATTTTAAGGAATATAATTATAATGCAATGAAAGAAGCGTTTAAAAATTTGGTTGAAAATAATAATTTAGTTTTTTTAGTTTTAAAAGATCATGAAGTGCCAATCGGTTACGCATGGATTGAAATTAAAAACTATCCAGAAAGTATTTTTAAAAATGAGTATAAATCAGTATATGTGCATCAGCTTAGTATCGTTGAAGGTCAAACCCATAAAGGTTACGGTAAAAAACTAATGAATGAGGTCTATGATATTGCTAAAAAGAATGATATAGATTTAATTGAACTGGATTATTGGTATGAAAACATGGCAGCAAAAGAGTTTTATAAGAAACAAAATTTTAAAAAGTATAGGGAGTTTGCATTCAGACAGTTGTAAAACTTTGTAACTCAATTCAAGAGGTTGAAGGAATTATAAAAAACCCCGATTCGGGGTTTTTTCAATTAATATCTTAACATTCTCCTCGAATAACTGGGGGATTGAGGAACTCCACAAACAAAGCTTTGGGAATAACACTCTTTTACGATACTTCGGGTATGCGGTATATAGGTGTTGAAGTGTTTATTCACGGTTGTTGTATGTGTCGGGTGAAAAACCGGAATAACAGTGTTAATTACATTGGTTTTAACATATTGCTTGGTCGGGGAGGTTTGAGATAGATTATATTGAGTGGGCATTCTATTAGGTGGGCAATATTGTGGTGGACATTGACCGCCTTTCGGATGTCCCCAGGGCTTATTATACATGTAAACACCTCCTGGAATTTTTTGGAAGTCATTATTAGTTTATGAAAATAAATGATAAAGGGACTGGTATAAATGCCTTTATCGAAAATTACGTGCATATCAGACCCTTCAATCATTTTCAAAAAACTTGAATAAACATTAATTTACGGAATTCGGATAATCGCTTGACGAACAAATGACTTGTGTTTTTTCCGCCAGTTATTTTCCTTGCTTTTTTCCAAGCCCCATTCGGGAAATGTTGATAACCGTAATGCGGCAAATAATTGCCAGAAGGGTAAGTTTGTAAAATTCACCTCTGGCATCATGGATTTATATTGATTGGTGAAGTCATTCATCGCTTGCATTCCAAAATGATATAAAATTTCGAGTTGACTATTGGCAAGGTCAGTCAAAGGGTCCCCTAAACCTGAGTCTTCCCAATCAATTATGGAAACTAGTTTATCCTCTTTCCATAATATATTTCCTGGCCAATAATCACCATGAAGGATCACTTCCTTATTCATGGAGGTTAGCGGCAAGGAGGATTTCAGCAAATCTCTAATCAAGTCCAAATTTAATGTTTCGTCCAGGATTACCCTATCTTTATTATTTAACATCTCGACATATGTATTTTCCAGTTTAGGCATGAATGATAAAGATAGATCTGCACAATTAACACGATGGATTTTTGCTAGATTGATTGCCAATTGCAAGATATGATCATTAAGATTTGAAGGAGTGAATTCTGACTTACCCTCAATAAACTCGATAAGTATGCATGGCTTGGAAAATGTCTCGCAGGATTGCTCAAAGTAATATGGCATTGGTACAGGCAAACCGGCAGCTTTCAATATCCCTAAGAGCTTGTGTTCATATGAAGCAATATTTGGATTCCGTTTCAAGTCATTATCGCCATGCTGACGAACGATCATTTTTACGACCCGCCCTGACGATTGTAATATTTCCAGTCCTGTAACCTGGGCAGATATTCCTCCTTTTAATTCCCATGCTCGAATTAGTTTGCTTCCTTGAATAAACTTTTGAACCAATTGTTCCAACTTACCGTATTCATTCATCATCATATGAACTCTCCTTTTAAATTAAACCTCACCTTATATAGGATAAGATTCCACATTTTCAGATACTTTCGTAAAAAGTAATGCATTATATTATAGCTTCAATAAATGAAACTAATGACTTGTTACACACGTAGAGTAATCTAAACAAAGTGGGGTGTGGCAGACACATGAAAATAGAAAAATATAAAGTGGAAACGCCAAAAGGGACGTTACAATATAATATTAGTGGAAAAGGCAAACCGAATATCGTTTTGATTAACGGTGGTTCCGGACCGATGGAGGGTTGGATGAAAATACTACCGGTTATTTCGGAATCAGCATCTGTATTTTCCTATAATCGATTGGGTGTTGCTGGCAGCGATAAACCGAAGGAAAACCAGGATGGGATTAGTATTGTTACCACTTTACGTGAAGCATTAACGATCGTCGGTTTTGAACCTCCATACTTAGTGGTCGGGCATTCACTAGGCGGCCTATATGCTAATTTATTTGCCCGACTTTACCCAAATGAAGTAGCGGGAATTGTTTTTTTAGAATCCAGTACAACGAAAGATATCAGCCTTAATGAATACCAAGGCAAGGCCGTAAAAACGATTAATAAAATGTTCAAGCTGTTTGATTCCTTATCATCACATAAACAATACAATGAAGTATATTTTGTGAAGAATACTGTGGATCAAATCCAGCAAATCGATACATTTCCAGAAATACCTGTCTTGGTCATTACTGGTGGACAAGAAAATCGAATGATGCCAGAGGAAATCCGAAAAAAACGACTTGAGAATCAAATGGAATTACTTTCATTGTCAAAAAGCAGTAAACATATTGTCGCTGAAAAAAGTGGGCATTTTCCGCAATTAACAGAACCAGCCATAGTGATTGACACAATCAAAGATTGTGCAGAGCAATTAAATGAAGCAAACCATAACTAATACATGCAAGCATTTTGTTAGAGTATTTAGGTTAATGTTGACTATTTTAATCTCTCTATCTCCTTCTATCGTTTTATTTATAGAGGCCCAATAATTCCTGATACAAAGTGAAAAAAGGATGTAGGCTACTAAAAAATTTCTCGTCCATTGGGAGAATGTCATCATATAATGTACACCTTTAGGGGTGTTTTTTTTTTGGAACAGTTGCCGAGAAGAAGGATACTTTATCTTGAAATTTCTTTAATCCGATGGTTATGTGTACAAGCACTTGTTGATACGTAACATAAGATTAATAGAGGTGATAGAAATGGTAAAAATATTTATTGATCCCGGCCACGGCGGTTCGGATCCAGGCTCGGTGGGTAATGGATTGAAAGAAAAGGATTTAACTTTATCCATTGCAACTCGAATTAAAGATATCTTATTGATAGAATATAATAACGTTTATGTGAAAATGAGCAGGACCCAAGATACATTCCCCTCCTTAAACGATCGTACGAATGCAGCGAACGCGTGGGGAGCTGACTTTTATCTTTCCATCCACATTAATGCCGGCGGCGGCACCGGGTACGAGGATTACATTTATACGTACACTAATCAGATTACGAAAATGTATCAAGATCATATTCACTCAGAGGTCATGAAGCTTATCAACATCCAAGACAGAGGACAAAAAACTGGAGATTTACATGTGCTCCGTGAAACGGACATGCCTGCACTCCTGACTGAAAATGGATTTATCGATAATGTAAATGACGCAGCAAAGTTGAAAACGTCATCCTTTATCGAATCACTGGCTCGCGGACATGTAAACGGTTTAGTTAAATGCTTCAATCTAACTAAGAAAAGTACAGCTGTATACCACAATGTCGTTAGTGGGGATACAGTATATTCCTTAAGCATTGCTTATGGCAGTACGGTGCAGCAAATTAAAGATTGGAACGGTCTTGACAGTCAGTACACCATTACAGTAAACCAGAAATTGCGGGTGAAATGAATAATTAATAATCATTTTAACTTCCAGAAGCACACCACGCAGTAGGCCCTTCTTAAAAATAGAGGGGGCTTTTTTGTTTCAGGAATAGGCATGTAATGAAATAACTATATATATTCTGCCTTCCTGATTCGGTCTATTACTTAGATAATAGGATAGGAGTATAAGAGGAAAATTAATTTACTTAGAAGGCAAAAGACGACTTGTGCAAATGGGAGTCACTTTCTGTGAGTATATAATAATCGCAGTTTTCAGGAAATAAGGCTCTGACGGATTCGAACCCGCTCCTTTGTAAGCATTGGCTAGGGGAGAACACGCTTCCCTACGGATTTTCACCGGCAGGAATTCCGCCTGCCTCAGCGTAATTGCTTTTCTGTGCTTCTGAAACCCTTACCTTGCGACCCGGTGGCAACAATGTTTTACGGCGTTCTTTCCTTCTAGAGCTACAGAGGCAAATGCTTATTATCAATTATAAGATTCTTATAGGGGTTGTGAACCGAATTATAAAAATATGATGATTTTATGCCCGATATAAACCATTTTATTCTTTTGTATGAAAGGAAATATACTAAAATGGCCCCTAACAAAGTTTTCAAATACATTCACTTAATGAAATAAGTAATCTGTGGATTAAATCGCCGATTGATAATTACAGGTGATCAATAGCGACTCCAGTAAGTTTTCCCTTTAATGATTACTTCATTGTTATGATAGTGATCGTTTTACCTAAATTCATCTTAGATGCTCAAAGAAAACTGGTTCTGTGGGAATTGTATAAGTCGGTGATAAAGTTTTCATCGTTTGCGGGTAAGTTGTTCGGTATAGACATAATGACCTGGCGATAATACTGTATCTTGGTTTCCATATGAATAATTTCCTATTTTATGGGCTGACACAAATTTTAATGTATTTTATGTAAAGACAAATAAAAGAACAATACTAAAAAGCACAAACCAATGATGGCTTGTACCTAAAATGGCAATAGCAATTATGTTGATAAACTGAAAGAATTGAATATGTATGGTTGCTCATTATTCATTTATTTTACTTGCTTTCCGTAAGAAACCCTCGAGTTGGATTTTAATCGTATATTTTAATGGCTTGAACCACTTTTCCTAAAATACGGACTCTATCATTTTTTATGTTATAGGTTTTTTCTTCATAAAAAGGATCCGTACTGCAGGGAGTGAGTATGATGTTTTCTTCATTGATTCTCACTTTTTTGACCGTAGCATCGTGTCCATTTACCAAGATCACTCCAATTTTCCCGTTATCAAGGTAGGGTGTTTTTTCAACGAGAATCAATGATCCGTCTCTGAATTCTTTATTCATGCTATTGCCATTCACTCTAAGGAAAAAATATTCTTTATCCGATTTAAGCATCGAATTTAATGTGGGCATATACGCTTCTATATATTCGTTGGTGAAATTAGGCTCACCAGCAGGGATATTTCCGTAGACACCAATTAATCTTACATTCTTTTCATTTAGGAATTCCATTCCAGGATTATTTCTAACGATAGGAGCTCCTTCAATGAGGTGGGATAGCGGTATTTCAAAACAAGTGGACATCATGCTCAATTTATCCATTAAAGGTTTATTCCGTCCGGATTCCCAAGCTGATACTGCCGTAGGAGCTACTTTTAATACATTTGCCAAATCTTCTTGTGTCATTTTTCTTTCTTTTCTTAACATCTTAATCCGTTCACCAATGTGCATGTTTCTTCACCTCTTACTTGAATATACACTATGAGTGAAAGTGAGTAAATGTAAAGTGCGTGAATTTTGCAAAAAATTGTTGGTAACTATACTTCAAGTGTGATATTATTTTTTTAGATAGGTGGTGACAAGATATGACAAGCGTTAAGTTCACACTTAAACAAGCCAGGAAGTATAAAGGATTAACTCAAGATGAAATGGCTAAAGTGCTGAAGATGGCCAAGAGGACTTACATTGACTATGAGCAATATAAGGTTCCTTTGCGAATTGATAAGGCTTATTTATTTGCTGAATGTGTAGGATTCTCGATTGACGATATCATTTTTTTTGACCCCGAACTACACTTTAAATGTAGTTGAGAGTTCAATTGTACCAGCGCTTCCTCTACAGAGTGGCCATTTGAATCCATAAAATCCTGGCTTCCATAGGACAAGATTCAAGTAACATGGAAAGAAGGGGAACAAAGAGGAAAGGGAAAATAATTCTTTTGAAGTTGCATAGGAGCTGCTGACATTAGAACATTTGTAAAATACGTGTATGTAGTAAAAAGTGTACAATCCAAACTTCTTGTGCAAATATCCGATTGCTACTGAGATTCCAATAATGGCAGCCAATTGCTGTGAAAGAAAATTATTTACTTAATGTATAGGGCGGACTTCCAAACACCATGAATAGGAGCAAATGGACAATGGCAAATTCAAAGGAAAAGTTAATCTGGATGAACAAGCCCTTATCCTATGCAGGATAAGGGCTTGTTCTCTATTTTCGTGAATTGGCAGCATTCCGTTTTCCTCCCAAATCACGTCTTCATAAAATGAAAAAGACCACATACAAAAATGAATGGAAGGCATATCTTCATACTTTTTCTCCATTTTCAATGAAACTTCTTCTAGTTTTTTTCTCCCATCTTTATGAAGATAGCAGGTAATGGTATGCAAAAGTACAATTATATATTAATGAAGGCTATGGAAGGAGGGCATTGATAATTGGATAAGTTCAAAAAAATTCCAGATGATATTGGAGGAGATAACCCTTGAAAAAGAATGTAATCAATTATGTCGTTTTTCTTGTCCTCATTCTAACCATATTAATTATGGCTAAGCCAGACATTTCCTCAGCAGGAAAATTGAAACCGCCCTACGAAACTTTCAGTCCAGGGGATTGGTTTCTTGGAAGTATTCCTCCCAATCTTGATACAAACAAACCACCGATCGTGTTTGTTCAAGGGAAAAACGGCAGTTCAACCAGCTGGTATGGTGAAACGGAATATCATGGTGTCAATGATATGTACACCAAAGCGTATGAAGCAGGCTACCAAACGGTTTTTGTCCAGCTTCATGATTCAGCTGGAAATGGATCAGTGAGCCAATATGCCAATGGAAGGCTTTTAGCTCAAATGCTTTCAGAAATCAGTAACCATTTCGGGGGCGAAAAAGTAAATATTATAGCTCACAGCAAAGGGGGCCCAGACACCCAAGCGGCTCTAGTCCACTATGGAGCACACCAATATGTTGGAAGGGTGATCACTTTAGCTTCTCCACATCATGGTTCTCACCTAGCTGATTTGGCTTATAGCTGGTATGCGGGCTGGCTTGGTTCCTTATTAGGTCAAAAAGATGAGGGAACTTATTCTTTACAAGTTGGTAAAATGGCTGAATTTCGTTCTGTCACGGATAACCATGTTAACTCTCGTAAAAACTTGTATTTCACTGTGGCAGGTATGAACAGAGGCCCGGTACTATCAGCCTTATCAATGGGGGGACAATATTTATCATCATATGGGGAAAATGATGGACTGGTGAATGTATGGAGTACAAAAATACCCTATGCAACACATTTATTTACGGATCCCAACTTTGATCACGACAATATTCGAGTTGGCTCAGCTGTATTTTCAAGAATTGAACCCTATTTAAGAAGTACATCCACCGCTGGGATTCCTGCATATCATGTCAATTATAAAGAACGAGTTGAAGATGATGTCATTACAACCGCACTCGCTCAAACCGTTCTGGGTGATGCCCTGAAACAAAATGTCTGGGTCGAACAAAGCTTCCATGTAAATGAAGCGGCCCCAGGTAATATAAGCATATATACAGCCTCAAATGATGTCGAGGTTGAATTGATTTCTCCATCCAATAAAAAGTATTCACCTTCCTTGAAGGCCCATTCCGCCAAAAATGAAACTTCCTTTTTTAATGGTGCAACCATCCAATCATTCTATAGAAATAACCTTGAAATTGGTGACTGGAAAGTACGTATGAAGACTAAATCGCCAAAAGACGCCTACCTGTTCACAGCACAATTTAACGAAAAGAACCCCATTACATTAAGTATGGCCGGTAAAGTTAAGCAAAAAGATGCAAAATTTTTAATAAAGAATCCAATGAATGATAAAAAAAGACCAATCAGCACAACATTTTTGGTTCATCTGCTAGATGAAACCGGTAAAGAAATTAGTGAAAAAAACTCAATTAAGGCAATGGATACTGAAAATTTTACTGGCACCCTTCCAGAAGTACCTAAGTCAGGTGTTTATAATGTAACAATAGATGTTAAGGAAAAAAATGTGGATGGTACCGAAAGAACCCGGACATTGATTCGTTCGGTCTATATCGAGAAATAGCGAATGCCTTCTCTTAGTTGAGGAGGCATTTTTTTGATGAAATATGAGGTAGGTGCGAAATGGTACGGGTAACTGGGGAGATGGTAACCGCCAATGTAAACAGTCGTAATCCCATATAAAAGTATTAATTCAACGGGTGTTAGGTGGATATATTTAGGAGTGAGTTCCCTGGAAATAAAGATTTATGCTTGATAATGAGAGATTTAATGAGCAAGGTAACATTCATTAAGCAAATTGTCCTTATGCCCAGAAAATTAAACAGGACATATTGGTGGGATGACTTGGTCGATCTAACATTATTTAAGTGAACCAAAGGTTAAGAGTGAAATTAATTGTAAAGGGGGGGGATTTTAAACCCTCTTTTTTTATTTCAATGAGCTTTCTTCCAAAGTTCATATTACCAGAAAGGAGATACTTTCATCCGTATAAAGGATGTTTAATTTCCCATGAAAACTTGAGTCTATTAAAAATATATCATTATCTACTCTTCCATATGCATATTGAGAGAATTCGGGACATAAATTAAACAAACAAAAAAAGCGCGGGAAGCGCTTTTAGTGTATTTGTCTATATAAGCCTATTACTTTTCCAAGTATCGAAACATCTCGTAAAATAATTGGTTCCATATTTGAGTTCTCAGGCTGAAGCCTTATGTAATCCGGTTCCTTAAAGAATCGTTTTACAGTGGCTTCATCATCTTCCGTCATCGCCACGACGATATCTCCATTATTGGCACTGCTTTGTTGTTTCACGATGACATAATCCCCATCATGAATTCCTGCTTCAATCATACTTTCACCCATGATTTCCAGCATGAATACATGGTCATCATGTGGAACCATGCTTTCGGGAAGCGGAAAGTATTCTTCAATGTTCTCAATAGCTGTTATCGGCATGCCCGCTGTTACTTTTCCAAGTAACGGCACGTTCACGACATTGACTTTGGGAATATTGTTCGCTTCCTCCAAATTCATTATTTCAATGGCCCTTGGCTTGGTTGGGTCACGTCTAATAAGGCCTTTACTTTCCAGGCGGGATAAATGTCCGTGTACTGTTGAACTTGATGCAAGCCCCACTGCTTCGCCAATCTCCCGTACGGAAGGCGGATACCCTTTTTGGCGGACCTCTTCTTTAATGAAATCAAGAATATCTTGCTGCCGTTTTGATAGTTTTGTCATTTGTGCACCTCTTCCCCAATGTTCTTTGCTACATTATAGCATGGCCCCCATCTCTATACAAACATAAGTTCGAATTTTGTTGTTGACTGAAACAAACGTTCGTATTATAATTTGATCATAGTATACGAACGAACATTCGCTTTGGAGGGATTATTATGAAAAAATTATACAAAAATTATATTTATACGATTCTATTAGCGGGATCAGTATTCATCTTTTCAATTTTATTCTCTTGTACATTGAACAATGATCAAAAAAAGGATTTCCTTTCTATAGAAGTAAGTGAAGGTGACACCCTATGGGGAATTGCCGAAGAATATGAAGAATCAAATTTGACAAAAAAAGAATTCATTGGTTGGATAGAAGAGAATAATGGAGTCAGTGCGGATTCGATAAAACCTGGACAAGTCATTGTCATACCTGTTAAAGGGGAAGAACTTGTCCAGAATTTGGCCAGTGAGAAGTAAGTAGTAAAGGTAGGGTATTATGAAGGCGGTAATCTATTGTAGGGTCAGCACCGAAAAAGAGTCACAGGAAACATCATTGGCAAGGCAGGAAGATGAATTAGTCAAATTGGCTGAAAAGTTGGATGTGGAAGTTGTCTCCATTATAAAAGAACAGGCAAGTGGTTATGAGTTGAATCGGGATGGCATTTTTGACATGCTCGAACTATTTAAAACCAAAGAAGCTGAAGTCCTATTAATCCAGGACGAAACAAGGCTGGGAAGAGGGAATGCCAAAATAGCCCTTTTCCATGTCATCCTTAAAGAAGAAGTGAAAATTTATACGCTCTCACACGATGGGGAGCTGGAGTTATCGGATTCGGATGCCATGGTCATTCAGATAGTGGGCATTGTAGAAGAATATCAAAGGAAACTACATAATCTTAAAATCAAGCGCGGAATGATGAGAGCCGTTGAAAAAGGGTACCGTCCTCAAAAAAATCTTCAGAATCAAAGGAATTCCACTGGAAGGGACCGTATGGAGATTCCTATTGAAGAAATTATTAAACTGCGTGCCAATGGATTAACATTCTCAGAAATCGCAGCGACATTAAGAGGCTTTGGATACAATGTATCCAAGGCTACTGTGAACAGGCGTTTTCTCGAACATCAAATGAATGCAAAGGAAAGTAAATCATAGAACTTGTAATTTCGCCTTTTTTTTAATACCATGACAATATCCGCAGATTATGAAGGAGCGAAATTATGTTATCAAAAGAAAAAATAGCCCGTATAAATGTACTTTCTAAAAAGGCAAAGGCTGAAGGCTTGACGGAAGTTGAAGCGAAAGAGCAAACACAATTGAGAAGTGAGTATTTGGAAACATTCAGAAAATCCATGTCCGACACGTTGGAGCATGTGAAAGTCGTGGATCCAGAGGGTAATGACGTCACTCCTCAAAAGATAAAAAATATAAAAGAAAAACGAAATTTACATTAATGCCTGGATTCTTCTGATGGAACATTCCATTTGAGGATTCTTTGGCATTTTGGAGTAAAAAGAATGTGCATTCATGTATGTATTCTCCTATTTAGTTTAATCTAAATAGGGGACTTCTTATTCCTAGAAATTTGTAATATCGGGGCATTAAATAGTGATTTTAGTTGTGATATTATGCTTGTCACTATAATATAAAGAGGTACATTACAGGAAGGGATGTTTTACGATATGTTAGATAAATTAGATGCACTTTCTATCAATACGATTCGTACATTATCGATTGATGCAATTGAAAAGGCTAATTCAGGCCATCCAGGTATGCCAATGGGTGCAGCGCCGATGGCGTATAAACTTTGGACCGAATATATGAACCATAACCCGAAAAATCCAGATTGGTTTAATAGAGATCGCTTTGTACTATCAGCTGGTCATGGGTCAATGCTGTTATACAGCCTTCTTCATTTATCGGGCTATGGCTTATCTATCGATGATTTGAAAAACTTCCGCCAATGGGGCAGTAAAACTCCAGGCCATCCTGAATACGGACATACAGCTGGTGTGGATGCAACTACCGGACCGCTTGGACAAGGTATCGCAATGGCGGTCGGAATGGCAATGGCAGAACGTCATTTGGCAGAAAGCTATAACCGTGATTCTTATAATGTGGTCGATCATTATACATATAGCATTTGTGGGGATGGAGATTTAATGGAAGGTGTTTCTGCGGAAGCCGCTTCATTAGCTGGACATCTACAACTGGGAAGACTTGTTGTTTTATATGATTCTAATGACATTTCCCTTGACGGCGACTTAAGTCAATCATTTAGTGAAAGCGTAGCTGACCGGTTCAAATCATATGGATGGCAATATATTCGCGTTGAGGATGGGAACGATCTTCAGGAAATTGCTAAAGCGATTGAAGAAGCGAAAACCGACGAAGCACGCCCAACATTAATCGAAGTGAAGACGGTTATCGGTTACGGTTCACCAAATCGTTCAGGTAAATCTGCCGTTCACGGCGCTCCGCTTGGTGCAGATGAGCTGAAATTGACAAAAGAAGCATACAAATGGACATTCGAAGAGGACTTCCATGTACCTGAAGAAGTGTATTCACACTTCAATGAAGCTGTTGTTGATGCAGGAGCTCAAAAAGAAGAAGCTTGGAATGAATTGTTTAAAAATTACAAAGAAGCACATCCTGAGTTAGCACAGCAATTGGAGCTTGCCATCAAAGGTGAACTGCCTGCTGAATGGGATCAGGAAATTCCAGTCTATGAAGAAGGTAAGACATTAGCTTCCCGTGCTTCAAGTGGGGAAGTACTGAATGCGATCGCCAAAAAGGTCCCTAGCTTCATTGGGGGTTCTGCTGATTTAGCTGGGTCTAATAATACTGCCATCAAAGGTGAGACAGATCTATTACCAGGTAATTACAGTGGCCGTAATATTTGGTTCGGTGTACGTGAATTCGCTATGGGTGCGGCTTTAAATGGAATGGCACTTCATGGTGGCTTAAAAGTATATGGAGGAACATTCTTCGTATTCTCTGACTACCTTCGTCCTGCCATAAGAATGGCAGCACTGATGGGACTGCCTGTTAACTATGTGTTCACCCATGACAGCATTGCTGTAGGCGAAGACGGACCGACTCATGAGCCAATCGAACAATTAGCATCATTGCGTGCAATGCCTAACCTAGGGGTAATCCGTCCAGCTGATGGCAATGAAACGGCAGCAGCCTGGAAAGTTGCTATGGAGTCAACAAATAAACCAACTGCTCTTGTACTGACTCGTCAAGGATTGCCAACAATAAAAGGCACTTCCGAAACTGCGTATGAAGGTGTATCAAAAGGTGCTTACATCATCTCTGCTTCTAAGAAAGAAGTAGCTGATGCATTACTTCTTGCGACTGGTTCCGAAGTGAACTTGGCTGTGGAAGCACAGAATGCTTTAGCGAATGAAGGAATTGATGTTGCGGTAATCAGCATGCCATCATGGGACCGATTTGAAACTCAATCAAAAGAATATAAACAAAGCGTAATCAATCCGGCAGTGAAAAAACGTTTAGCTATCGAAGTGGCTTCACCGTTTGGCTGGGATCGTTATGCAGGTGATGAGGGTGAAATATTAGCCATCAATCATTTTGGAGCTTCTGCACCAGGCGGTAAAATCATGGAAGAATTCGGTTTCACTGTAGAAAATGTAGTTGCTCGTGTTAAAGAAATGCTTAAATAATAGTAATGCGGAACTGACACCAACTAGATTGGTGTCAGTTTTTTTATCAATATTGAATGTGCTTCTATACTAAAGGAAATCTTCCATTCGACAAAAAAAGAAGAAAATTTCTCCAGCAAACAACATATCTTTTTTGTTTGTCAATATATAATAAGAATAAATAAATTTCGTTTAAATGTGTCAGTTAAAGGGGAAAGTCATCAATAGTGGAAAATAGTGGACAGGGTGCTGGCGGTTAGATGTTTCGTGACCAAAATAGGAAAGCTAGGAGGCATTGGCTGATGAGAACCTATCAAATTTATTTAATCGAAGATGAATTTGCCCATCATTACTATGGAAGAGAAAAGCTATTTTTCAATTTGTTTTTGGAATATATTCAAGCAAGGGGCAGACTGAAGAGTATTTTGCAAAAACAAATCGAATATGTCACCAAAAAAGTCCCGATTATCCAGTTGCAGTTAGCTATTGAACAACGTTTGCAAAAAAAGATGAATTATTGGACTCAAAATGGAAAATACTATTTAGAAAAAACAAACGGATCAAGTAAAGCCGTTTTAATCATTCAGAATAATTCCATTACCCTTGAAGCTGAAGGAGATTATGAAGCGGAGACGGCTTTCTTTGAAAGTATTCGAAAATATGAAGCGAGTTTTCTGGCCATTGATTTTGAACATGAAAAATACGGTTGGTTAAAACCGATAAAAGAAAGAAAATTTGTCTAAATGGGGGACTTTTCGGTAGCGGGTATTGTATAATAACCTTTGGTCTAGTACACTGATGTTAGACAACATGAAGGAGGAAATAGTATGTGGGTTTACATTCTAGTTGGCGTACTGGCATTGATTGCTGGAGTAGTGCTGGGATTTTTCATCGCTCGTAAATACATGATGGATTACTTAAAGAAAAATCCGCCAATTAACGAACAAATGTTGAAAATGATGATGATGCAAATGGGTATGAAACCATCCCAAAAGAAAATTAATCAAATGATGAGCGCCATGAATAAACAACAAACAAAATAAGATAGCATGAAACCTTGATATATCAATGTTCTTGGAAGATTGGATGCAAAATTTTATATAATATCGAAATGGATTTAGTCTGAATCCTTCCACCGATTTTATATAAAATTTTGGTTTATCTTTCATTTTTGTTTCTTAAGCCACTTTTTCTGAATGAATGATTCAGAAAAGGTGGTTTTTGTTTTGGAATGGTAAGGTAAGTCCTCAATCTATGTGAGGGCTTATTTATTTGGAAAGTAAATGCGCCAAAAAATTATACTTGTCCACACTTTCTATCAAAAAATGCATATACAGTATTAAGGAGGGTGGTTAGAATGATAAATGATTTTGTGAAAAAATGTAAGATTTGTTTTCCTATGTGCGAACTTAAATTTGAACACAAATGTAAATTTAAAGACAACAAATGGGAATCAAAATTCAAATTGAAATCTAAATGTAAAAAATAAAAAATTTTTCTATTAATCTTTTTATTTAAGCACTAAACCATTAATGAGTTAGTGAATATAAAATTGATTAAAGTAATCATCCGAGTAATCGGGTGTTTTTTATTTGAATATTTGTAAATAGAAAAACCATTCATGAAGAAAGAATGGATTCGTTGTCAATTTAGTGTATCACCAAGTCTTACTTTAAGGCTCATTAACTTGGACAATATTAAAAGCGTAAAGTGGGGATTTCACTGCAATACTAAATTGATCAAATATAATGTAGGAAGCTGTTGAGGTTTTTGAGTTGACTTTATCAACTGTAAATATTAATATTACAGTAATCTCCTTGAGGAGGATACGTAAAGTGAATAGTGATTTTACAATAGCTGTGCATAGTTTGGTCTATTTAGCTTATCTACCAGATCATATGGCAAGCAGTGAGTCCATCGCAGAAAACGTTTGTACAAACTCGGCTAGGATTCGGAAAATGATGAGCAGCTTAAGAAAAAAGGGATTTGTTAAGACTAAAGAAGGTGTGGGCGGAGGCTATATTCTAGACTGTAACCCTGAAGAGGTAAGTTTGGCGGATATTTATATAGCGGTCTCACATGGAACCCTGAAACCAAAGTGGTGTACAGGCGATCCGGAGAAAAAATGTGTCATATCTTCAAATACCCAGGTAGTCATGGATCAAATATTTAATGAAGCTGAATTATATTTTGAAAAATATTTAGAAGATATAACTCTCAGCACATTTTTGGAAAAAATTAAACAATGTCCGTGATATTGATTTAGTTTTTTCTTTGCACAAAATGTATATTTTATTAATACAGTTAATAACTATAGTTTTAATATTAAATGAACATAAAGGGGTGCTAAGGAAATGGTTGAAAATAATCTGTTCAAAAATGGGGACTGGGTACAGGGAAAATCAAGAGATGGGGAACTTATCCATGGTTTCGTTGAAACCGTAAGCGATAATCGAGAAATCGTTAAAGTGAATGTAGTTGAAAGTGACAATGAAAAAGCGGTTGGGAAATCGATTTGGATTCCGAGTAAATGGACTGAAAAACTGCCGGATCTAGAAATCAGTAACGAAGCTCATCTTTTGGCCTTAATTGATTTGGCTTTACTTTCTAAAGATGAAACATGGTTTATGGAGTTATCCGGTAAATTGGAATCCATCAAAATCCACCCGAAAATAACTGCCCGGCAATCAGAGGTACAAATTCCGGGAAATAGAATCGCAAAACTTGATTTTAAAAAGATGTGAGTAAAGATCATAAATATTTCGGATAATACAAGGAGGAAATGATCATGACAATAGAACATGTTACAGATGATAATTTTGCTAGTGAAATCAAGGAAGGCTTAGTATTGGTTGATTTTTGGGCCCCATGGTGCGGTCCGTGTAAAATGATTGCCCCAGTTCTTAATGAAATCGATGAGGAAATGGGTAATCAGGTTAAGATCGTTAAACTTAATGTGGATGAAAATTCAGATACGACGAGCGAATATGGAGTGATGGGGATTCCAGCCCTTATTCTATTCAAAGATGGAGAAAAGGTAGATCAAGCTATTGGCTTCCAGCCAAAAGAAGCCATTTCGGCATTAATCGCAAAATATACATGATTATAATCATAATACGTGGATGATATTGTGAATTAATGACTTATACCAACCAACACAGTGGGTAACTAGATGGAGGATTACTAAATGAATTCTAAATATACACCATTATTCGAATCGTTTAATTTAGGAAAGAAATTAGAAGTGAAAAATCGATTGGTGATGGCACCTATGACAAATTTCTCTTCTAATCCTGACGGGTCTGTAACCGACGCCGAAGTTAACTATTATGAACGTCGGTCAAGCGGGGTCGGCATGGTTATAACGGCATGTACTTACGTGACGGCTAATGGCAAAGGCTTTCACGGGGAATTTGGCGGAGATCAGGATGAATTGATACCTAGTCTAAGTCGTTTGGCATCAGCGATTAAAGCGAAGGGGGCAAAGGCGATTCTCCAGATTTTTCATGGCGGCCGAGAGGTTCCACCTGAATTGGTAAATGGTGATGTTGTCAGTGCAAGCAACATCCCATCGGAAGGTGAAGGGAAAGCCGTTCCACGTCCACTATCTGAAAAGGAAATAGAATCGATCATTCTCGACTTTGGTCAAACCACCAGACGTGCCATTGAAGCGGGATTTGACGGTGTCGAGATTCACGGTGCAAATGGTTACTTGCTACAGCAATTCTTTTCGCCGCATTCGAACCGTCGTGAAGACAAGTGGGGCGGTTCTCTTGAAAAGCGCCTAACTTTTCCATTAGCGGTTGTGGATGAAGTGAAAAAGGCGGTTGCCAACCATGCCAAGGATCCGTTCATCGTAGGTTACCGTTTTTCACCGGAAGAACCGGAAACACCAGGAATCACAATGGATGATACACTTGCATTAATTGATGGGCTTGTAACAAAGGATCTGGATTATCTTCATGTTTCATTAATGGATTTCTGGTCGAAAGCAAGACGGGGAACCGACATTGACCGACCTCGGATAGAGATCATTAAAGAACGTATCGGAGATCAAGTTCCATTAATTGGTGTTGGTTCCATCTATACAGCAGATGATGCGATCAAAGCACTGCAATCGGGGGTTCCGTTAATCGCATTAGGGCGTGAAATCATAATTGATCCTGAATGGGTACAAAAAGTGGAACAAGGCAGGGAAGCTGAAATCGTGACCAAAATAAACAAAGAAAATCAGCAGCAACTTGATATTCCAGACCCATTATGGCAAGCGATCATCCACTCTCCAGGATGGTTTCCGGGGATTGAATAAAAGTTCGTAAAAATACTGATTTGGTTATATAACCCGGTTAAGAAACACATATAAAAGTGTTCTTATCCGGGTTTTTTTATGATTATGCAAGGGGGATTTATATGAGTGAGAATCTAATATGTGGTTTTAAATTGAGTCCGAATGAATACCTGAACATTCTATTTCTAAGCTGATTCGGAAATAAAACAGGGGAAAGTTTAGAATTTTTATTGATTAGCACTTAAGCCTAAACCGCAGATACACTTGGGAATTTTGGTGAGGAAAGGGGCTTTCTATATGGTGAGCGTGGAAAAGGTTAGGAAGGACGCTAAGTAACGCCAAAAGAGCAACCATTAATTAATGGTTGCTCTTCTGGTGTTACCTTCTTTTTAACAGAATAGCTAATATCAAAGATATTTGCAGAGAAATGATAAGTAAAAGAGACAATATAAAATGTTCATCTAAAGATGCATCATAGCTAAAGATAAAAAATAAAATCACTGATATGATTAGAATGAAAATGAAATTAATAATGACTTGCCTCATGGGACCCCCATTCTAACAACAGATCAATAAGACAGCGTCAATGCATATGACCTTGTATCTGTAGCTGTTGTTGGTGTAATAGATAAACCGGCCGGATAAACTGACACAGAAGGTGCACCAGCAATTCTTCTATGACCATACGTTATTTTAATGTTTATTTTACCATTTTTGGATGTGGGAACATATACATATTGTCCGATGTACCCTTTATGCTTGGTTTTACTAGTAGAAGCCCTTATATCAAATGAACCAGCCACTCCAGCACTTGGTTCCCAATTACTTGGAGAATACTTGATTACATAATCAATCCAACGTCCATTTCCTTGTTGATCTTGAGAATATCTGTGCTGGTGTTGTTTTACTTTCCCTCCACTAGTTGGCAGGTACAGTCCTTAACCTGAAGGGAAACCAATCGTCATTTTATCCACTAAAGTAAATGAAGGTGTTTTTAGCCATTGAAAGTTACCGTATATATAAAATTTATCTTCTTTTGAACGATCACTTTTTACTTTATATACAGTTCCCCCCATTTTTAAAGTTGTTGCAGCAATTGATGCAAAAGTGCTGATTTGCCCTGGTTTAGTAACTTCTGAATCAAATATAACCATAAATTTCGATCCAGAATCTATAACTTTAGCCTCCTCTTCAATTAAACGTCTTGAAACTTCAACAGGTAAATCCTCGGATTCTTCTTGAGTATTGCCGACTTCATTTACAAGATAATTCAACTCTTCTGGTGTCAGTCTTTCTTCGCTAACGTTTGTACCATTTTCCTCGGCAAATCCTGTTGCGGCAAGACTAAAAGAAAATAAAAATACTGTCACAAAAGATAAAAACCTCATTTATTTTGCCCCCTTTTTCATTGATCTTTTTATTACTGTATTTTTCTGTTTTCAAGTATTAAGGAATATTCATCGAAGTAAGGTTTATGAGAGAGTAAATGATTATGTCATCAATCGGGGTACTAGAGTCTAAATATCTATCGTTTGTATACTGAAAGCCATAGAAACGAATTGGATTACCATTTATTTCTATTATCTTCAGGATGGGATAGGAGCACTTTAACTGTCTCTGAGGGAATATAAATAACTTAGTTCTATAAAAAATAACGTTTCTGTTGATTCATTGAGGACACACCGGAGATAAAAAAACATGAGGGTATGATCATTGTCATTATTACTGTACTCTACTTTTCCTGATTATGAGTCTTAGTTTTTAGACATGATATTTCAAATTAGGAACTAGTCTTCAAAATCCAAAATTTACCTTTTGGGGGGCATAGAGATAGGATTCAATGGTACTCTATAATTTAATGGCATTATTCCAACTCATTTGTGAATATTACTGTACAGCAGTGATTTCACAGGTAGTTTGCATTTCAATATTGAAACCATCTTATTTAAATATGGGACAACCTATGTTCCTTTTCCTCAATACTATAATCGAAGTATCCTTTACTCGAGTTTTAAGCTTTGATAACCAAAATAAAAAATTCTGAGCAATGGGGAAAAAGAAAAACACGGAGTGGTTATATCCAACTCCGTGTTTTTCATAATATAGGGATTATAAAACTCAAGCTTCCTTAAAATAGAAAGGAATCAATTGAGTATGGGCCAGCTCCGGTTAGCGCAACGCCAATCGCCACTGCAAGAATGGCAAGATTATATTCATAACCGTTTTGAGTTGCCCAGTAGCCATTTGCTCCATGGACTTTAACGATCGCAACGAGCATTGTAAGTGCAATTAATATACCGGCAAAGGGTGTAAGGAGACCTAAAGCAAATAAAGCTCCGCCAATAAGCTCAGATAGACCGGCAAATAGGGCCATGGTAACTCCTGGCTTCATGCCAATCGAATCAAACCAGCCTCCTGTGCCTTTCAATCCATGACCGCCAAACCACCCAAATAATTTTTGAGCTCCATGTCCAACAAACGATAACCCGATCACTATGCGTATAACTAATAAACCAATACCAATCATTTATGATTCCTCCTGGAATTTACTTTCAATTTAGATATATTCAATTCGAGATTTAGTGACAAAAAAACATTATCTTGAATTGAATTATCTTTAATTAAAGATAATATCTTTTGAGCGATTTGTCAAACACATTTTTAATCATTTTAATTTGTATGTTCGTTTAGAAAAAGGAACAAGAAAAGGTGAGGTTTCCTGGATGAATTTAAAAATAAATACATTAGGGAGTAAAACCGTTTCTTTTATTTGTAAGTATCTCTTAAACGAATAGCTCTATAGTCCATTGATTGTCGCAATTAGGGTCTTTAAATGAATGCTATCCTGCTATTTACTTCTGAACATAAATTTCACACTGTTACTCGTGGATTTAGCTGATTACTCGTGAATGAATACGGTCGTTTAACTCTTGGATTTTGCTAATTAACTCGTGAATTCACACTATTACTCGTGAGTTTACAGGGTTTCCTCGTGAATTCGCGCCATTAACTCTGGATTCCACGCATTTACTCGTGAATTCTGCACATTTACCCGTGAATTCGCGCTATTAACTCTGGATTCCACGCATTTACTCGTGAATTCTGCACATTTACCCGTGAATTCACACGATTTACTCGTGAATTCCACGCATTTACTCGTGAATTCTGCGTTTCCTCGTGAATTCGCGCTATTTACTCGTGAATTCACACGATTTACTCGTGAATTCCACGCATTTACTCGTGAATTCTGCATTTACTCGTGAATTCCACGCATTTACTCGTGAATTCCACGCATTTACTCGTGAATTCACACGGTTTACTCGTGATCAATATATATGGAAATCAATTGAGGCCGCCGACTTGGAAGTACAGTTAAAGAATTTAAGTTCCGGCTGCCATTTTTAGATAACCGAAAATACTTCATATGTGGTGTGTAGGGTGCTGCAACGAGGATTAAGTAACGTACACAACCGGGTGTCACACTGGTGTAGGAAGTGGTCCGGACGGTTCTTCCGTCTTAGCTGGATCTTCTGCTGTTCTAGTTTTGACAAACTATGCTCCGACATCCCGATGTTGATATTGCAAAATGATTCATATGCATTATATTAAATGGAAAAACAGGCAGTGCCCATGGCGGTTGCCCGTTTTCTTATATTGCAAAGGTCATGCCTAAGTATCCTAATTGAGAAAGAAGGTAAAAAGGGGAGATTGACAGCAAAATAAATCATATAATAACTTATGTGGTTATCAATGGGAGATGTACTGGATTAAAAATTTGTACCGGTTTTATAAAAAAGTTCATTATATTTATTTAGTAACTGATCAAGTTGCTGGCTATATTCAACGGCAACATGCGAGTTTAAACCATCTTTAGCGACAATTTTGATAAGTTCATTTCTCTTTAATTCAATCTGTTCGAGAAATTCATTCTTTTTAGCCATTATATTTCCTTTCTGGCCCCAACATTTATTTCAAGGTACCCTTAATTTATGTGTTCGTTGTAAAATCTGTATGAATATAACAATTATATCGACTTGGACTAATGAATTCAAATAAGTTAACTTAGCCTGTCGCCCATCCAGTTATAAGCTATTGGTCGTCATGAAATATTCACAGTTCCATAAATGTATTTTTTTATCTTATTTGTTACAATGTTTATAGGTTGACATACATAGGAGTGAGCTTATTTGAATGATATTAATATGTTTTTAGCTTTTGGGGCGGGATTCCTGAGTTTTATTTCTCCATGCTGCTTACCGCTATATCCGGCCTTTTTATCTTATATCACTGGAATGAGTGTTGGCGAAATCAAATCCGAGAACGCCATGCTCCAAAGAAGAAGCATGCTGCATACTTTATTCTTCCTACTTGGGTTTTCGCTGGTATTTATTGCAATAGGTTTTAGCACTTCATACTTAGGCTCTTTTTTCTCGGATTACAAAGAATTAATTCGTCAGATTGGTGCCATCCTGATAATAATTTTTGGTTTATTCATTGTAGGAATCTTTCAGCCGAAATCTTTGATGAAGGACAGTCGTTTTGAATTCAAGAATCGACCTAGCGGATATATAGGTTCCATTCTTATCGGACTGGCCTTCGCGGCTGGATGGACGCCTTGTGCAGGTCCGCTGTTAGGTGCTGTCATTTCCCTGGGGGCAACTAATCCTAGTGCTGCCATGAGCTATATGACTGCCTATATTTTAGGGTTTGCCATACCGTTCTTCATATTATCCTTCTTTGTCGGAAAATTGAAATGGATCAAAAAGTACAGCCAATACATCATGAAGATTGGCGGATATTTAATGATTGTGATGGGTGTGGTTTTGTTTTTTGATTGGATGACCAAAATAATTGAAGTCCTGTCTAGACTATTCGGTGGCTTTACAGGTTTTTAGTCCATAATAAGTTATTTTTTCAATATTATTCTAGTTGAGGCCTGCTATCAGGTCTTATTGTGCCAATTTCGTAGATTTTTGGGTCTTAGGGGCGGAATTGGGCGGTAAGCATTAGAAATTCAATCCTGATTTAAGAAATTATGAAGGGTATTTCAGGGCGCAAGTTTTTATCGTCAAGCCTACAGTCGAGGGCGGGAATTGGAAGCATCATCAAAAGCGGGCTTAATTAATAAACACCTCCTTGTTTATCTTAAATAGGTACTATATACTTTGTTTATAAATTGAAGTCATATATAATTTTTAATGGCACTTACCTATTATTAGTTTAAAGGGATGGTTAAGAGATGATATATATATCAACAGGTATAGCGATTGTGATGGCTATAGGTGTTTTCATATTACGGATGAAGGAAACGGAAAAACCAGTGAATGAAAAGAAAATCATTTTACCGCCACTGTTTATGAGTACCGGTGCCTTGATGTTTATTTTCCCGATGTTCAGGGTCACTCGATACGAATTGTTGGAGGCACTTGTTGCAGGAATGCTATTTTCCATCTTATTGATCAAAACATCTAAATTTGAAGTTAGAGATGAAAAAATTTATATTCTGCGCTCTAAAGCGTTCATATTCATTTTGATTGGTCTCATGGTGATTCGACTGGTGGCAAAGCTGATGCTGGGAAGCACGATTGAAATCGGTGTATTGAGCGGAATGTTTTTCTTACTTGCTTTTGCAATGATCGTTCCGTGGAGAATTGCCATGCTTTATCAATATAAGAAAGTTAAAGCAGCCAGTTTGGGCGGAGGCAGTATGGTTTAATAATTAAAGGAATAATCTAGCAAACCTGAGTCGTTATTCATGATGACTCGGGTTTTTCATTTGCATGGGAACTTCATTAGAAAAAAATCAATCCAAAAACCTAGTAATTTCATCCGGATTATATTATATTAGTATTATTATTATTTTACTTAAGGAGGAAACGGTACATGTTACAAATGATTGTGTTAGGGATTATTTGTGGTTTACTGCTGGGATTTGTGCTTCAAAGAGGCCGTTTCTGTGTTGTGGGTGCATATCGTGATTTGATTTTAGCTAAAGATGGACGGATGTTTTTGGCTACATTTATTGTTATAGCGATACAAAGTATTGGAGTTTATGCATTGAATGATACAGGGGTCATTCAGTTTGGAAATGATGGGTTTCCATGGCTGGGAACCATTGTGGGTGGCTTTATTTTTGGTATTGGTATGGTTCTGGCAGGAGGCTGCGCCACTGGAACATGGTATCGTGCCGGAGAAGGCATGATCGGAAGTTGGGTTGCCCTATTTGGATATATGCTAGGGGCAGCAATGACGAAATATGGTGTATGGAAAGTGGCAGGGGATAATCTGTTATCTTATCGTACAAAAGATACGTATATTCAGGAAACGTTAAATGTTTCGCCTTGGGTGCTTGTTATTATTGTGATACTCTTGGTTGGCATATTGGTGATTCGTGAATTGAGAAAACCGAAACTACCAATTTTTAAAATGAAACCGAAAAAAACGGGATTGGCCCACATCTTATTCGAGAAACGCTGGCATCCTTTTGTGACAGCATTATTGGTCGGCCTTATTGCAATCATGGCTTGGCCGCTGAGTGCAATGACAGGGAGGATGTTCGGACTTGGAATTACAGCGCCTTCCGCGAACATTTTAACTTTCCTTATCACTGGAGATGATGCGTTAATCGATTGGGGAACGTTTTTAGTGGTAGGCATTTTCTTAGGTTCTTTCATTGCTGCCAAAGGGAGCGGTGAATTTCGTTGGCGTTTGCCTGATATGAAAACGTTACGTAATAATGCAATTGGCGGTGTAACCATGGGATTCGGTGCAAGTGTTGCCGGGGGATGCACAATCGGAAATGGCCTGGTGAACTCGGCGTTATTTGCTTGGCAAGGTTGGATTGCGATTGTCTTTTTCCTGCTGGGTACATGGGTAGCAACATATTTCACGATCATCCGTAAGCAAAAGCAGGCAGCCGCCGCGTCCAAAGCGGCTTAAGATACGAGTCAAAAACTTTTTAATCAAGGAGTGGAATATAAATGGCAAAGGTACTGGAGACGACTGGAATGGTATGTCCATTTCCTTTAGTGGAAGCAAAAGAAGCGATCGCGGACATGGCAAAAGGTGAGGAATTGATCATTAATTTCGATTGCACACAAGCAACGGAAAGCATTCCGCGTTGGGCTGCTACAGAAGGTCATGAAATCACCGAGTTCGAGCAAATCGATGACGCTAAATGGCGTATAATCGTTAAAAAGGGAAAGTAAATTTATCTGAAGAAAACGTGCTCAGGTTTCCTTTGCACGTTTTTTCGTTTTTTCAAGGTTGAATAATTGGCGCTGAAAGTTTCTAGTGATAACATGTCTTTAACCACTTTATTAAGGAGATGTTGATAATGTTTGACGAGGTCCTTTTAAACGATGTTCCGCTTCAAGTTACGGATTTTCTTTCTGAAACTGTAAAGGACTCTGAAGGTAAGGAAATCAGAAAAGTCAGTTTCAATTTCAAGGTCACACATAGTGAATATCATGATATTACTACACTTCTTTATCAGATGGTTTTTGATTTGAAGATTCCACAGTCAAACGAGGAGTTTCGTGCAGAGATTTTTAATTATGCAACTTCGGTCACGAATCTATATGAAGAAAATGCGGTAGGGGATTTTTCACTCGTCTTGCTGGAAGTGAGCGGTCAGGAATGATTGCATTTCCAGTCTTGTAAAGATATGGGTTACTGTCTATAATAATAGTGACGATCAATCTATACATATGAGGTGGTACTTTGCTTAGCGGATGGTTTTTATGGTTCATTCTATTTTGGGTAGCCCTTTTAATTATATTGATGAGCATAGGTGGCTTTTTCATGTTTCGAAAGTTTCTGAAAAGATTTCCAAAAGAAGATGGGAAATCCGATATGGATTGGGAAGAATACTATTTGGATCAAACAAAGCACTTATGGTCAAAGCAGCAAAAGGAATTACTGGAAGATTTAGTGAGTCCTGTGCCAGAACTTTTTCGTGATGTTGCCCGTCATAAGATTGCGGGAAAAATCGGGGAGTTGGCGCTAAAGGAAAAAGCGGGCGATATTACGGAAGATTTAGTGATACGCGGCTATATCATTGCCACACCAAAGCGGGACCATAAATTTTTGCAAAAAAAATTAGCTGAAAGAAAGGTGAATATGGGTCCATATGAACATTTATTCAGCTAATGATGAAAAAAGCAGACTCTTTTAGAGGATGCTTTTTTTATTTTACATCATGCAAAAGAATGGGGCAGTGTGGTAAAAATTAGAACGTTTGTACCCAAACCATGCTATTCGTTAAATTTTTGATATAATAATAGTAAGTAAAATTTAGGACGGAGTGAAACTATGAAATTTATCCATACGGCTGATTGGCATTTAGGTAAAATCGTTCACGGGGTGCATATGACAGATGACCAAAGGCATGCACTCTTGCAATTCATAGAAATTGTCGAAGAGGAAAAACCGGATGCCGTGGTGATTGCCGGTGATTTATATGATCGTTCCGTGCCTCCGACTGAAGCAGTGGAGCTTCTTGATGAAATCCTTTATACGATTAATGTGAAAATGAATACACCGATCGTTGCGATATCGGGAAACCATGATTCTGCGGAAAGACTCGCATTCGGTTCATCGTGGTATCGTCATAGTCAGTTATACATTCATGGGAAATTGACAAAAACATGTGAGCCGGTTCGCATCAAGGGCGTGAACTTTTATTGTGTTCCTTATGCAGAACCTGGGACGGTCCGCCATCTTTTTGAAGATGATAGCATTCATTCCCATCAAGAAGCGATGAAGCGGATAACCGGAACGATAGCCGAGAATTTCAATAGTGATGAGCCAAATGTCTTTGTAGGACATGCTTTTGTATTAGGCGGAAAAACGAGCGATTCGGAAAGGGTCTTGTCGGTAGGTGGTTCTGGCTGTGTCTCATCCGACTTATTCGATGCGTTCGATTATACGGCACTTGGGCATTTACATAGCCCAGACGCGATACGTCATCCTAAGGTGTTTTACTCTGGATCACTATTAAAATACTCTTTTTCCGAGGCCAAGCAGAATAAATCGCTTTCCATCGTCGATATGCAAGAAGATGGAAGTTTCAATATACGCTATCGTTCTTTGACACCCAAATTCGATATGAGGGAAATATCCGGGGTTATGGAAGAGTTGCTTGATCCCGCTTTCTATCAATCGCAAAAAAGGGATGACTATTTGAAAATAACACTAAATGATGAGGGTGCACTCATCGATCCCATTAACCGCTTGCGTCAGATTTATCCGAACGTACTTCATCTGGAGCGAAAATGGGATTTGACCGACCTTAGGAGGAAAAATTCCTTCACTTCCGTTAAAGATGAACGGAAATCAGAATTGGACCTGTTTGAAACGTTTTATCAAGAAATGACTGATAGGGACTTTGATTCACAAAAGCAGGATTTGATGGTTTCGGTAATTGAAGCTGTTAAGAAAGAGGAGGCTTTGAAATGAGACCGGATATTTTAACGATGCAGGCATTCGGACCATATGCAGGAAGGGAAACCATTGACTTTAATTCCCTTGGGGAACGGACCATGTTTGTCATCTCTGGAAAGACAGGCGCAGGGAAAACAACGATATTTGATGGGATTAGTTTTGCAATATATGGAAAAGCCAGCGGTGAAGATCGGAGCGGGCAAGATTTACGAAGTCAGTTTGCCGAAGATGACATGTTGACTGAAGTCTCGTTACAATTTACCTTGCGTGGAAAAACGTATTTGGTGATCCGGTCGCCACAACAGGAACGGAAGAAAAAAGCAGGTGAAGGAACAACTACTGTTGGAGCAAAGGCTGAATTATATAAGTTATTGCCTGAAGGGAAAAAATTGCTGGGTGCAAATATCCGGGAAGTTGATGAAAAAATAAAGGTACTCATTGGACTTGATGCGAACCAATTCCGGCAAATCCTGATGATTCCACAAAATGAATTCCGAAAACTGTTAACTTCCGACAGCAAGGATAAAGAACAGATTCTCCAGAAATTATTTCATACAGAACTTTATAAACGAATAGAAGAAAAATTAAAAGAAGAGGCTTCCATCCTAAGAAAGCAAAGCGAAAAAAGTGCTCAGCGGCGAATTGAATTGATGAAAGGCATCCATCCTGGAAATCATGAAGAGCTGCAGGCGCAATTGCAAGGGGAAGAGCCTAATGAACAGCAGGTTTTACCGTTGTTACAGGAAGTCATTGTACAAGCAACAGAAAAAAATGAATATATAAATAACCAAATACAGGAAAAGCAAAAAGCTCGTGATCAAGTAAATCAAGAGCTTTCAAAAGCTGTCGATTTATTAAATCGATTTTCGGAAAAAGAAAAACTTCGAAAAGAAAAAGAGGCCCTTGAAGCAAAGCTGCCAGAAATGGAACTAGTGAAAGTCCAAATTAAAATGGCACACAAAGCGGCTTCACTTGAAAAGCAGGAACAATACTATTTGCGAATTGGCAAACAAGTGCAAGATGCGAAAACCGAACTTCAAAAGTTAAGTGAGCAGTCCGAGAAGTTACGAACTGAGCGCATTGAGAAGCAGGATTCCTATGATAAGGAAATGTTGAAGGAAAATGAAAGAGAGCAGGCAGTCCGAGCTGTTCATCAGCTTGAGCAGGTAAAAGAGGCTGTCATGACTTTTGCAAGCTTAAAAGCACAGGTTACCTTAGATGAAAAAGAGTGGCAAACTTGTAAACGACTTCGTGAAAAAACTGTTTCGGAACATCTGTCGGTCGAAGCGGAAGCTGAGAAAGTCGCTCAAGAAAAAACAGAAGCGGAAAAAGCGGCTGTTCTTTATCGTGATCAGGAAATTGAAGCAGAAAGAAATCATTCATCTTTATCGAAAATTAAAAAGCTACAAGAAGTTCTTTATGAAATCCAGAATACGAAACGAGTGCTGGATGAAAAGAATAATCGGTTCCAGGAGTTACAAAGAATACAAATTCAGGAGAAGGAAAAACTGGAAACCCTGAACCGAAACTGGCGATCAGGCCAAGCGGGTATGCTTGCTTCCATGCTGCACTCTGGAGAAAATTGTCCTGTGTGCGGTTCTCAAAGTCATCCAAAACCAGCACAGATGCATGAGCATATGCCGACGGATTTGGAGCTGAAAGAGCAAGAAAACAAGCTGAAAACGGCGGAACAACAAAAAAGCCAAGCTGAAAGTGAATATTATCAAGCGAAATCCAAATATGACGCACTGTTAGAGTCTTCACAAGAGAAGCTAAGTGACTTACAAAATGACATGCCGGAGTTTAGGGATGAAGATATTGATGAGCATTTGCTGCAGTTTGTACAAAAAGGAAAAGTGCTGCAAGAACAGCTAAAAGAATTGATGCGGAAAAAGTCAGTATTAAATGATCTGGAAAAAAGGTTGCTGGATTTAAAAGAGAAAGCATCCGAGCTAAAGGAAAATCTGATCTCTTTAGAGAGAAAAGAGGACCAAGGGAAAACCAGGTATATTGAAAACTCTACAAAACTAACAGGATTAACCGATTCCCTGCCTGACGGAATACGGACAGAGGAAGAATATACTGCAGCTTATCGAATGGCTGTAAATACACAGAAACGCTTACAGTCGGCTTTGGAAGATGCACAAAAAAACCTTCAACTGGTGAAGGAAAGAGAATCCGCCATCAGTGCAAAAAAAGAATCCCTAAGTGGAAATATCGAGGCTTTAAATACAGAATTGAAAGAGGAGCGGGAAAAGTTAATTGCGGATATGACCAATCAAGGTTTTTCCAATTATAAAGAATATACGGCAGCAAAAATATCGGAAGCTGCTCTTGGAAATTTGGAGGACCAAGTTCAGAAGTATAATCAAAATTGGCAAAGTGTTTTAAGTCTGTTTCATGATTTGGAAATGAAATTAAAAGATGTGACCAAACCGGATCTTGAAGGATTGAAAAAGACTTTCGATTTCATCGATGAAGAATTGGAGTCGTTACGCCAAAAACAGAATGAATTGCAGGCTGAAAAACGGACTAACGAAGAAGTCCAAAGGAAATTGGCGCAAATTAGGGAAGAACAGAAAAGTTTGGATGAAAGGTACAGTATCGTCGGTCATCTGTCTGAGATTTCCAAGGGTCAAAACTCCTTTAAAATAACTTTTGAACGTTATGTACTGGCAGCCTTTTTAGATGATATCTTAAAAGAAGCCAATTCAAGGCTGCTGAAAATGACAAGCGGAAGATATCAGTTATTGCGAAAGCTTGATCCTACACGAAGGAATATCCAGAGCGGTCTGGAGTTATCGGTGTATGATCAATATACAGGGCAAGAGAGGCATGTCAAAACCCTTTCGGGAGGAGAGAGCTTTAAGGCTTCCCTTGCACTTGCCTTGGGTCTTGCGGATGTTGTCCAGCAGAATGCTGGCGGAATTTCACTCGAAACGATGTTCATCGATGAAGGTTTCGGTACGCTCGACCCTGAATCCCTTGATCATGCGATTGAAGCATTAATGGATATACAAAGCACTGGAAGATTGGTAGGGATAATTTCCCATGTGCCGGAATTGAAAGAAAGAATCGATGCACAGCTTCAAGTTTTTTCGACACAAAATGGAAGTCGGACGTCCTTTTATTTTGCTGGATAATCAAGAAAAAAGAATGGCTAAGGGGGAAGTGGTCCCCTAGGCCATTCTTTTTATTTTTATGAACGAACTACTCAATGTTAATATCTTCAGCTGTTTTTCCGGGGGAAAACTTATGGATGCGAATCACCAAAATCGGATTCGAGAATTCAGCGGTAATTCTGCGTGAGCAAATCGAAAAGGGGAAAGGGATTTTTCTCTGTGTGGGTAGCTTATCTTCTTTTTTTTCAAGAAATGGCTTATGAGTATCGTCAACGATGATCGATAGCTCATTATCACTTAGGCATACTTTAATATCTTTCACATCATGATCTTCCAAAACCGCTTCCACCATATACTCATCGTCACTTTCGTATATATCAATTGAAAAAAGTTGATGATCCAACGCACAAGTTTCCGGATCCAGAAAAAAACTTTTTACCCATTCATCAAACTTTTCAACCTCAGTCATTTGCGATCCATGTTGATTGTCTTGCATGTTGATACCCCCGGTTTTCCTTTGAGGTATTATATGAAGGAGCATGAAGAATGGTGATTGAAAAAGTGGTTAAAAAATGTAAAAATCAACCAAAGCAAAGGGACGATGTGTATGCGGGTATTAAAAAGCAGAACAAGTTATAAAAGAAAGGGTCATAAGTCCTTCTAAAAGAGTGGATTTTTTAGAAGGATTGTAACTTTATAAGTACAAATAAGGCTTATAAAGCATGTAACTTCTTAAACTAAAGGTTATCTCAACTCATCCCAATATAAAAAGACATACTCTGGTTCATGCTCTTTTTTCAACTCATCAACACTTGCTATTATTTCTAAAGTTTTCTTTTTATTCGTACGTAAAGTATTATTAGCGTTCTGTTTTAAACCCTTTTCATCCATGATATACACTCTCCTTTTTAGCATAGTTTGTGTCCTGCCCCTCTTCTTATTCTTGTTTTTGCAAGGAATGTAATCAGTTGAAATATTCAAAATAAAAGAAGGAAAATGGAATGTATTATGAAAATCAGCTTACATAGTTCACTCTAATATATATCTTATGCTGCTTTGTTCATTTCACACGTGCAAATAGAGGCTAAAGGAAACAAAAGATTTTTGTTTGTATAAGAGAACATATTATGAAACATTTCACTTAAAGTAACGGGGCAGGTTAGTTATGTTGAATTAAATGCTTAAGCCGCCATTTTGTTTGGCGGTTTTCTGTTGCCAATAAAAATAAATATTTTTTGTAACAAAATTGACTTGAATCGGATATATAGACGAAAGGAGGAAAAGGCTTGGGAGAACTAGATGAAATTTATAGCAATTATGCTAAAGAAGTTTTTAAATATCTAATGTGTCTTTGTCACAACCCAGATTTATCAGAAGAACTAACACAAGAAACCTTCTATCAAGCTGTAAAATCCATTGATAGATATATTGGTGAATGTAAAATGTCAGTTTGGCTTTGTCAAATAGCGAAGCACTCCTATTATAAGCATCTTGAACGTAATAAGAAACAACAAAGACATATGCTTCAAGATGCCGCAATACATACTTCTCCTGAAGTTGAACTTATTTATTCGGAAGACAAAATTGCCCTATACCGAATAATACACTTACTTGAAGAACCATATAAAGAGGTTTTACTTTTGAGAATCTTAGGTGGTCTTAGTTTCAAAGAAATAGGAGAAATTCAGATGAAAAATGAAAACTGGGCAAGAGTTACTTTTTATAGGGCTAAGATGAAATTAAGGGAAAGGGGTAAGGATAACAATGGACAATAAATGCAATATAGTGAGAGATTTACTCCCATCTTATATCGATCATTTGTGCAGCCAAGATAGTAATCATTTTATTGAGGAACATATGAACTCGTGTGAAAAATGTAGAGAATTATTAGAGAGTATGAAAAATGATGTTGATTTTTCCGATGAGATAGATGAAGTGTATAAAGTTGAAGTAAAGAGACCATTCCAAAAAGTATCCAGCTTCTTCAACGTTCAAAAGAAACTGACGAATTATTTACTTCTAGCAACACTTTTCTCCTTGCTGTTTGGATTCATTTTTCTAATTCATTCGATAATAAAGTTTAGTGAAATTAAAGCAGAAATAACTAAGTTAGAAGTAGTAGAACAAGAAAAAGAAGCCATTATGGATGATGTATTACATATTCTTGGAGCCTCAACAGAAGTGACTGAAAAAGAAGAAAAACAACTTCTTACCATTTTTAATAAGTATAATAAAAAACTTAATTTGTTAGCTGTTTTTCCAGCAGCAGATATAGAAGATTGGTTACAAGAAAATGCTTCTGTAAAACAGAAACCTACAACAATCTATCCTATTGAGTACAATAAAGCTGCCATCGTCATTGGGAACGAGGGGATACTTAGGAAGAATGTGCCTATTACCCCTAGTGGTTACGATTTAGGAACTGTTGTGATGGCGAATAATCGATGGATCATTCAATATGAATATAAAAGTTCGTACGAACAGACTATTGAGAGACATCACCAATTAACCTATTACGGACCAAGCACTTGGAGTATTTTTCAGGCACCGATATTATTATTTACTTTATTTAGTGTTCTTTTGATATTTTGGCTATTCTTAAAAAGACAAAATAAACGTCTTAAAGATGTAATGGGATAATATATTTACAGTTCTTATTTTACTAAGAGCTAGTTCTTCAACTAACGGGTGGTCAGAGCTGTCTTTAAGGCAGCTCTTTCTTATGCAACTATAGGGGCAGAACAGTTTAAGAAGAAATAATAAGGAGTGAGTGGAAATGAGTTTGGCTTCCTACATTGGCTGTAATATAGAAATACCGATTAATGATGATGAATATTCAGATGATTCTTTTTATATTGGCAGTTGTTTTGCGGGTGAGTATGACCTGCTAAATGTAAAGAAATATCAGTTTACTACTCCTTATGTTTATGAAGTATCAAGTCATTGGGGAATTGAGATTACAGAATATACGAACCCAAAATCGTGTGTCGAATCAAAAAAGAAGCTAATAGAACTATGTGAATTTATGGACAGTTACCTTGAAAAAGGCGGTTTTTTTGAACTGTATAGTTGTTGGGTAGGAGAAGAAGCTGAAAAGCGAGAGGGTGAGATAACTTTCCAAATCAATAACTTTGATATTGACCAGATTGAAATATCCGAAAAAACGTTAGTTAGATTTGAAAAATGAAGTTTTCTTCTTCAAGTAACGGGTAGCCAGTGTTGAAGATACCAGAGAATAGGATTTAATACAGATTAATTTTTGAGGAGTCCTTCATTTGTGAGAGGCAGTTTTTAAATTTGAAGCAGGAATATTGTCAATCCTAGGAGAATATTCTAATTGGCAAATGATAATGAAAAAAATTTAATGAAGGTTAAAAAGGTCTTTGATAAACTTGGTGTAGAAGATGCTAAAGAAATAGTTGATATAGAAATGTTTGAAGGATTTATAGAGAATTTACCTAAGCTACCTGTGGAAGCTTTAGAAAGTTTGGATAGTAAAATTCCAAACTTTACGGAGCTATCTAAGATGTATCTCGATAATTTAAATCATTCATATGATAAATTAATGAATGATCTAATAGAGGAAAAAAAGAATCTTTATTCGATGATACAAAAAGGAGATTTGTCAGATAGTGATAAGGCTTTTGTGCTGAGTGAAATTAGAGAAATAAGAAGGACTATGCTTATAAAGGATACATAATATAAAATTCAAAATAATAAAGTATTTAAAATAGGTGTAGCAGCTCTTACTATTACAGTGGCAGCAGTTGCAGGCAATAAGATGAAGAAATAAATATCAAAAAAACACTCATATAGAGTGTTTTTTATTTTGGAGAAAACAGGGATGTTAAATATGTTTTAGATATTATTGATATTACTTATTGCATTGTTCGGGTTAGGGTTAATGAGTTATGACATTAAAGGGAAGAGAATAAGTCTGCTCGAACCTCTTTTCGTAAAACGATTAATGGTTGCCGTAAACTTACCTGATGAGTGAACACTTGAATCTACTCCAGCGAAGGCAACCAGTTTGTATGAATAAGTTGCTTCATTGGATTACGTTTTATTTAATAAGAAAAGAAGCATTCCTAGATTTATCCTGATTAACGGTTTTATGAAACAGAGAAAAATCCTTCCAAAAAGGGTTTTGGAGGGTTATTTGTCATGAACAAAAATAGTATACTCATAAGGGAAATGAAAATTTTAGAGAAAGATATTGACATCCTATTAGCTGGTTTAGTTGATTAAGGAACATTAAAATGATCAATCTTTTTTATAAAAGAATAATCCAATTAAATAGTATAAGGTCATGTTTAGATAAAATCTTCAGTTTAGTGCGTCCCAGTTGATTAATTTAATGATGAAACACGTAGGGTGTTTTTTTTGTATTCACTAACAAGATGGTTTCAAGAGGTAAGTGTTATTAGAGCTTCTTATTTTACGGATTAAATGTTGACACTAAAGAAAAATAGCAGTATGATAATGAAGTCGCCTAATTAATGAGCGATTTTAAAAAAGAAACACTTCGTAGAAGTTGACAACTATTCAACGTTATGTTAAGATGAATTAGTTGAAAGAAACCTACAACAAATTGCTCTTTGAAAAC